>CAYFVU010000065.1:0-20349 GCA_964346645.1 uncultured Spirochaetaceae bacterium | reverse complement strand
CCGGCTCTTCGGGACACCGCATGCTCGACCGGGAGGTAGTTTCGACCATCCGCTCTTCGTGGAGTTTTCACCCGCCCGGGCGAAATATCAAGGTGATAAAGGAGTTCGCCTTTCGACTCGAAGATTGAAGCTGAGTAGATTCGAGATAAGACGCCGCCGGAGGCGTCTGACCGATGTGTGAGTGCCGGACGATTCGCCTTTTACTCCGCCCAGGGATCGATGAGCTCGATATCTAAGACGGAGAAATCACTCACATTTCGAGTGACCAGGTACAGGTCGTGCTGAAGCGCCGTAAGGGCGATAAGTCCGTCGATGCTGGAGACCAGCCTTCCTTTTTTTGCGAGGCGGGCTCTCTCCGCTCCCCATTTTACGGCGATTTCGCTGCCGACCTCCAGCGTCGAAGGCTCGTACACTTCCCACAACGATTCGAACCATCGAAAAAGATCATTTTTCTTTCGGCCGTCGGGCAGCTTTCCGATGCCGTATCTGATCTCACCGAGGGTCAGCACACTGATAAAGAGCTCCTCCTGAGAAATCGACTCTAACCACTGTAGAACCCGGGGAGCAGGATTCTGCTTCGACAACTCTGAGAGAACACAGGTATCGAGGAGATAGCTCAAAGCTCCACCTCTCGTCCGTAATCAACGTCTCGGTCAACCGAGAGCTCGATATCCTTGTGTGGTCGCGCAAGGAGAATGCTCTTCTTGTCGTGCTCCTGGGTATGTAGCTGTTCCCTATATTGAGCATAGTCCACTACATATACCACGGGCTCGCCGTTTTTCGTCACGAGCTGAGGCTTGCCTCGACGCGCCTCCCGTACCAATTCGGAGAACCTGTTCTTTGCCGTTTGAAGCTGCCATCTCATATTGTCTCATTTCCTAATAGAGAAGTCGCTTCGCAGCCTCTCGTAGAGGGCCTGCATTCTCTTTCCCGCGGGAGGCAGATCTACGTCGAGGAGGATGTCGTCCCGATGACCCTCTATCCAGCGGTAGAGTCGACGTTGGGCCTCTATTCGGGAGGGCGCCTTTTGGGCGATGCTCACCAGACTCATTACCTCCTCCTGATCCATCACGAAGCGGTTACCGTCTATGTCCATGAGGAAGCCGCCGCTGTGCTTTCCCGCTTCGAAGTATACCTGGGATCCGGTCTCGTCGGTGTCCTTGTTCTCTTTGGCGGACCGGCTCTTGCCGTTCTTCCCCGTATCTCTCTTTTTGTGTGCCGCCTCTTCACGCCGGGCATTGAGCTCCTCTACCTTTGCGTT
Organism: uncultured Spirochaetaceae bacterium; assembly: GCA_964346645.1. Taxonomy (GTDB): domain Bacteria; phylum Spirochaetota; class Spirochaetia; order DSM-16054; family Sediminispirochaetaceae; genus CAYFVU01. The sequence continues at coordinate 19,088 of CAYFVU010000065.1, read as the reverse complement.
GTAGATGAGCACGTTCGCCTGTTCGATGAGAAACTGCAGCCCCTCCTCGTCGATCTCTTTGATGAGAGACCGGAGCTCCTTCAGGAGTACGTCTCTCGCACCGGGCGAACTCTCCTCCCCCTTTTGCCGGCCCTTCTTTTCCTTCGCCATTATCGCCCTCCTCTTGCCCGGGTATTTTCAAGGCCTCCGGACAATAAGAATATAGCTCTAATGGGCGGGAAAAACCTATTCCCCCACGGCAAAAACCGGGGTAAGATTCTCTTCAGCGGCCTCGGCAATGCTTCCGGTCCTGATGGTACATGCGGTCCGATCAAAATCGGCCTCGAGCTCTGCAATGCGGCCCTCTCTGCCCGCCTTCCTATTACTCCAGCGGATCCTCAGCTGATGGTCCGGCGACTCGAGCAGCTCGTAGGTGCCGTCGAATGCAGGCTCGGTGTTGCGAAACTTCATCAGTTCGAAGAGGCGCTGCACGACGGGGCGTTTCACCTCCTCTGCGATTTCCTCGAGGCTGTAGTTGTGGCGGTTGATGTTCCTGCCCACCTTCGTCTGCTCGACGAGCTCGATGTCGTTGCGGCCGGCGAGCAGCCCTACGTAGTAGACCTGCGGTATTCCGGGAGTGAAGAACTGAACAGCCCGCGCCAGGAGGTAGGCGGCATCATCCTCGCCGAGGGCCGAGTAGTAGGTGCAGTTTATCTGGTAGACGTCGAGGTTCTGGTACTTTGCGGTGTTGTAGATCCGTTTTACGTTCGCACCGCGGCTGTAGACGTTCTCCTTCGTCCGCTCGAGCTCCTCTTCGGTCATGAGACCATAGACATCGACCACGCCGATGCCGTCGTGGGTGTCGAGGGTGGTAAACTGGCGGCGCGGGCACACCGAGAGCCAGTGCGCGAGGTTCTTCGCCGTACCGTCGTAGTGGGCCTGCAAAAAGAGCATCGGCAGGGCGAAGTCGTAGACGTGGTAGCCTTGGTCGGCAATCTTCTTCTGCATCGTGTAGTGCTCGTGCACCTCGGGCAGAAGAACTCCTCCGGCGGGCCGTACCACATCATCGGCGAGTCTCAAAAAATCCCAGACATCGGGCTCTATGAAGAAGCAGCTCGTTCCCGGCTTCTTGGTGGTGTAGGCAAATGCGTCGAGACGGATCGCTTTTGCGCCGCGTTCGAGCAATCGCCGCAAGAAGCCGCGGAGAAACTCCTTGGTCTTCTCTTTATAGATGTCGAGGTCGATCTGTTCGTAGTCGAAGGTGCACCAGATCTTCTCCACCGAACCGTCGCCGAACTCCTCTTCTATGTAGGGCGGGCGGGGCTTGCGGGTGTAGATCAGGTCCAGATCCTCCTGAGTCGGACGCCCCTCAGACCAGAACTCCGAGTAGCGGATGAAGAGATCCGCCCAGGGCGACTCGTCCTTCCTCTTCAAGAAATCCTGATAAAACTCCGAACGCCGGGAGATGTGGTTGAACATGAGATCGACCATCAGATCGTAACGGGAGGCGATCTCCTCGATTTCTTCCCAGCCGCCGAATCGGGGATCGACCTCGTCGTAGGTCATCGGGGCGAAGCCCCTGTCGCCGGAAGAGGGGAAGAAGGGCAGGACATGCACACCTCCTAAGAGCTCTTCGAAGTAGTCTCGCAATGCACGATTGAGGGACGAGAGACATCCGCCTATCCCGTCCGGATACACGATGAGTTGACACTGATTTCTGATCGCCATACACGCCCCGGTTAGTGGAGTTTATTCTATTCTCAGTGTCTTTTGTACCTTTTTCGGCTCCACCTTTTCAACCGCCGAGACGAAACGCCTCCAATGCTCAGCCTCCTCGTCCACCAGACGCCCCACGCTACCGTCGTCTATTCGCTCCTCGAGCTCCAATAGCTCCGCTGCTCCTTCGGCAAGGAGGAATCCTGCCGCCTCCGCGTTGCCTCTTGAGGCGAACTCACAGCTCTTGTAGAGCAGGGAGAAGACCGCCTGTGCTCGTGCGAGGGATCCGGCGAAGATACCCGGCATCGGATCGATCTTCTCCTTTACCCCCCATTTCTCCACCAGAGCCCGGAAGAGGATGAGGCGGTACATGTCGCCGAGGAAACGGCCGGCAGCGGTCTTCTTCTCGGAGCCGGCGACCGCCCCCTTGTAGTGGGCGATGCGCAGATTCGGTTGGAAGATGCCTCGTATGCCGCCGTCGAGGCCGGAGAAGTAGAACTGCTGATCCTCCGCCCTGCCGACCCAGGAGAAGGTGAAGGGGGCGGCACGCCTGAGCCCCTCGTTGCTGATCCCGTAGCCGCCGCCCTTTACGACGGGATGGCTTATGCCATCCTCCACCGAATCGAAGCGGTTGTAGAGGGCGGTGGCTCTGCCGTGGGCGAAACCCTTCTGGAAAAACATGCTCGGGCCGGTCCAGGTATCCGGGACCGTCACGTCCGGCGTTCTCAGCGAATGCGCGAAGCCGAGCCGGTCGATGTCGCTGCTGTTGATGTACTCGCCCTCGTTGACGGCCAGCTCGACCTCACCTCCTGAGGGATCCTTTGCCATGCCCCCCCAGTAGGGGTGGCACATCGTCTGGAACCAGGTAGCTCCGGTGGCTTCGTAGAGATCGCGGGAACGTATTCCCTCGTCGGTATCGAGCTTGAAGCCGGCTCGTATTCCGACGGCCTTCTCCAACAGCAGCTGACCGTACTTGAGGGCGTTGAAGTGCCGTGCGTATTTACCGATGACCGAGAATAGCGGGAAATCTCCGTCGAAAAGATCCTCACGTATAGTCCGGCAGAGCCCCTCGGTGAGGACGAAGACCTTCAGGTGGCGGTACCCCCCCTCCTCCACCAGCTCGTGGATCCACTTGCCGGCGAGCTCGTCTATCCCTTCGTGCGTCACCGAGACGGAGAGGAGTATCGGCACCCGGTAATCCTGCGGGAGGACTCCCCGCTCCTTCTCGAAGGCGATCTCCTCGTCGAGCTCCGACAGGCAGCTCTCGAGCTCGTGGCTCTTCCCGGAGTCGAAGAGGTGCACGGGGTGGTCGTAATCGGCGATTTTCTTTCCCGGATCCCGCATGACTCGGCGCCCTTCTTCGGCGAGCTCCCCCGGTAGCCCCTCCGGAATGGTCTCCGGCACTGTGTAGAGGGCGTTGAACTGCAGAACCACCTCCGTGGGTTCTATGGGTCGGGGATTCGACTCGAGATTACTCAGCTGCCACTTCGGGAGAATCTCTTCGTCGCTCAATCTGAGCTCGGGCGCCCAGACGAGTGAGATATCTTCTGCCAATAGGTTCGGATCGATTCCCTCGGCAAAGAGGGAGAGCACCTCTTCCCTCCGTTCCGGATTTTCGCAGTAGTAGCTCACAAAGGTCTCTATCCCCCGTTCCAACAGTCTGCGAAGAGCCTCGTCTGCCTTTTGTTCCGAGCGGATGGAGCTCAAGAGTCCGCCGTTTCCGCTGCCGTCGCCGCCTTCGGCCACACGATGCAGGAGGGCTGCGGCCGGCGCGGCTCCCTCTACGGCCGTGCTGAGATCGATCGTTCCGAGAGGATGATGTAGCCCATCTCCGATTATCGCCGCCACCGTTTTTCGCAGAAGCTGCTCCGCACGTTTCTCACCGCTCATCAACACACTCCTTTCTCCGTATCACTCTGTTGAAACACAGAGTATGGCCTCCCTCAGGAAAAGTCAATGAAAACGGTTCGAACCATTTTCATGGAAATTCCCCCACGAGTATGTTACGTTTCGAAGAGGAGCTATGAAAGTACTACCGGTAGAGGAAGCTCTACAAAAGGATCGCCGCCTCATTCAACTGTTCACCGAGCAGGAACAGCCGGTATACTGCGTCCGAAGAAAAAACAATACCAAGAAGAGCGTGAGTTTCCGGGCCCTCATAGACAACAATTCCGCATTCTGGAAAACGAAGGGGGAGTGGTCCTTCTACCTCCCCAAGGACGTCGTGGAAGAGGCCCTCAGATACCTGCGGGAGGAGGACGAGCACCGAAAAAGCGAAAACTCACGCAGGCGTTTGAACATCATGAGCCTGGAGGACCGCTTCCCGCAGGATAGTAAGGATCATAGCGGCGCCCCCCATTCCTCCTCCGATCCGAGCAGCCCGCCGACCGGCGGGACAACCCCTCCTGCCGAGCGCGCAGCCGGCGCAACGGCGGAAGACGACTTCCTGCCGCCGAACTTCAGCGGCGAGTACGAGCGAATCCGGGAGATGCCGCCGCAGGAGAAGAGCAATCTCATCTATCGGAATACCCACACCCTCGACAAACTCCTCGCAAATCCCCACCGCAGCGAGGTGGAGGTAGGAGAGGCCCTCGGAGGCTCTACGAGGGACACCACCCTCGTCAACAAGACCATACTCGAGGATGCCCTGAAAATGGGCGATGCCGATGCCAAGGAGTACACCCGCGATATCGTCGAGCGCACACGTGAATTGGTCAGGAGCTCTACCTCCCTCATCAACGAGTCGGTGCTCCACGACGAGCTCTTCAATTCGATCATAGAGAAGTCCAACGGGACCGTGGTGCAGCACATGACGAGAACCTACCTCCGCAGCGTCTCCTTCCTCCTCTACTACAACAACAAGCTGCAGAAGACGAGCTTCGCAAACAAGATCCGGGGTCAGTTTCCCAACCGTTACCGCGAGTACTACTGGAAGCTGCTTCCGCACTTCTTCAAGGACGATGTGGTGCTCGAACGGGTATTTCAATCGGGCCTGCAGGCGGTCTCCTCCGATCAGGTGCACAATTTCGCTACCGGATTCCTCGTCCACGACGTCGGAAAGGCGAAGGACATAGAATACCACGAGGGAGACGCCGCCTACGACCGCGAAAAGGTGGTCGACCATGTGCGCGAGGGCTACAAAGCCATCATGCACAAGACCGACTACCCACCTCAGGCCGGTCTCATTACCGGGTACCACCACGAGTACTACGGCCACCCCTCCGGCTACGGCTATCACCGCGCCTTCTACCACCAGCACAAGAAGAATCATCCGAAGGCCAATCCGGGCTACTGCATTTCCTACACCGTAGAGGGAGTCCTCACCTTCAACACCCTTGCCTACTTTCCCGCGAAACTCCTCGAGATCATAGACGTATTCGATGCCCTCACCGATCCCAATAGAAAGTATAGGGAACCTCTCTCCAAGCCGGAGGCCCTCGACTTGATGCAGGAGCAGTTCATAGATGAGCAGTTAAAAATCGACCCCATCCTCTTTCACATATTCCGGGAGTATGTGGAAGCAAACAGATGGTCGTAGGAGGGTAACGATGGAGCGAACGCAGCGCATACTCGGTATATGCAGCACAGGCAGCATTTTCGCTTCGCCGGTTGCAGTGATGGCGGGATTCTTGATCCTGACGGCATCGTTCCTCCTCACAGTAGGATGCAGTCAGCAGAAGACTCTCGTCGTCGGAACCGATGCCTCCCGTCCGCCATTCTCCTACACCGGAGGAGCCGCCGGCGGCGGTTCTGCGGCCGACTACCGAGGCTTCGACATCGCGATTGCCCGGCGCATTGCAGAAAGCGCAGACACGGAGATAAAGTTCGTAGACATGCAGTTCCAGGAGCTCCTCCCGGCCTTGCAGGATGAGCGGATCGACATGGCCATCGCTGCGATCCCGATCAACGAGGAGCGAAAACGGGAAGTCGCCTTTTCACAGCCCTACTACGAGGCCTCCACGGCGGCGCTCGTGCTGCGGGGAAGCACCCTCATTCGAGAGAAGAATGATCTCGAGGGAAAGAGAATCTCCGTGGCTGAGAAGAGCTCGGCCCGCGAGGATGCCGAGAAATACGCCGTCGAGCTGTTGACTTTTCCCTCTCGTCTTGAAACTATTGAGGCCCTCAGGGAAAAAGAGGCGGACTGCTGCATGATGGAGGAACAACCCGCCGAGCTCTTTGCGCAGTCGAACTCGGATCTGCGCCTTCTCCCCTTCTCCTTCCCGATCGAATTCTACGGCATCATGGTGCGGGAAGGCGAGGAGAAGCTGCTCGAAACGATCAACACGACCCTCGCCGAGCTAAAGGCTTCCGGCGAGTACGACGCGCTCCTGAGAAACTATATACGATAGAGGAGACGACATGGACTACGTGACACTCGCAGCGGGCAAGGGTACCCGCATGGACAATCTCGGAGCCTATATGCAGAAATGCATGTATCCGCTGTATGGCATCCCCTTCCTTCGCTACAGCATCGACAACCTCATCGACTCCGAGGAGTTCTCCACCGCCGAGGATTCTATTACCATCATAACGGGCCACTTCGGCGAGCAGATACACGCCTATTTCGGCGACTCCTACCGGGATGTTGCACTTAGCTACGTCGAGCAAACCGAGCAGAAGGGTACCGGACATGCCGTCCACACTGCCGCCGAGGCCGGCGGTTTCGACGAGACCTTCATAGTCTGGCTCGCCGACACCTACGTAAGCTCCCGCATGTTCGACACTATCAGGAGGACAAAAAACGACACCGCCCTCACGGTGGCCTTCCACAAGTGCGACCAGCAGCACAACGAGAGGGTCAACCTGAACAGCGACAAAGACCTCATCCTGCAGGCCTGGAAGGGAACCGACGACTACGTGGAGATAGGGCTCTGGAAGCTGTCGCCCGATCTGCTCGACAAGATGTTCGCCCGGAAGGTCGACGAGTTCCGATTTCTGCCGGCGGTCCAAGCCGCCTTAGAGGAGGGTACGCCCGTTTCGGCGGTGGTTGCCGACGAGTGGGTCCATCTCGGTGGAACCGAACCCTCGGTGCGGGAGAACCTGATCCACGTGACCCAGCGCCTCTTAGCGGAGTTGCGCGTCTAAGAGACCGCTGAATCTCCCTTCGCAGCACATTTCGAGTCTCGGCCCTCCCTATATACCTGTACATAGGGCTATACACAAGTCCTCCAACTGATTCTATTCATAGTATTGCCGGCTCACTTTCACCATAAATACATCGGATATGTAAAAAAAAGGTTGACTGATAGCCTGTTTGATGACAAAAATGGGAGCCATAGGAGGATAGCGTATGAAAAGAGAAACATGGGGTACCCGCGCCGGTTTTATTATGGCTGCGGTCGGCTCCGCTATCGGACTGGGAAACATATGGCGTTTCCCGTATCAGGTATACGAAAGCGGCGGTGGAGCGTTCTTAATACCGTATTTCTTCGCTCTGGTCACCGCCGGAATTCCTATCCTGATTCTGGAATTCTCTCTCGGACACAAGAGTAAAGGTAGTGCCCCGGCCACCTTCGCCAAGCTCAACAAGGGCTGGGAATGGCTCGGCTGGTGGCAGGTTCTCATCAGCTTCGTAATAGCATCCTATTACGTCGTCATCATCGGCTGGGCCATCGCCTTCTTCGGTTTCGCCTTTGCACAGAGCTGGGGGGCTGAACCGACCGCCTTCTTCGCGGGAGACTTTCTCGGTCTCACCGACGGACTGTGGGCACTCGGAGGGTTCAGGCCTCTGATCCTCGTGTTGACCCTCTTGGCATGGCTGATCAGCTTCATCGTCCTCTACAAGGGCGTGAAGGGCGGTATAGAGAAGGCGAACAAGATCTTCATGCCTCTCCTCATCGTCATCCTGCTGATCATCATGATCCGCGGCATCACGCTGCCGGGCGCCGGACAGGGTCTGAACATGCTGTTCGAGCCGGACTTCAGCAAGATCCTCGACGGTCGAGTCTGGGTCTCGGCATACGGGCAGATCTTCTTTACCCTTTCGATCGCCTTCGCGATCATGATCACCTACTCGAGCTACCTGCCGAAGAAGTCGGACATCGTGAACAACGCGTTCATGACCGGGCTGCTCAACTGCGGTTTCTCGATGCTCGCTGGTATCACCATCTTCAGTATCCTCGGATACATGATGCAGCAGGCAGGTGGAGAGCTCCCCGGCAACCTGAGCGGCGTTTTCCTCGCCTTCGCAACCATTCCGCAGGCGATCAACCAGCTGCCGACCATGCAGACAGCCGTCGGTGTGCTCTTCTTCCTCTCCCTGACCTTCGCGGGACTTTCCTCGTTCATTTCGATCAACGAGGTGCTCGTTTCTTCGCTGAAGGACAAGCTCAATCTGCCGAGGAAGAAGGTCGTTCTCTGGTACACCATTATTGCCGGTATTATCAGCCTTATCTACACCACCGGTGCCGGACTCTACATCCTCGACATCGTCGACCACTGGGTCAACAGCTTCGGCGTTGCCATGTCCGGACTGGTCGAGGTCATCATCATCGGCTGGATGTTCAAGCTGGTTACCCTGCGCGAGCACTTCGAGCCTATCTCCGACTTCAACGTCGGCAAGTGGTGGGAATTTACCGTTAAGATCATCACCCCGCTGGTGCTCGGTATTACCGCAATCCAGAACTTTTACATCGAGTTCACTCAGCCTTACGGCGGCTATCCCATTAGTCAGCTTATCGCACTCGGTTGGGCTGTGGCTCTCGGTATTCTGATTATCGGCATCATCATTGGAAAGACCAAATGGGCCGATCCCGCGCTCCTCGAAGCGACGGTAGAAGACGAATAAGGAGGTTACCATGACAGGTGGTGCCATCGCATTCATGATTTTTGGACTTCTCCTCACCTGGGGAGGAGCTGGAGTGTGCATCTCGATTGCCGTGCGCAAACGGGACATGTAGTACCGACTCGGGACGTGGTTCCCGATACGACAAAACAATGATCTTCAACAGCCCCGAGTTACTTCGGGGCTGTTTTATTTTGGGGTACTGTTGGGTACTGTTTAGGGCACTGTTTGCGACTGTTTTAGTTTACTGTCCGACTCATGTTTAGTATACTGTCCACATGAACAGTAAACGATTGACCGGTAAGGTAGTACGTAAAAATTCCGAAAAAACGTACGTATACATCCACAAAAAAAGCGGCGGGGGATGCGCCGGCTGCTCTGCCTCTAGCGGCTGCGGCAGCGACGGACTTCTCGAAGAGGTTCCCACGGTCGAAGGAGTGAGCGAAGGAGACCGCGTCGAGCTCACCGGCAGGTCGGCCTCGGGGAGGAACCGGGGGCTGCTCTTCTATGCCGGACATTTCGCCCTCTTTGCCGTCGGTTTCGCCGTCGGCGACAGCATCGCCCCCCTCCTCTCCTCATCTCCCGGAGGTATCTTCAGCATGGGAACCGGTATTGCCGCTGTTCTCGCTTTCTACGGGCCTGTACACCTGTCGGACATGCTCCGCGCACGGAGGGGAGATAGCTTGAAGATCATTCCTCCCCGTCCCGAAACTCCTCGCCGGCTGCAAAACGAACGCTGAAGCGAGTCTCTCCCTCAGCACGCTCTACGCTGAACTCCCCATCTATCTGCTTTGCGAGCGACGAGACGAGCAGGTGCCCTATGCTGTCCTCTTTTCTGTGCTCATAGTCATCGGGAAGCCCCACGCCGTCGTCGGCAACCGTCAGATTATAGATCGAATCCTCCATCGGAGTCAGCTCGATGCGCACCTGTCCGCTCCTCTCATCCGGAAAGGCGTACTTTAGTACATTGGTCATGAGTTCGCTGAAGATCATCCCGAGGGGAATGACGGTATCCATTTCCATCGAAATCGCGGGAACCCGGTACACAGCATCTACCCGCCCTGATCGAGGGAGGCTCGAGGAGAGAATGTTGTCGCCGAGGCTTTGCAGATAGGAAGATATGTCGACTCGCCGTTGATCGTAGGCCTTGTAGAGCATCTCGTGCACGAGCCCCACGGCCCTTAGCCTGGACTTCAGTTCCATCAGCAGTACCGCCTCGCCGCTCCCTTCCTCGAGCCGGGGAAGCTGCAGGTTGAGCATGCTGTCGAGCATCAGCAGGTTGTTCTTGACCCGGTGGTTCAGCTCTCTGACGAAGGCCTCGCCGGCGGCCACCCGTTTCTCGAGCTCCTCCTGCTCCCGTTTTTCCGATGTAATGTCTACGGCGATTCCCACGAAACGCGTAGAGGAGGCTGAGGAATCCTCGATCGGCATGACCCGCGTTCGGACCCACCGCTCCTCCCCCCCGCGGGTAATGAGCCGGTACTCACGGTAGCCGTTCTCCTCTTTCGGGACATTCGAGTAGAGTCTGAGCTTCTCGCGGTCCTCCGGATGCACCCGTGTAAGCCAGCCGTAGGGATCCTCCAGGTCTTCGTCGGAGAGCTCGAAGAGCCGTCTGCATGCCCGATTTACGTAGATCAGTTTGAAGGGATCGTTTGTTTCGAGCCATATCGCCTCTCCTACGCTCTCGGCAATGTGCCGGAAGATGCGTTCTCTTTCGGCAATCTCGCTCTTCATTATCTTTTTCTCGGTAATGTCATGCCCCACGCCTATCGTGCCGATGTAATTCCGTCCCTCCACTTCGCCCCTGTAGAGCCCCTCGGCGTTGATCGAAAGGATCGGGGCATCGGATAGTGCGCGGGTGTGGAAGGTGAAGTAGCTCGTCTTGTTGCTGCCGGTCAGCAGTCGCACCTCGAAGTTGAGGGTACGCCGCGCTCCGGTTCTCCGCTCCCGCAATCTGTGCGATGCCGATTCTCTGTCATCGGGATGCACGATCTCGAGGATGGACCGGCCGATGAGCTCATCGCGGGTATAGCCGTAGCGCGTGATTGCCTGATTGATGAACTCGATATTGCCCTCGGTGTCGAGCTGATAGAGGATGTCGGGGACCGTCTCCGCAGCGCGTCTGAGGGCGAGCAGCGCCTTGTCCGCACCCCTGCCCTGCTCGCGCTCGAGCTCGAATACCCGGGAGAGGTAGTCCTCCTGCGCGATCTTCCTCTCGAGACAGACCGAAACGACATTCCCCAACAGCCGCAGGTGTTCCTCGTTTCGGGGCTCCTCCCCACCTCTGAAGAGCAGCATCACCGTAGCCAGAGGACCCGATCCTGTTCTAAGCGCCAAGCCGTACACCCTGCGTATGTCGAACATGCGGGCGATGCTGCTGCAGAGCACCTTCGGTAGCTGCAAGCCGGCGACATCACATAGGGTTCCAAGGTCACAGAGCCCGTCGCGCTCGAGTAGTGTGGTAACCGGATCATCGATCTTGTAGGATGCGCCGATTAGATTGAATCCGAGCATCTTCGCGGCCCGCTCCACATGGTCGGGTGTACCGGATATTGCCCGGGTGACCGTATACTCGCGATCGTCGGAGACCTCGTTTATGGCAGCGTAGGCGGCGCCCCCGAGAAACCGGAAATCGTCCGCTAAACGACGGTAGTCGACCTCTCCGCAGGCCTTTTGGGTGTAGAACTCCGTGGTCTTTCTCAGGAACTCCAGCGGCTTCGCAGGATACTCTTCACTCATGAGTTTATTGTACCACAATTAACGATCGGAAAAAGGCTCATCTCCAGGAATCCTCAGTCGAGCATGTGCAGCTTCTTCAGCTTCGGACGTATGACGAAGGAGCAGTATCCCGCATACGGGTTCTTCCGGAAGTAGTCCTGATGGTACTCCTCCGCCGGATAGAACTCCTCGAGCGGAACGACTTCGGTTACCACCCTGTTCTCGTAGACCCCGCTCTCATCGAGCCGCCGTATCGACTCCTCCGCGCTCCGCCGCTGCGCCTCGTCGTGATAGAGGATGATCGAGCGGTACTGGGGTCCGATGTCGGCTCCCTGCCGGTCGATGGTCGTCGGATCGTGCACCTTCCAAAAGGTCTCGAGGAGCTGCTCGAAGCTCACCTGCTCCGGATCGTACTCGATCTGCACCACCTCTGCATGGCCGGTGTCTCCGGCACAGACCTGTTCGTAGGAGGGTTCGGCAACGGATCCCCCCGCATAGCCCGATGTGACCTCCTCTACTCCGGATATATTCTGGAAGACAGCCTCCAGGCACCAGAAGCAGCCTCCTCCCAATGTGGCTTTCTTATTCATACTACACGCCTCCATTTCGTAGCAAGCCTTTGTGGTACTCTCAATATAGTAAGAGAGCTGTCCCGTGCCAACAATAATTAACTTTTTTATCATAATTATGAACTCACGACGGTTCGGCAAACGACGGCTCCATATCGGCTTCACGCATTGACAAAGCGTCTCTCCCTCTTCATCATACTCTCTCTATGGAGAAAGCCGATATCGAGGACACACAGCTCAACTCACACCTGGAGACCATCGAAGAGGACAGAATGGACATCTTTCTCCTCGCGGAAGGGTCACTGCGGGGGGCGGTCGTGCACGGCTCTACGATGATCAACGAGATGCGTGCCAACCACGAACTCGGTATTCTGGAGACCCTCACCCTCGGACACGCCTACATCGCCGCGGCCCTCATGTCCAGCATGGTGAAGGGGAGGGATCGCATAGGCTTCTCCATAGAATGCGGAGGTCCTATCAAGGGCCTGCAGACCGAGGCGAACGCCCTCGGCGAGGTGCGCGGATTCCTCTCTCAAGTACCGATCCCGGTCGAGAGTCCGCTCGATAACTTCGACCTGTCTCCCTTCTTCGGGCCGGGGTTCCTCACCGTCACCAAGACCCTGCAGTCGGCCCGCAACCCCTTCTCCGGGAAGGTCATGTTGCAGCACGGAAACATCGGCGAGGATCTCGCCTACTACTTTCACACTTCGGAGCAGACCCCTACGGCTTTTCACCTCAGCGTGCAGTTCGACCGGGAGGGAAGAGCAGTGGGTGCGGGAGGATTGTTTCTCCAGGTCCTCGGCGGAATAGAGGAGGCCTCGCTCGGGGAGGCAGAGCAACGGCTCTCGAGCATCTCCTCTCCCGGACGCTTCTTCTCCGAGGGGGGAACCACGCAGGAGCTCATACAGGAGGGCTTCTCGGACTTTGGTCCCGACATCATCGCCACTCGGGAGGTGAAGTTCTTCTGCGGCTGCCGCAAGGAGCGTTTCGGCGCTTTCCTCGCCGCCCTCAAGCCGCCCGAGAAGGAGGATATCCGCAAAAACGGCCCCTTTCCCCTGCGGACGACCTGCTACTACTGCGGGACCACCTACGAGTTCTCTAAAACCGAGATAGAGGAGCTGTTCAGCAACTGAGCTTCGACACTCAGTATCCTTCCGAGCTGTGCGCCTCGAAACGCGGACTCCCGTTTCTCAGAAAACCTGCAAGATTCTCCACCGCCTGCTCGACGTTCCGCTCCACCGACTGTGCGGTAAAGCCCGCGATGTGGGGAGAAAGCACGACGTTCTCGAGCTCGCGTATGGGATAGTTCGAAGGCTCTCCTTCGACTCCGCCCTGGGGATACGAGTACCAGCAGTCGATCGCCGCACCTCTCAAGACCCGCTTGGCGAGCACATCGTAGAGTGCCTTCTCTTCGACGATGTTTCCCCGTCCGATGTTGACGAGAAACTTGCCCTCCATTCGCGAGAGCCTGCGTCGGTCGAGGAGCCCAACGGTCGCATCAGTCGCAGGAAGCGCCACGACGACGATGTCTCCCGCATCGATGGCTTTATCCAAGTCGTAGACCATTTCGTCGAATCCCTCCGGCGGCTCCTTCATCCTGCTTCGCTTGTATCCGATCATCCGTACGCCGAAGGGCCGCAGTAGAACGGCCAGGGCCCTGCCTATCTCGCCGGTCCCGAGCACGACACAGCTCTTGCCGTGCAGAGACTCCCAGGTGTCGTCGAGCCCGCGTCCCACCCAGAAGCCGTGCCACTTCGTCCGCAGCCTCAGATCGTCGTGATACTCGATGATCTTGCCGAAAAAGGCCAGGAGAAGCCCGACGGTTCTCTCGGCCACGTAGCGGGCGTTTCCATGGGAGTTCGCCACCCGGACACCCCGCTGCTGCAGGAGATCGAGGGGCAGGTGGTTTATTCCCGCAAAGGGCACCACGATCAGGGAGAGCCGCTTTGCTCTCTCGAGCTCTTCCCGTTCGGGCTTGCCGCCGACCAGTACATCCGCATCCTGCAGATTGGCCTCGGCCTCCTGCGGGTCGGTTATGAACTCTACGGAGGGAAACTCCTCCATGATCGGTTCGAGCTTCTTCATCCAGAGAGAGTTGAGTTTCTGAAAAAAGATGACCTTCATGGCCTTAAGCTTATAGAGACCGTGAGACTCTGTCAAACACCAGAACCGCCTTCGTTACCTGTGCCGCTTTCATTACCTATGCCCCCTTCGCTGCCTGTCCTTCAGCGGGCGTGGCGTCTGCGGTCGAACAGGGAGAGAAAAAAGAAGAGGAGCGAAGTGAGAGCCGCGAGAAGACCTATGTACATCCAGAAGGTCTCTACTCCAAGCGGCCCCACGAGTTGGCCGCTAACCAATGGTGCAAAGGTGAAACCGAGCCCGAACACGAGGCTGAGAAAACCGTTGAAGCGTCCCCGGTGGTTTATTGGCGTGTGGTTCGCCACGAAGACACTCGCGTTGGTGACCATCAGGACCTCCCCGATAGTCCAAATGCCGACAGACAGGAGGAAGAAAGGATAGCTGTGTACGAAAGCCAGCATCCCGAAACCCACGGCAAAGAGCGCGGCCGCGCTGCCCATGTTGCTCAGCGAGCGCCTCTTGCCGAAGATCTGTAGAACGAAGGTCGTGCACACGAGCACCACCACCGCGTTGGCCGACATTACAAATCCGTACTTGCTCGCCCCACTCTCTCCGAAGAGCTTGCCGAGCTGGAGGGGAAGGGTAAAGGCGTGCTGCGCATAGATGAGGTGGGAGAAGAAGGCGAGGGGTGCAAAGAGGAGGACCACCGGCCTGTGCAGGAGGGCCCTCCACATGCTGCCGGGCTCGGAGCGTTCGGCCTCCGGCAGGTGTGACTCCTCATCCTGCCCTCCGGGAAGGTTTTGCTCCTCTCTCCCGGCCTCATAGGCGGAATCGACCGTCTTGCCGCCCCCCATAGGACGCGTTTCCGGGACGAAGAGGAATATGAGTATGAGCGCGCCGAAGGTAGTCAGCGCATCTCCCCAGAATATCCAACGCAGGTAACGGGCAAAGAGGAATCCGGCGATCATTGGCCCGACGGCTACGCCGATGTTCACGCCGAGGTAGAGGAGGCTGTAGGCCTTTGCCCGTTCCTCTCTCCCCGTAAGGTCTGCAACGACGGAATTGATGACCGGACGGACGCCGCCGATACACATGGAGGCGGGCACGAGGAGCCAAGCGGTCAAGATGCTCGGGGGTATAAAACCGCAACTGCCGACGATGAGTCCCGATAGTAGGAAGAAGAGGATGAGAATTCTGCGGCGCCCGATGGTGTCGCTGAGCCTCCCGCCTATGAGCCCGCCGACGGTAGAGGCCCCGGCACTCAGCATTACGAAGGTGCCGGCATCCTTTTCCGCGAGGTGAAGAACCTGCGTGAGATAGAGGGTGAGAAACATCTTCACGAAATCCCCCATCCGGTTGATAATGTTTGCAAAGAAAAGAATGTATACCGGCCGGGAGAGCCCCCCGTAACTTTTGAGAATATTCATGCCTACGGAGTATACTCGAACAACGGGCGGGAGGGAAACCCGGAGCGGTTCTCATCATACCGGCGCTCCTTTACCTCTCCGCCCTTTTCGGATAGAGTCTCAGCCATGCACCTGATACTCGGACAACTCTTTGCTCTGATGACCGCCGCCTGCTGGGCGCAGAACTCCCTGGTCTACTCCGCCGCAGGCAAGCGCGTCGGCTCCACCACGGTCACGCACATCCGGCTGTGGGTAGCGCTCCCCGCGATCATGCTCGTCCATCTGCTGAGCAACGGAACGCTCTTTCCCATGAGCCTGCCCCTCAGAGGGTATCTCTTTCTCGGCTCTTCGGGATTCATCGGCTTCTTCCTCGCCGACCTCTTTATCTTCAAGGCCTTCGTGGACGTGGGGCCGAGAGAAACGCTGGTCATCATGACCCTCTCGCCCATCTTCGGAGCCGTTCTCTCCCTCTTCGCCCTCGGAGAGGTCCTCACCCCGCTGCAGGTACTCGGTATCCTCACCACGGTGGCGGGTGTGGCATGGGTGGTCTACGTGGAACGCGGCCGCGGCGAGAAGCGGAGCCGTAGCCACACGATGGGAGTGATCTTCGCCTTTCTCGGTGCATTCACCCAGGCTGCGGGAATGGTCCTCGCGAAGGGCGGCATCGTAAGCGGGGTGCATCCCATCTCGGCAAACACCATCCGCATCAGCGCCGGCCTCGTCGGGCTCGTCATCTTCGCGGCGGGCAGGCGCCGCCTGGTGGAAGATTTTAGGAGGATGGCCGACCGGAGGGCGCTGCTGCTGACCGCGGCGGGGGCCCTCGTCGGACCGGTCCTCGGCATCGTGCTGACGCTCTACGCCTTCCAGTGGGCACCGGTGGGCATCGTGACCACCCTCATGCAGACCTCGCCCATTCTGCTGCTGCCGGTCGAGCGCTTTGTCTTCAAGAAGCGGCTCCCCCTCCAGGCGGTGGCGGGAACCGTGCTCGCCATCGGAGGAGCCGCCCTCCTCTTCGTTGCTCCCTGAAGACTCTCGCCGCTGCGGCCGCTACAGATTGCCCGCGGTGGCGACCATCACGGCCTTGATGCTGTGCATGCGGTTCTCCGCCTCGTCGAATACCACCGAGTGGCGGCTGCGGAAAACCTCGTCGGAGACCTCCATCTCCTTCAGTCCGAACTTCTCCTCGATATCCTTGCCGATCGAGGTCTCGGTGTCGTGGAAGGAGGGCAGACAGTGCATGAAGGCGACATCGGGGTTGCCCGTCTTCTCCACCATTTCCATGTCTACGCGGTACGGCCGGAGGAGCTCGATGCGCTCCTCGAACTTGTCCTCCTCGCCCATGGAGACCCAGACGTCGGTGTAGAGTACGTCCGCGCCCTTTACTCCATCGTCCACCGAATCGGTAAAGGTGATGCTCCCGCCGGACTTCTCCGCCTCCGCCTTCATCTCGTCGACCAACGCCTTCTGCGGGAAGAGGCTCTTAGGCGCCACGCCGACGAAGTCCATGCCCATCTTCGCCGAACCGATCATGAGGGAGTTGCCCATGTTGCTTCGGGCGTCTCCGACGAAGACGAACTTCACCCTGCTCATCGGTTTTGCCACCTGCTCGCGCAGGGTCATGAAGTCGGCGAGGATCTGAGTGGGATGGAACTGGTTGGTCAGCCCGTTCCAGACGGGAACACCGGAGTGCGCCGCCAGCATCTCCACGGTCTCCTGCTCGAAGCCCCTGAACTCGATGCCGTCGTAGTAGCGGCCGAGGACCTTGGCGGTGTCCTCCATTGACTCCTTCTTGCCCATCTGGCTTCCCGTGAGGAAGGTGACGTTCGCCCCCTCGTCGAAGGCGGCCACCTCGAAGGCGCAGCGGGTACGGGTAGAGGCCTTTTCGAAGAGCAGGACGATGTTCTTTCCCGAGAGGAGGTCTCCGCGAACCCCCGCGCGTTTCTTCTTCTTCAAATCGTCCGAGAGATCGAGGAGGTAGAGTATCTCCTCCCTCGAGTAATCCTTCAGCGTCAAAAGACTTCTTCCCCGTACATTTACCGGCATGCTGCCCTCCTTGTATTTTTCTACGCCGCCCGTATGCTGCCCTTTCGCGGCCGGAGCGTTGCTCCGAGCGCTGCGGCATCCGGCGGCGTGTTATTCACTCCAAAGGCCGTCTCTTCAGCGGCATGCTCATGCAGCGCGGGCCTCCACGGCCGCGGACGAGCTCCGATCCCTCTATCTCGACCACCTCTACCCCGTTACGGCGCAGCGTTGTGTTCGAGGCGGCATTCCTGTCGTAGGTCACCACCACCCCCGGCGACAGCGCAAGCGTGTTCGTGCTGTCGTTCCACTGCTCTCGGGCGGCGGTAATGAAGTCTCCCCCTCCGCTCTCGATGAGCCGTACGGCGGACAGCTGCAGAGATTCTTTCAAAGCTCGCTGCAGACTGTCAATAGGTTCCACATAGAGGGCCGGCCCTTTTTCCTCGTGCAGATCGCTCACCTCGTGCAGATCGTCTTCGTCGCGACTTCCGCCTCCCGCCGCACGGCTGAGGCGGTAGATCTCGAGCCGGTCCTTTATGCCGGGGAATATGGTGAAGGCGTCTCTGTCGACCATCGTGAAGACGGTGTCCAGGTGCATGAAGGCACGGGTGAAGGGCAGCCGGATCACCAGAACCTCTCGATAGCCGTCTGCGAGCAGCCGTCCGGAGAGCCTCTCGATCGCCTCGGTGCTCGTACGGTCGCTGCAGCCTACTGCAACCACCTCCGTCGAGAGGACGAGGATGTCGCCCCCCTCGAGGGGATCTATGTCGCCGCGCGAGTACCAGTAGCGGCGGGAGGATGAGCCGAAGAGCGGATGGTACGAAAAGATATAATCGAGCAGGAGCGACTCCCGCATCCGTGCGGGAGTCTTCATCGTGTTGATCGAGATTCCGGAGCCGATGACGGTTCCGGGGTCCCTGGTAAAGTAGAGGTTCGGCAGCGGATCGAGGTAGAAGGGGTAGGTCTCCTCTATGTAGTCGGAGAGGCGGGCGCCGTGGGCATCCTCGCCCACCCTCCTCCGGTACTCCCGCTTCGTGACGCCGGAGATGAGGTCGGCGGCCAGATCCTCCGGCGAGAGCCCGGCCAGCATGGCGCGGAGATTCTCGCGCAGCTCCCCCTCGCCGATCCGGCAGCCGGACATCACCTCGTCTATGATTCTACCGCGCACGGACTCGTCGGCCACCGTCTCTCCGAGCAAATCCTCGTAGTAGAGCACCTCCGCACCATGGCTACGAAGCGTCTCGGCAAAGGCATCGTGCTCTTCGCGGATCTTTGCCAGCCACGGGATGTCGTCGAAGAGGAGATCGCCGAGATACTCGGGGGTGAGCTTTTCCAATTCGGCACCGGGCCGATGGAGGAGCACCCGTTCGAGCCGTCCGACCTCCGAGTCGACCCGGACGGATGAATCTGCGCCGGTCTCTGCCGATAAACCCGAGCTCCTCGGGCCTCTCCTGCGGCTCTGCTCACTGCTCATGATCCCTTTATACCGGAAAATGGAGCCCGGGTAAACACGAGTCCGGCCGGGACCGAGAACGGTGCCGGGCGTAGTGTGAGCCATGTTCTTGATAAAACGGGAAGCCTGCGATAGGTTAGCGGATATGAAACAGCCGATACGATTCCAACTCTCTATATTGGATAAAGGTCTGCCGTACCTTCGCATCCTCGCCGCGGCGCTCGTCCTGCTCTCGACCACTGTGTTTTCTGCGGCGGCCGCCGATGAGGCGGCCGAAGGCACGCCCTCAGGAGGCACTTCGCCCGGCGGCGAGGCGACCAGAGAAGCGGAGCTCGATTTTCCCTCGATCAACGCGGTGCTGTGGC
>CAYFVU010000064.1:0-20362 GCA_964346645.1 uncultured Spirochaetaceae bacterium | reverse complement strand
AACCTCTGGTACTTCGAAAACAAGGCTCGGTAGGGTTCTATGGCAAAAGCCCCTCCACCTCCTTTCAGCTGCAGCTACTCCGCACAGATTCCGGAACTGCTGAACCAGCTCGGCTGCACCGTTGTCCTCAGCACGTACCAGGCGGGCAAGGTAATTTTCCTCAGCGCCATAGACGACGAAAAGCTCGTACAGCTGCCGAGAACCTTTCCTCATGCAATGGCGGTTGGTCTGAACGGACAGAAGATGGCCATAGCTACGGGAAGCGGCGTTGTGGTTCTCAAGAACGAGCCGTCCCTTGCGCCCCGCTATCCCAAGCAGCCGAACACCTACGACAGCTTCTATGCACCACGGGCTACCTACTACACAGGCTACGTGGACATCCACGGCCTCGAGTGGGGAAACGAAGGGCTGTGGGCGGTGGTGACCTCCTTTTCCTGCCTGGCACACGTCGACAACTCCTACAGCTTCGTCCCGAAGTGGAATCCCCCCTTCATAACCGAGCTCGCGAGCGAAGACCGCTGCCACCTGAACGGCATGGTGACAAGCGGCGGCACTCCCCTATACGTGACTGCGTTGGGAACCGGAAACGAGGCGCAGAGCTGGCGCAGGACCCTGCCGAACGGCGGCGTGCTCATGCACGTCCCTTCAGGCGAAGCCATCATGGAAGACCTGCCGATGCCACACTCGCCGCGGATGTACGATGGGGAGCTCTACATGCTGCTCTCGGCAACCGGCGAGCTCGTCCATGTCGATACCGACCACGGCAGCTACGAGACAGTCAACCAAATAGACGGTTTCGTGCGAGGCATGGCCCGCTGCGGGGACTACCTCTTCGTCGGCCGCTCGCGCCTGCGCAAAAACGCCTCGACATTCAAGGACCTCCCCATCGCCGATAAGGCGGTGAGCTCTGGAATCACCGTGCTCCACCTGCCTACCGGCGCCATCGTAGGATCGATACGCTTCGAGAGCTCGGTGGACGAAATCTACGATGTACAGATCCTTCCGGAAATGAGGCGTCCGGGGATCCTCAACACCGAGAACGATATGCACACGAGAGCCCTCACCACTCCTCAGGCTACCTTCTGGGCTGCCGAGAAAGAATAGCCCCGCTGCGATCCTCGCCTGCCCTTCACCGACCGCCCTCCCCTCCTCCCTTGCCAGCAGACTGCCTGTGCGAGTTCAGCCCGCCTTCAGGCTGTCCTGCTCTGCCCTCTCCATCTCTTCTACGAGCTTCTCCGATGCCTTGACCAAGAGGTTGTGGGCGGGAAAGAAGGACTGCCACGGTTGGCTCGAGTAGCTGAAGCCGAGGAGCTGACGGACGGTAATGCCGAACTGCACCGCCATGGTGATCTGATCAATTTTGTCGGTGACCGGCTCGCCGCTGACTACCTGTCCGCCGAGGATCTTGCCGGAATTCCGCTCGGCGATGAGCTTGAGCTTGACCCTCTTCGCCGTCGGCATGATGGGAAAGGCGGTGGTGAACTCTGCATGGGCGACCACGGCATCGTAGCGCTCCCTTGCCTCCGCCTCCTTCAGTCCTGTTCCGCCTATGTAGAGTTCGCCGGCCTTGGTGGCAGCACCGTTGTAGAAGCCCTCGTACTCGCGCTCTCTGCCCTTGAGGTTGTCGGCAAGCACACGCGCCATGGGCACCGCATTGGTGGCGAGCTTACCTCCGGTACGCTCACCGGTTATTCCGCTCAAGTAGGAGGCACAATCGCCGACCGCATAGACGTCTTTGATGTTGGTGCGCATCGCTCCGTCGACAACGATGCCGTCGCGCGCCATCTCCAGATCGCTGCCGGCAAAGAGCTCGGTGTTCGGCTTCATGCCGACCGCGAACACGACCAGCTGCGCCTGCAGCCTCGTACCATCGTCGAGCACAGCCGCCGAAACCGCCGAATCCCCTTCGAGTGCTTCGACCTTGCGTCCGAGATGCAGCCGTATCCCCGCTTCTTCCAGCTCCTCCTGTGCCTCGGCGCTCATATCCGCATCCGCCAGATTCGGAAGTACCGATTCGGCCATGTCTACCAGGTGAGTGTTCACCTCCTTCTCCGCAAGGGCCTGGGCGAGCTCCGCGCCGATGGCGCCTGCGCCGACAACGACGGCATCCCCGAGCCCTTTCTCTACACGGTCGGAGATGCACTTCATGTCGGTCTCCGACTTGAACACCGTCACCCCTTCCTTATCGCTGCCCGAGATCGGCGGGAGAATTGGCTCGGCTCCGGTGGCAATCACCAGTCTATCCCAGCCATAGCTGTTTCCGCTCAGACAACCGACATGCTTACCCTCGAAGTCGACGGAAGTGACGGTGTCGCGGATCAACTCCGCACCGGTTTCCGTGACGATACTGTCCTTCTTCAAGGTCTTCGACGGCTCGAGGAGTCCCTCGATCGCATAGGGCATGGCGCAGTAGATCATCGAGTGGTCTTCGGGCCGGATGATCGCCATGTTGAACTCGCCTCCGAGGTTCTTTGCCATTGTGATGGCGGCGGGTCCCCCGCCGATTACCAGTAGATCGAAATGCGTATTCATTGTACTTCCTCCATGTGTTCATCTATGGCCAGGACTTCACCTCGCAGAAGGGCCGCCGCGATTTTCGCTCTACCGCTCTTCAGGAGCCGCTGCACCGTACCACGGCTCACACCCATCGCAGTTCCAGCCTCGATCTGGTTCAATCCATCCAGATCGCAGAGGCGTATCGCTTCGAACTCGTCGAGCTCGAGAATGTGGGTAGCCAGCCCCTCGGCGGGAATGCCTGCGGGCTTGAAGCGCCTCAGCGAGCCGATCCGTCGGCATCGACGCCCTTTTCGAGGAGCCCCGAGCCGAGATTTTTCCTGGTCGTCATAATTTATTTGCATATGCACACAATTAGAGTAAAGGCAATATTAATTTTTGTCAATATTACATTTTTCCTATAATAGAATATATTTATTTCCTCGACACTGCGTCCGCAGCTCGCATTCACAAGCTCACGACCCGCCACGCCTCACCTTGCGTGTGCACGAGGGACTTACGAGACTCGCTTTTTCGGTGAAGCGGCAGGCGGCCAGCGATCAGTGTCGGCGAAATGGGGTGGAGCATAGAGAAATCCGAAGGATATGGCCCCCTCCTTCGTATTTACGCGGTGATGCAGACGGTGGGCGTTGATGATACCCCGCAGGTATCTGCTCGCGGGGCGGGCGGGAAAGAGCCGGAAGCGGCGATGGAAGAGGATGTCGTGGAACAGCACGTAGCCGAGCCCGTAGAGGGCCAAGCCTATTCCGACGGCCGGCAGCGGCCACAGCTCGTAGAGGAGTCCTAAATAGATCAGAAGGAATGAGGGCACGGCAAAGAAGACGGCGAACAGATCGTTCTTCTCGAAAAACCCTTTGGAGGCCCTATGGTGATCTTCGTGGAGCACCCAGAGGAAACCGTGCATGACGTAGCGGTGCTCGGCCCATGCGACCACCTCCATCAGCAGCGCAGTGGCTAAGGCAATTAGGATGGAACCTATTGTTTCCATGTGTGCTCCTCCCTATCCGTTTGTGTTCGGTAAAAAAAACGCTCGTCCAGGAGGAGATACACGAGGAAGTAGAAGCCCAGCATCGAGAAACTGTAGAGAAAATCTTCCAATGGTATCGATCCCACCCGAATGCCCAGAATGTGCCCCTCACCGTACATGACCACGGGCATGGCAGTGAGCACCCCGTTTGCAATGAGGAAGGGCACATAAGAGATCGCAAGGGCCAGCCAGAAGGAGCGCCTGTCTGCGGGACTCGGCCGTTGGAGACCGATAAGCAAGAAGAACGCACCCGTTACGACGAAGACCGTAATGCTGTAGGGCAGCCGATACAGCACGAGTCCTGTGACGATGAGCAGCCCGCCGCCGACGGCGAGCAGCCATCGAGGCAGGACCCACTCCCTCTCCGGCAGGTAGGCACGCAGCACCTCCAGTACGAAGATACAGGCGTATGGGACCACCACGAAGAAGAGAATCTCCTCCAGCGGGAGCCCGGCGACCCTCAGCGTTCCGGTGTACTCCTCATTAAAACTCCAGTCGCCCCTCCGGGTGGCAAATACATCCCAGACCACGTATACAGCACCGACCGTAAGAATCGAGAAACCCACCGCAGGCCAGTGCCGATAAAAGGCCACCTTGCGGTCGAAGGAGAGCGCCAGGGGAACAGCAATAACCAGAATGTCGAGCAGGAGATACAGACTCATATCATAATATACTATAGTTATTCGGAGTAGAGAACTCAAATACCACCGTCGCTGAAATTCGCAGTTTAGAAGTACGTATGTCCCCGATCAAAAAGAACGAAAGTATCCTGCAGACGGCGATCTCGAAAGAGGAAATGACCCGCTCCTTCTACATAAAGGTTACGGAGAAGGTCTCCAATCCTTCGTTCAAGGAACCGCTGCAGCAGATGGCTCAGGAGGAGCAGGAGATAACCACCCACGACCACGCTCTGGTGGTCATCCGTACCGCCATGCAGTTGGAAGACGAAGCCATCGACTTCGAGGAGGGACACCGGAGTTGGCTCGAGAAGGAACACATTCGAACCTGAGACGAGGCATAGCGGTTCCGGGCTGGCTCTCCTTCTACGACGAGAACCTCGAGGGGCACGTGAATCACGCGTCGGTCACAAACCACATAGATATTCCCGTCGAGCCGCAGCGGGTCATCGAGTTCTACGCACGGTGGTTCTCGTCTCCTAACCGAGATCAACGACTCATACCTCAGCACGCCTGCTGCCGCCGAATCTCGCCTTATCTGTCTCCACCCCAAATGTTGATGCAGTACAAAAACTTAGAATTTTCTCTTCAACCGTAACATTTGGTACGGCTCGTCCGCTCCTTATATGTTATTTATTACTAAATTATTCAGGCTAAGGAGCAGGGAAAATGAAACGGGATATCATTACCATAGACGAAGAGAAATGCAACGGCTGCGGGAACTGCGTACCGGGCTGTCCCGAAGGGGCACTGCAGGTTATCGACGGTAAGGCGCGCCTCGTGAGCGACCTCTACTGCGACGGGCTCGGCGCCTGCATAGGAGAGTGTCCGACCGGAGCTCTGACGGTGGAACACAGGGAAGCGGAGCGGTATGATGAAAAGCGGACTATGCACAATATTATAGCCGCCGGAGACAACACAATCCGCGCCCATCTCAGACACCTCCTCTCCCATGGGGAGGATGAGCTCTATCAACAGGCCTGCGAAGCCCTCTCCGAGCAGGGACTCGATCCGGAGGACTACAGTACCTCCGCAGAGAGCACCCCGGTTGAATCGGCGCAGGCGGTCGAATCGTTGGTTCGTGTCGGATCCGAGCAGAAATCAGGGCACATACGCGGTAGCGGGGGCGGCTGCCCTGGCTCCAGGATTCGCGATTTCAGCGGAGGAGCAGCCGGTGCTTCCTCTTCGGCAGGTGCGGCCACTGAGGCCGGGCCGAGAGCCCCGGCAAAAACCTCAGGCGCGCAGAGAGAGGTATCCTCCAAACTAAGACAGTGGCCGGTGCAGCTCCATCTCGTCTCGCCGAGGGCGCCCTACTTCCAAAAGGCGGACCTCCTCCTTGCCGCCGACTGCAGCGCCTTCGCCGTCGGTGATTTTCACTCCCGATACCTGGAAGGGAAGGCCCTCGCAACGGCCTGTCCCAAGCTGGACTCCGGACAGGAGAGCTACCTGCAGAAGTTAACCGCCCTCATCGACGAGTCGAGAATCAACACCATCACCGTACTAATGATGGAGGTACCCTGCTGCGGAGGACTGCTGCAGCTCGTCCGTAAGGCGGCAGCTCAGGCGGAGAGGAAGGTGCCGATCAAGGCCGTCATCGTAGGACTCCAGGGAGAGGAGCTGCGCGAGGAGTGGGTATAAGCACCGAAGGACTATCTGATGCGGTGCGAACCGGCAATGGTAGGTATCGGCCGGTCGCGTCTCAGGGGAGCTGCGACCGGCGCCTTTCATATTTTAATATTTTGTGAAAGTTTTCACAATATTCTTACAGTTGACATTTTATAGTGAATTAACTTACTAATTTGTGAATAATTATTGACACAACATTCCTTCCATGTATAATGAGGGCACACTGAGAGGCGGGTTTTCCTACCTCGAGGTGCCGATACCAGTTCTGATCCGGAGGATTGCCTGATGGAGAAGAGAATCGGAGCGGTTACCATACTGCTCGAAGACACCTCTACCGTATCCACACTCAACTCCCTGCTCAACGAATACGGGAACATTATTCTGGGCCGTCAGGGCCTGCCCATTCGCGAGCGGGGAATACGGATCATCTCTCTCATAGTCGAGGGAACCACCGACGAGATCGGCGCCATGACCGGGAAAATCGGCCGCCTGCCCGGCGTGCAGGTCAAATCGGTGCTGACCAAATACCGAGAGGTGATCGATGAAGACTCTACCCAAGACATTTCTTGATTACGACGCGATCCGCGAACTGAGCGAAACTCCTGCCCCAAGCTACGACCGTCTTGATGCAATTCTCCGTAAGGCCGAGCGCCTGCAGGGCCTTTCTATGAAAGAGGCCGCGGCGCTTCTGAATATACGCGATCCGGAACAGCGCAACCGCCTCCTGCAGACCGCCGCATACGTGAAGGAGGAGATCTACGGACGGCGGATGGTGCTCTTTGCTCCCCTCTACACGGGAAACCACTGCAGCAACAACTGTCTCTACTGCGGATTCCGCCGCGATAACGGAGAGATGCCTCGCCGCAGTCTTAACATGGATGAGATCAGAGACGAGGCCGAGGCCCTTCTCCGCCAGGGCCATAAGCGGCTCCTCCTGCTCTGCGGCGAGTCGGAAATGTACCCGCTTGAGTTCACCCAGCGTGCCATCGCCGCCGCCTACGAAGCACGTCACGGCTCGGCAGGAATAAGGCGGATCAACGTGGAGATAGCCCCCATGGAGACCGAGGAGTTCCGGGAATTGAAGAATAGCCGGATAGGAACCTATACCTGTTTTCAGGAGACCTACGATCCCGAGCTCTACGAGCATTACCATCCTTCCGGCCCCAAATCGAATTACCGCTACCGTCTGGAGGTGATGGACCGGGCGATGAAGGGCGGCATAGACGACGTAGGAATCGGCGTGCTCTACGGCCTTGCGGACTACCGCTTCGACACACTCGCCGTGATGGCACACGGTGCACACCTCGAAGAGCGCTACGGCTGTGGCCCGCATACCGTGAGTGTCCCCAGGCTCGAACCGGCCTCCGGCGCTCCGGTTTCCACCCATGTGCCCTATCCGGTACAGGACGAAGTATTCAAGCAGATCGTAGCAACCATCCGTGTGTCCATGCCCTACACCGGCATCATCCTCTCCACACGGGAGAGCAGGAACATGCGCACCGAGCTCTTCCGCTACGGAGTGAGTCAAATTTCTGCCGGCTCCCGCACCTCCCCCGGAGGGTACGGAGACGATGAGGCAACCGAGAAGGAGGAAAAAGAGGCGCAGTTTACCCTCGGCGACCACCGCAGTCTCGAGGAGGTGATCTACTCGCTTACTGAAGACGGCTACATTCCCTCATTCTGCACGGGTTGCTACCGCAGGGGTCGGGTGGGAGCCGACTTCATGGACCTCGCCAAACCGGGGCTGATAAAGCAGTACTGCACGCCGAACGCCATGCTCTCCTTCTCCGAGTATCTCTACGATTACGCAGGGGAAGAGACGAGACAAAATGGGTTGGAGCTCATCGAGCAGGTGAAGGGAGCCCTCCCCTCCTCCATCGCCGAGCCACTCGACGAATCGCTGCAGAGGGTCGCCGCAGGAGCGCGCGACATCTACAAATAAACGAGCGAGGCGATACGAGCATGGAAAACCGTATGACCAGCGATTCTTTTAGTCTTATGCAGCGAGCGGCCGAGGTTTGCAGAGAGGTACACGGAGACGAGGTACTGCTGCGCGGCCTCATCGAGGTGAGCAACTACTGCAGCCGCGACTGCCTCTACTGCGGTATCCGCCGAAGCAACCAAAATGTGCAGCGATACCGGCTCGAGGATGAGGATATTAAAAAGGCGGTTCGAGAGGGCTTTGCTCGGGGGCTCCGCACCTTCGTCCTGCAGGGAGGAGAGGATCCTCATTGGGGCGTAAAGAAGGCGGTGCGGATTACCTCCTGGATCAAGGAGTATAGCCGCGGGGAGGCTGCGGTTACCCTCAGCCTCGGCATCAAGAGCAGAAGCGAGTATGCACAGCTGCGCCGAGCCGGCGCCGACCGCTACCTGCTCCGCTTCGAGACCGCCGATCCGGAGCTGCACAGGCGGTTGCGGGCGGGCATCCCCCTCGAGCACCGTCTCCGCGCCTTCGAATCTCTGCAGGGACTCGGCTATGAGACCGGCACAGGATACATGGTAGGCCTCCCCGATGAAACGGAGCAGATCCGTGAGCAGAACGCCCTGCTGACCCGGCATCTGCAGCCCGACATGGTGGGCATTGGCCCCTTCATTCCGCACGAGCAGACCCCGCTCGGCGGCGCGGCGCAGCGACCGCTCGATCTCACTCTACAAGCGATCGCGCGGGTACGCATACTCCTCCCCATGGTTCACATGCCGGCCACTACCGCCGCAGGATCGCTCGCACCGGATGGGCGGGAGCGGTGCCTCGCCGCGGGGGCCAATGTCCTCATGCCGAATCTCACGCCGATTGGACAGAAGGCGAAGTACCTGCTCTATCCGGGAAAGATCTGCCTCGAGGAGAGCGGCGTGCAGTGCATCGGATGCCTGGACATGAGGGTCCGCAGCGTGGGACGAAGGTTGAGCTTTCGCCGCGGCGGGGCGCTGCGTCCGGCACAAGTGAAAGGAGCAGTAAAATGAACACAACCCCACAGGCAGAACGCACGCGCATCGTCCTGCTAGGCATGCGGAACGCAGGCAAATCCTCGCTTATGAACAGATTGCTCGGCCGCGAGGCCTCCATTATTTCAGAGAAACCCGGCACCACGACCGACCCGGTCACCCGCAGCATGGAGCTCGGCTCCCTCGGTCCTGTGGCGATCACCGACACCGCCGGTCTCGACGACGAGGGCGAGCTCGGCGCCGAGCGTGTCAGACGCAGCGCTCAGCGCGCCGTCGCGGCCGACCTCCTCCTCTTCGTCACCCCCGCTCACCTTGCACCGAGCGACGAAGAGAGGGCCCTGCTCAATCGGCTCGAAAAGGGCAGCACCCCTGTGATCTTCGTCCGCACATACGCAGACCGCGGTCTGCACGAGGAGAAGCGGAGTTGGACCTCCTCAGAGTCTGCCGCCCGGCCCGCCGTAGATATAGACAATATGAGCGGCACCGGCCTTGAATCCCTCTATGCCGAGATAGAGAAACTCAAAGGAGAGATCCGCATCGAGCGTAGTCCCCTCGACGGAATCGCCGAACCTGGAGACCTCTTCCTCCTGGTGGCGCCAATTGACTCCGCCGCGCCGAAGGGCCGTCTTATCCTTCCTCAGGCCGAGACGATCCGCGACTGCCTCGACCGCGGCTGCGCCGCGCTGACGGTCACTGAAAAGGAGCTGCCGGAGTTCTACGGCAGGCTGGCCGAACGGCCGAAGCTGGTGATCACCGATAGCCAGGCATTTCGCGAGGTGGCCGCTGCGATTCCCGAGGATCAGCCGCTAACCTCCTTCTCCATTCTCTTCGCCCGCAAGAAGGCAGAGCTCCACAGCCTCCTCGAGGGACTTAGGCACATGGAGGAGGTCAGGCCCGGAGGAAGAGTGCTCGTCATGGAATCATGCTCCCACCATCGTCAGGAGGATGACATCGGTACGGTCAAGATTCCACGGCTATATCGTGAGCTCGTCAGGGAGGAAGTCGAATTCGACTTCGCCCGGAGCCTGCCCTCCGAGGAGGAGCTGCAGCACTACAGCATGGTCATCCACTGCGCCGGCTGTATGACCAACCGGACGGCGATGGAGGCGCGGGTCTCGGCGATCACCCGCCTCGGCATCCCTGTGACCAACTACGGCCTCTTTCTCGGTTGGACCGGCGGACTCTTCCCCAGGGCGATAGAACCGTTGCCGGAGGCGGAGGAGGGGGACAGGTTAGAGCTTGAGGGGATCCCTCCTTATTAACAAAATAACTCTTTTTGAAATACCATTTACATATACGAAAAATGCGGTATCCTGTACGTAGACCATGGAGGAGAACAAACCATGTGGCGATCCCTGAGTTTTAGATTGTCGTTGATAGTTGGCACAATCGGCCTGGCAATCTTTGCATCGGCTGCCGGACTTCGCAGCCTCGTGATGGAAAACAGAGGCTTCACGGAAGCCCTCGCAGAGTTCGGCGTCTATGCGCTCTGCCTTCTGCTGTTCTTGGCAATTGCGATAATCCTCTTTCACCGTAAGATAGTGCTTCCACTCCGAGAGCTCACCGGCCAGATGAACTCGCTCACCAAGGGGAAGGGAGACCTGAGCGAGGTCGGCTCATCAGTCCGCCGCGACGAGATAGGCGAGCTATCGCGCGCCTACAGCTCCTTCATCAACAGGTTCAACATCCTCTTGCTGAGGATGCGGAACATCGAGAAGTTCGGGGCGAATATCGGACAACAGCTCTCGGAGAAGTCCGAGGAGATCAACGGCTTCGTGAGGCGGATATCTGAGACCATGCAGGGCCTCCAACAGGAGTTCTCCACGCTCAACGAGAGCCTCTCCCGGTCGAACGAGGATATACGGGGGATAAACAGCCACCTCGACAACGTGGTGCAGCTGATCACCTCCCAGTCTTCTTCGGTCAGCGAGTCCTCCGCCGCGGTCGAGGAGACCCACGCGACGATCCAGAACATCACCGAGCGCATGCAGCAACACAGCAGCAGCATCGAGCAGCTCGTCCGGCTCGCCGAAGAGGGAAAAGAGAACATGGACAACACCCTCGAGGGCAGCCGCAAGATCTCGCAGTCCACCTCCACCATGTACGAGATGACCGAGGTAATCAACAGCCTCTCCGACAACACCAATATCCTCTCCATGAATGCGGCCATAGAGGCGGCCCACGCAGGAGAGTCGGGCAAGGGCTTCACAGTTGTGGCCGAGGAGATTCGGCGCCTCGCCGAAACTACGGGCGAGAACTCTCGCTCCATCA
This sequence comes from uncultured Spirochaetaceae bacterium, assembly GCA_964346645.1. Taxonomy (GTDB): domain Bacteria; phylum Spirochaetota; class Spirochaetia; order DSM-16054; family Sediminispirochaetaceae; genus CAYFVU01. The sequence goes on along the minus strand of CAYFVU010000064.1, from coordinate 9,304 downwards.
CCAACGAGCTGCAGGACATATCGACTAACATCGAGACCATGTCATCCATTGCCGAGAAGACCGGTTCGACGATTCACGACATCCTCGTGCGGATCCAAGAGTTCTCCGACAGCATGAGCGAAATGATGAACGGCATGAGCGAAATGTCGACCAGCAGCGACGAGATCAACACCTCCCTCACCGACTTGAAGGAGATAAGTCAGGACGTCCAGTCATCTGCCGAGGAGATGAACGGCCGCATGGACAGCGTGGAGGAGTTCATGTCCGAGCTCTCCGGGCTCGCCGAAAAGAACCTCGAGCAGATCAACTCCATCTCGAGCGAAATAGAGGCGGTGACAGCTTCCGTGGACAGCCTCACCGCACTGCAGAGCACCAACCGCGACAACCTCGCAGGGCTCGAGCGGGAGACAAAGCAGTACAAAACCGCACCCCTTATCATCGCAGAGCAAATGCCGCCGTACAACTACACCGAAAACGGAAATCCTACCGGCATTTCCACCGAGATCCTCCAACAGCTGCTGCAGCGGCTCGACCTCCACTGGCCAATCGAGTTCATGACCTGGACCGTGGCCTACCACATCGCTCTGCGCGAGCCGAACATCCTCCTCTACTCGATGCTGCGTACCGAAGATCGAGAGCAGCTCTTCCGCTGGGTCGGCCCCCTCTTTACCGACCGGATGTATCTGTACCGCAAGGGCGGCCGCAGCGATGTGAACCCGAAAACGATCGAGGATGCGATGCACTATCGCATCGGCGTAGTGGAGGACAACTTCGAGCACGACTACTTCAAGGATCGGAACCTGAACGAGGGAGAGCAGCTCTTTCCCGTCGAGGAGCAGGGCAGCAACTTCTCCGCCCTCTTGAACGAGAAGGTCGACCTCATCGCCCTCACCGCCTCTCAAGCAACCAGGCACATCCAGTCAAAGGGCTACGACGCCTCGCAGTTCGAGGCGGTCCTCGAGATGAAGGACATCTCCGGCGACATCTACATGGTCTTCAGCACCGACACCGACCAGCACTACATCGATCAATTTTCGATGACGCTCGAGGAGCTGAAGAAGAGCCCGGAGTACCGGCGCATCCTGTCCAAGTGGCTGGGATAAGAGAGTACTCTACTAGGCGAGACAGTCAACCTCGATCATCTCTCCTTCAACCCGTTGCCGAGGGAATCGGGAGATCTCTGAGCTCCATTTCGGAGGCTTTTTACAGTCGATGCACATCACCGCGTCGGGTTTCGCCTCGAGGCGGTGCTCGACACGGCCGGAATATCCGGTACTTGGCGTGCAAATACATTACATTTTTTATAAATTTTGTACGCCTTTCTGGACAGGGCTCTTCAGGAACACTATCTTTAAGGTAGATGAGAGTACACGCATGGTTCACGCTCATATTGAGTATCCTCTTTACTGCAACGCTCGCAGTTCCACTGAGTGCCGCTCCCCAGGCCGAGCTCTGGGAAAAGTGGACCGCACACGACCCGAGCAGCAAGCTCAGGGTAGACCACTCGATCTGGGACGCATTCTTAAAGAAGTACGTGCGTTACAGCGACTCTCTCGGAATGAACGTGCTTCCCTATGCGGAAGTGACTCCAGAGGACAGGCGGAGGCTCGACTCCTACATTAGAATGCTAGAAGGGACGGCGGTGAGCGACCTCTCTCGCCGGAGCCAAAAGGCCTACTGGATCAACCTCTACAACGCGAAGACCATCCAACTGGTGCTCGAGCACTATCCCGTCGACTCCATCAAGGATATCAAAATCGGAGGACTCTTCTCGCGCGGCCCCTGGAAAAAAGAGGTGCTCGAAATAGAGGGAGAGCAGCTCTCCCTCAACGACGTGGAGCACCGCATACTTCGTCCCATCTGGGAAGACCCGCGCATTCACTACGCGGTGAACTGCGCGAGCATCGGCTGCCCCGACCTGCCGGATCTGGCATACACCGAAAGCGAAACCGAACGGATGCTCGACGAAGGCGCCCGCCGTTACATCAACAGCGACCGCGGAGTCGCCTACATTGATGATACCCTCTACCTATCGAGTATCTACGACTGGTTTCAAGAGGATTTCGGCGACTCGCTGGAGGGCGTATTCACCCATCTGCGCAGGTTTGCGGACGAGGAGACCTTGCAGGAGCTCAACGAGTATTCCGGAAGCGTCGAGTACCGCTATAACTGGAGCCTGAACGAGACCCCCTGAGGTAAAACAGCCGTCATAGCCGCTACCACCACTATAGACACCGCCGTCGATTTTTGTTGCAGAAGATACATAGCGGGTATACTATAAGACATATTAGCATTTCCCAGGAGGTAGCGTATGAAGTCTATTACCTACTGCGGAAGGCCTGCCACTATTCTCTTCGCTTTGCTTTTCACAATCTCAGGCGTGCTGTCCGCGCAAGAGTTCAGGGTTGAGGGCGAGATCGGTGTGAACCTCTTCAGCTTCTCCGACCCGGTTTTCACTTCTGATGTCGAATCCGATATGCTCGGCAAAGGAGAGGTGGAGGCGGATCTTACCCACGACATCTCGCTGGGATTCGGGGCATACGGAGGCGTAAACTTCGACGGCTTCGAAGTTGGATTAGAGCTCAGCTATGTCGGCAGCGGGGGCGATACCAGCAATCTCGAGGTCGACGGAGACTCCATCCCCGACTCATCGGGAAACTACGATTTCTCATACTACAAGATCGGGCCCGTTTTTCGATACTACATACCTCTCGAGAATCCGCTGTTCGAGCCATTCGCAGGCACTGCGGTGGATTACGTCGGTGCCACCATAGATATAGACGATCCCTCCATAAAAGTCTCTCAGGACTACATCAACATAGGAGTTTTCGGCGGCGCCGCCTACTGGGTGCAGGAGCAGCTCTATGTGGGGGGCATGGCAAGGTTCGATTACTACCGGACAATTCAAGACGACAGCATCACCGGAATAGAAGTGGATACCGATGTTGAGGCGGATTTCAAGAATATCAAGACCGACGGATGGATGCCCTTCACCATCTACTTCGTGGTGGGAACCGTTTTTTAAGCAATTCCAATGTTTTCGACGATGCTCGACATGGTCACGGCTGTGCCGTGACCATGTCGACGTAATTCTGTGTTGCGAGGAGATTCGTGGTAAACGAGGCACCTACGAGGCCGGTCTCTACCTCAACGAGCTCGATACGCATCGTGATAACCCCATCGGAAGGATAGTGATAGAGCGAGCCGGTGATCAGGTGCGTAGCTCCTGCGAGTTGACCTATCTCCACCCGTTTGTTCTCATCGAAGAGGCCGGAGAGCTGTAACTTCTGCTCCTCCATGATCTCGTCGATATCGCGAGTAACTACCTGAAACCGCTCCTTCGCGAGCAGTCCCCGGAGCTCCCGTTCTATCTCGACCGACAGCCGGTTGCGTCTGTTGTCGAGATTCTTGAAGCCGAAAATCGCATATACCGCGTCGAACTTCGTGTTCTGCATATAGGCGAGGAGATCGGGACCCACGGCCTGCAGCGCAGTTCTGTAATCTCGATAGATCTCATTCTCGTATGCGCTTTCTTGTTCTCCCGCCGAGGCAAGTTCACCGTAGAGGTTGATGGATCTGTTCTGAACGAGCACCTGCTGCAGCTTTGCGTCGCTGAGGAATCTCTCGTAGGCGGTTGCAAGGGCGTCGACGACGCTCGCGCTGGCAGGGTACCCGCCGTAGGATTGGCTGTGAGAAGCGGATCCGCGGTGGATCTGTCGATACACCTCCTCACCCTCCCTATTCCGGAGAACGAACCTGAGCGCGAATGTGCTGCCGAACACGCCCGCCCGGCCCTGCTGTCTCCACACGGTGTCCGCCTGCAGCACTTCTGCGTTTACCTCGAGCGGTGCATTCTCGTCAATAGAAAAACCGTATGCCTCGAGCTCCTGTTGGAGGGATTCGGCGCAGAAAGCTGCAACGGGACCCGGTAGCTCCACTGCACCCATGGAAGACGTGCCGACGTATTTAGGAGCCGGATGCCTTACCTCTCCGAAAGAGATTTCACCGCTGACCTGTCTGTTGCTTCTTGTTGCATATACCGGGTTTATTTGCATTGGACCGGTGACACACGACCCGGTGAGCACAACGGCCAGAATCAAAAGCCCCCACAGATAAGACTTATTCGGCATTCTCTCCCCCTCCTATATCTCAGAAGTAGAAAGACACCTGAATCGGCATTGTCCGCTGCAGAATGGTAACATCTTCATCACCATAATCGATAGCAGACCACGTGAGGACAATGCCTACCCCTATGACTGCACTCTCTGAAATGGGGGATAGAGCCATAAACTTGAGCCCGTAGGAGAAGGCGGTTTCGCTTTCGTCATCTACCGTGTAGGAGAGGAAGCCGAGGTTGAGGGCCGCATCCACCTGAAACTGCGGGGCAAGGGGATAGGTGTATCCCACGCTCGGAAAGAAGACGCTCATCGTCTGTTCCGACTCCGGCTGAACGTACTCGATCTCTTCCGCGTAGGACATCGAGTAGAGCCAGGTGAGATCTACATGGATTCGATCCTGAAAGAAGTACTTGAAGAAGGGCTGGAGAGTGACATTGGTCGGTCCCGCTTCGTCGGGAAACTCAGAGGGGGCATCCACGAATAAGATCGGGAAGGATACCGATCCATTCAATCCCAACTCCATAGTACCTTGTGTACCGTAGGAATTTTCCTCTTCGGGCGCTGCTTCTTGCGCATATGCAGGCAATAACAAGATGAATGCAAGGAGAAGCACCACTACGAGAGTAACGCACTGTTTTCTCATAGCAGACTCCTTACAATAAGATTTGTTACCTTCATTTTACTCCCGAATTACTGGTAGGTAAAGGCCATTAACAAGCGATACTCGCATGTGCGGCTCACACCGTCACCCGCATCATCACTCATAATCCGGGAAACACAGAAACAAGCATCGAAGACTTTTCAATAAATTCCGCGAAAAACGCGCTTAAAGCTATTTACTTTATTTTGTCAATTTACTAATATTACAGTCAACGAAGACGAGAAGAGCTTTTTCATATCGCCAGTGGCGCGGACCTGTTTTTCATCGGCCTTACGCTTTTTACCGACACAACGGCCTTACACCGCACCGCTTCTGCTGCGGGCCTCCCCTCGGATTACCCACAACATCTCCGGGAGGCCCGCTTTCTTTTTAGTCGAGCACGAAATCGAAGGCAAACGTACCGCGAAAGGCCATAGGCACAGCACTTGTCGTGCTGTGTGTCCAGGCGCCGCCGACCGCCAGTGATGCCCGCTCGGTTGTCCAGAGATGCATTCCCGCAAGAACGCTGCCTGCGAATCCGGTAAACGCCTTCGAATCGTGACTGCCCGTAACGATTCCGGTTTCGATTCCCATATACGGAACGAGCCAATTCCTCTCGAGCCTTCCCGCCGTCTCGAGCGAGACCGTCCAACCCACCGCCGAATACCCCCCGTAGTCAATAGAGGCATCGAAGAGCCCGAGCAGGGGCCCCGCCTGCAGGTAGACCTGCCAGCGTCCTCGAGAGGCAATGTTCGAGCTTCGATGTCCCGTATCCAGGACGGATGCGAGGAGGTGACGGTACGAGGGAACCAGCAGCTCCGAGCTCTCGTTCGAAGGCGAGGCCCACTTCGGAATAAACCAGTAATCCAAAGTGACCGAAGGCTGTGAGAGCTGGTTGTAATCCATCTCTTCCTGCTCGACGGAGCTCCCCGGCTCCTCTATCTCCATGCCGATATCCTCGCGCAGTTCTGCGATTCGCGAAAGATCCTTCTCCCAGGAGAGCGGAGAGTCTACGAGCTCGCCTGCCGGATCTTTTTTGCCACCGGAGGAAACGCTCCCGCCCCGCTCTCCGGAGGCGAGGAGGAGATACTCGTAATCCTCCAGTCCGTCCCTCAGCAGCTTCATCCGCAGCGATGCCACTGCGCCGTGCTCCCCGAACCAGGGAAGATCGGGATGCGCAGGGTAGAGGAGCGTGCCGTCGCCGTTGGCTCCGAAGTAGTACTGATTTTCCCACGGATCATTTCCATTCCTGTAGGCATGGGTCAGGCGAAAGTATATCATCCCCGTTGCACGGTAGTGATGGAGGATCCAAGGAATTATCCGCCGGCCCGCCGGCACGGTGTCGATAAAGAGGCTCGGGTAGTCCATGACCTGCGCGGACGTGCAGCTGTACATCCACAGTTCCCGCCCCTTCTCCCTTTCACGATCGTAGTTGTGCACGCCATGGCTCACCTGGAACTCGGGCTGCAATCCCGACCCCTTGCCGTAGAGGGGAAAAACCGGCAGCGCAGGATCGTACATGGGGATGTCGATACACCAGATGTCGACCAATCCCTCGAGACGGTGCGTATACGGCTCGGTGACCAGCGTCCGCAGCCGAGGAACCGAGCTGCGGATCTCCTTCGCATCCTCGATCAGCCGGGTGTAATCGTCCATGAGCGGCTCGTCGTCCACGTAGTAAAACGCCCGGTCGAGCAAGCCCTCCTCTTTGAGACGTTCGGCGACATTACGAAAAAAACTTCTCCGCTCCGCACTGCCGCGCTCGTTTCGATTGGTCGGGAAACGTATCGCCGGTGCCGGTGCAGCACCGGCGATGAGCTCCCCGCGATACAAAGGGAGGGAGATCGCCTCGAAGGTCTCCGCATCGAACCCGCCCTCGGGATCCGGATTGTAGGGAACTATTCGGTGCTCCCGCAGCAGCTCGAGGTAGTCGAGCCACAACCCTCTCTCTTCTTCGGGGAGGAGGCCGTGCAAACGGTGCTGTTCGAACACGTCCTCGCCCTTCAACTTGGAGAGGAACGGGAGGGAGTGTTCCTGCGGCAGATCGAAACGGAAAGGCACTATCCGCAACCGGGGCACCGGCCGCACACGGTTTTCGGCGGTGCGCAGGTAAAGGCGCAGGGGAAAATCGTCCGGCGAATACTCCGATCTCGGAGCCCGGATCTCCAGAAGGAAGTAGCGGCTGGTGCCGGACCCGAGCGGCGCCACGGAGCTCAAGTCGAACACCCCGGTGAGCTCTCCCTCTTCGAACGAAAGGGGCACACACGGGTCGAACCACTGTCCCCGTGCTCCCGGCCCGTCGAACCACCGCGTCTTCTTCGTCACTTCGAAGGGGGGAAGATAGTAGAGCGAGACGGTGAAACCCACCGGGATGCTGCGCATGTCCACCACGAGCTCCTCGAGCTCTGTTACCCCGGACTCTTTCGCACCACCGGCGGCGGCGCCGCCTGCCATACCGGAAGCATCATCTTCCCCTGCCCCTGCCCCCGCTCCCGTCTCGGCGGAGAGCACATGCACACCTATTACCGCGAGCTCGTATTCGCCGCCGGCCGCTCTCACAATCGTCTCTTCGGAGAGCTTATCTCCGCGATCGGCAATCCTCTCTTGCAGCTCAGAGGAGCTCAACGGTCTCTTGATGATCGGGTAAGAGAGAGTCAGCTCGACCTCCGCCGCCACTGCGGCCGTGCCGCATAAAGATGCGAAGACACAGGCACACACGAGAGTTCTGTGCAAAATAAACTCCTTCACCACCGCCTACTCTCCCCTCGCCCGAACTCATGCTCCTCGTCCTCGATGCTCATTACGCCGTATTGTAGCACATGGGAATCGGTAAAACCATTCATACACCGACGATTTCAACTTGACCGTGGCATCACGGTGACATATCATACTATTGCATGTTGCACCACCAAATGTTGTCTAAAATCGAGAAGACACTCGATGATGTCGAAAAACGACTGCATAACTGCGATACCTCCATTCGCAGCTACAGAAACGTGGTGAGTTCCAAGGCTTCTGACGGCTACTCATCGCTCGAATCCACTGCCGCCAACGACATCGATGCCGAAAAGGACCACACTAGAAAGAAACGCGAGAGCTCACTATTCGACGGTTTGCTTCGCGACTTTATCAGAGAGTGTACCTTCGAGATAAACCCGGATACCGAAGAGGAGACGAACTACACCATTATAAGGGAGAACACCTCCGACTCGGTAGTCGAGCTCGATGTAGAAGGAAACATCGTCTCGGTCAATCCTGCCTTCACCAAGATATTCTCTTACCGCGAATCGGAGCTCGAGGGAAGCAGCTTTCTCTCTCTCGTTCCCGAGGAGTACCACAAGGGTATTCGCGACGCAATGGCCCGTGCACTCCGCGAGAAACTCGACACCTACGTGGACAGTGTGGATGACATCGTGGTCTTTCGCGCGACTACAAAGGAGGGAGAGATAAAATCTCTCGAAGGGCTCCTCTACGCCTATCGCAAAGACGATAATCTCGTATTGGTGCTGCTGATTCGAGACCTCACCTACAATCGAAGCCTCTTCGAGGAGCTGCAGGAAGCGAAAGAGAACTACGACGCGCTTTCCGAAACGATAAGCGAGACGATAATCCGTCTCGACGAGGACTTCATCGTCTTTTATGCCAACAACGCGGTTCGCAAGACCTTCGGCTACAGCAAAGAGGAGGTCATGGACCAGCACTTCAGCCTTCTCTTCCCTCCCGGCGTCTTCGCGAGAAGCGCAAAGGAGTTCAGGAAGTACCTGTTCATAGACGAGGAGGACCGAAAGGAGTGGGGCCTGGACATCACGATAGAGGTCCTGGGCAAGAGCAAGAACCGCGGCATCTTTCCGATGGAGATGTCCTTCGGCAACTCCAAGGATCTGCACGGCAGGACGATGACCTGCATCCTCCGCGACATCACGCAGCGCAAGCACAACGAGCGCAAGCTTCGTCACCTCGCCTATCACGACAAGCTCACGGGGCTGGGAAACAGAGATCTCTTCAACAAGGAGATCCGGAGCGTCCTGAAGACGCTTCGCGAGCATGCAGGACTTCGCTCCGCCTTGATGTTTCTCGATCTCGACGGATTCAAACAGATAAACGACACGCTCGGCCACGAGGCCGGGGATAAGCTGCTCATCGAGACGGCGAGACGTCTGCGGAGCAATCTGCGGGAGAGCGACTCGGTCTACCGATTCGGCGGAGACGAGTTCGTCGTGTTGCTCAGCAAGATCAAAAAGAGAGAGAATGCGGCGAAAATCGCCGCGAAGCTCCTGCGGGCGGTGCGCGAAGCGTACCGCATCGAACAGGAGGAGAACTCGACCTTCGTAAACGTCGGAGTGAGCATCGGCATTGCGATGCTGCCGGAGGACGGAGACATTCCCGATGTGCTGACGAAACACGCCGACCTCGCAATGTACAGCGCGAAGGAGTCGGGCAAGAATCAGTATATATTCTACTCGCCGGAGATGGATCGCAGGGCCGTAGAGAAGTGGGAGCTCGAGCAGGGGCTCAAGAAGAGTCTTGCGCAGAGGGAGCTGATGCT
>CAYFVU010000063.1:0-20453 GCA_964346645.1 uncultured Spirochaetaceae bacterium | reverse complement strand
ACCGGTTTTTGGTGCCGGTATTCGTAGGTTCGAATCCTACCGCCCCAGTATACTTAACAGGAAGAATTGGCAAAGGAGCAAAACAATGAAGCGGGAAACGCTTGAAGCATTCGAAAGAAAAGAACTGAAGAAGGGCGCCTCACGCCGGCTCAGGCGCGAAGGCAGGATCCCTGCCGTAATGTACGGAAAGGATCAGAATCGGACCATTTCCATCATGAAGAACGAGTTCGAGAAGAAGATGCAGGAGCTCGGAGAAAATACCATCATCGTGCTCACCCTCGACGACGGAGAGCACGAAGTCCTCGTTAAGGACTTCCAGGAAGATACCATCAGGAGCTTCGTCACCCACGTGGATTTCTACGAGATCGAGCAGGGCAAGGTTCTGCGAACACATGTCCCAGTCGAGGTCATCGGTACCCCGGCGGGCGTGCTCGAAGGCGGTGTGCTCGAAGAGCGTCTCTACGAGATCGAGGTAGAATGTACGCCGAAGAATATCCCGGATAAGATTGAAATCAATGTCGAGAACATGCAGATCGGGGACACCCTTCACGTGGAAGAGCTGAACGTGCCCGAAGGAGTGACCATACTCAACTATCCGGATCAGGTAGTCGTGACGGTTACCACCATTAGCGAGATTCCCGAACCAGAAGAAGAAGAAGAGGAAGTCCTCGAAGGCGAAGAGGGTGAGGCAGCCGAAGGCGAAGAAGCCGAGGGCGAAGAGGGAGAAGAAGCCGAAGAGTCCGAGGAGTAAACACAGCTCCCTTGGTCGTTATCGGTTTAGGAAATCCCGGAAAGAAATACGACGGTACGCGGCATAATGTCGGCTTCGAGGCGGTAGAGCTCTTTGCCGAACGGGTCGACATCCCTCTCTCCAAGGGGCTCGGAAAGAAGTACAGAGCCGGAGAGGGGCGTTGCTGCGGCCAAAAGGCGGTATGTGTCGAGCCGTATACCTTCATGAACCGCTCGGGGGACGTGGTCCCCGTTATCATAAGAAAGTTTCAGGCAACCGCGGACAACATCGTGGTCGTATGCGACAATCTCGATCTCGCACCCGGTATGTGCAGGATAAAGAGGGGTGGCGGAAACGCGGGTCACAACGGTCTCGCATCTCTGATCCAAGCATACGGAACGGCCGATTTCCTGCGCGTATATATAGGTGTAGGACGCCCTGAATACAAGTCCGCGGTGATCTCCCACGTGCTCGGTAGTCCGAAGGGCGATGAGCGAGAGAAGCTCGACGAGGGGATAAGGAGTGCCGCAGAGGCGCTCTACCGGATCTTCGAAGAGCCTCTGCAGAGGGTGATGAATGAGTTCAACAGAAAAAACGTTGTCGACGAAGGTGAGGGAGAGACTCCGTGAGCTCGGTGTGCAAAAGGGAGCCCGCCTCAGCATAGCCTATTCGGGCGGCCCCGATTCAACGGCCCTCCTCTACATCGCAGCGGCGATTCGCGACAGAATGGGAGTTCGGTTGCGGGCGTTTTTTGTCGATCACGGAATACGCAGCCCTGAGGAGCGAACGGCGGAGGGCGCACTGGTCATCCGCACGACCTGCGCGCTGGAGATTCCCCTCATGAGTCTCTACCTCCCGGCCGGGTATGTCGCCGAGCGGGCAAAAAAGCACGGAGGTACGGAGGCCGCGGCGAGGTTTTTCAGATACGATTTCTTCGAAGGGGCCGCAGCAGAGGAAGATGACTACGTGCTGCTTGCCCACACCCTGGACGACCAGATGGAGACTCAGATCATGCGCTTCTTCCAGGGCTCCGGACCCGGGGGGCTTGCCGGCATGCCGGAGCGTCGGGGTCCGTTTCTCCGCCCGCTGCTTTCTGTCGGCAAGGGGGAGCTGTGCGGCTATCTGAGCGAGATCGGTGCGGAGTACAGCGTCGATTCGAGCAACAGCTCGCAGACCTACCTAAGGAACAGGGTGAGAACGGAGCTGATGCCGGTAGCACGTTCAGTGTTTCCCGGAATGGAACGTGCCCTTGCCGAGCTTGCTGAGAAGATGAGGAGTCACGGGGGGCCCGAGAGCGTTCTTGATTTCAGTATCGAAGAGCAGAAAAACGGAGAACGGGGAAAGCTTAGCTTCGATGCGGATGCATTCGCTGCGGCAACGGATGCGCAGAGGCGCGGGCTTATCTACCGAATGTGGGATTACCTCCACGGTGAAGAGTCCCGTCGGCTCCCGCACCGTTTTCTTCGCAATTTTTTCCGCAGTTTCGACGATATATATAATGAGGCGAAAAAGAATGGGGCGAAATATCGTGAGGCGGAGGAGACTGCGATCGCCGAGGGACACGGCATCCGGATGGACTTGCGCGGCGGGCGCATTTTTTGCCGCACAAATGTTGTACGGGAGCAGAAAAAAAGTTATCTTACAAAGATAGAGGAAGGCGTTGTCGAAATCGGAGATGGAATTCGTATCTTCGTTTACTGCGGTACTTTGGAAGAAGATGGAGCGGAGGCAGCGGAGAGCGGAAAGAGCGTCGAGCTGTACAGTTCCCGTACATTCGGTCCATGCGTGCTGCGTTCACGAAGGGAGGGTGATACCATCCGATTGTCCGGAGGAGAGGTGAAGCTCAAGGAGCTCATGGGGCGTCTACGGATTCCCTCCGGGGAGAGATGGCGGTATCCGGTGGTGGAGGACCGGCGCGGGATTCTGGCGCTCCTGAATCTTTATGAGCTGCCCTCCTCGGTAATCGGTTCGCTCGGAGGCGAGAAGCCCGAAAACGGCCTGTATTACCGAATACAAGAGGTCTGACTGGAGAGCAAAGTGAGTTCGAATAAAGGTAATTCGCGGAATAACAATAATAATAGAAACGACAACAGGAACGACGGGCCGGGTCCGCCCAAGTTCGATTTCGGCAAGAATCGAATGGCCCTCTTCTTTTTGCTCGCACTCGTGGTAATGTTCGTGTTTCTCTTTATCATGAACAGCGGCGGAGATGTAAACGAGATTACCTACTCAGCCTTCCTCTCGTACATCGAGAGCGGACAGGTGCAGTCGGTCACCATTCTCGACAACAGCGAGATACGGGGGCGACTGCTGAATCAGACGGGAGGCTCTACCAGCTTCATCACAAAGATCCCCTACTATCACGACGCCCTTCTCTCCCTGCTCAGGGACAAGGGCGTGCAGATCTCAGGAGGTTCTAAGGGAGTCTCTCCGGGACGGGTCTTTCTGGAGCTCATCCCCTGGATCCTCTTCCTTCTCTTCTTCTGGTTCATGTTTCGCCAGGTCTCGGGCGGGGGAGGAAAGGCCTTCTCCTTCGGCAAGAGCAAGGCGAAGGAGTATCTCGAGGGCGGCGAGAAGATCACCTTCGTAGAGGTCGCAGGCCAGGAAGAGGCGAAGTACGAGCTGGAAGAGGTGGTGGACTTCCTCAAAAAACCGCAGAAGTTTACTCAGATAGGTGCAAAGATTCCCAAGGGAGTCCTGCTCGTGGGAATGCCCGGCACCGGCAAGACTCTCCTCGCAAAGGCGGTGGCCGGTGAGGCGGGGGTCTCCTTCTTTCACATGTCGGGTTCGGATTTCGTGGAGATGTTCGTCGGCGTAGGCGCGAGCCGCGTCCGGGACCTCTTCGAACAGGGGCGAAAAAGCGCACCTTGCATCCTCTTCATCGACGAGCTCGACGCCGTCGGCCGCACCAGAGGCGCAGGCTACGGCGGCGGACACGACGAGCGCGAGCAGACCCTCAACCAGATGCTGGTGGAGATGGACGGCTTCGACACTCAGGAGGGGGTCATTATCCTCGCTGCCACCAACCGTCCGGACGTCCTCGATCCCGCGCTGCTCAGGCCCGGCAGATTCGACCGCCAGGTGGTGGTGGATATGCCGGATGTGAAGGAGCGCGAGGCGATCCTCAAGATCCACTGCGGAAAGATCAACCTCGCCCCGGACGTAGATCTCCACACGATTGCACGGGCGACACCCGGCACCTCCGGCGCGGATCTGGCAAACCTGGTGAACGAGGCGGCGCTCTTTGCGGCACGCGCAGACAAGAGCTATGTCGAGCGGCTCCACTTCGAGGAGGCGAGGGACAAGATCCTGCTCGGCATTGCGCGTAAGTCCCGGGTCATTACTCCCGAGGACAAGAGGGCCACGGCCTACCACGAGGCCGGACATGCCCTTCTGCACTACTACCTGCCGAACGCTGATCCGCTCCACAAGGTCACCGTAATTCCTCACGGACAAGCTCTCGGACTCGCCATGTCGCTTCCGGAGAAGGACACCTATTCGAGAAACCGCAGTTGGCTCACCGACCGTATCAAGATCGCCATGGGCGGATTCGTTGCCGAGGATATTGTTTACTACGAGACTACCACCGGCACCAAGAATGACATAGAGCAGGCGACCAACATCGCGCGCCGGATGGTCACCGAATGGGGTATGAGCAAGGAGCTCGGTTTCGTCTCCTTCGGACAGGAGGAGGAACCGATCTTTATAGGAAAGGAGATCGCTCAACACAAGGATTACTCCGAATACACCGCGCAGAAGATCGATGCGGAGGTAAAGGAGATTCTCGACGAGTGTCTCACGGATACCCGAAGGATTCTCACCGAACATCGCGATCAGCTCGACGCAATGGCAGAAGAGCTGGTGGCAAAGGAGACACTCGAGGATGCGCAGATCCGCAAGCTGCTCGGTTTTCCCGAGTACAGCTCGGCCGCTTCGCTCGAGGCGGTCGGCGAGGCTCAGAAGATGGGTGAAACGCAGCAAGCTCAGAGCCGAGACTCTCAGGATACTTCAGAGCATGCCTCTTCGCAGGCCGGGGCCGAAGACAGCGATTCCACCGAGTAGCGATAATAGAGGAGGCAGTATGCGGGCAGTGCGGAATGCGAATAGATCTCTCATCTCTCTCTCGTGTGTTTCTGCTCTCTTGCTCGTGCATGTGCTCATTATCCCCGGTTTCCAGCCGCCACTCTCTGCCCAGAGTGTCGACCCCGGGGCGGTGACGGTCCACGACCGCAGGCTGTCGGATATCTACTTCGAGTTCGCTGCGAGCGCACACAGCCGCGGAGAACTCGAGCGGGCGGACGAGCTCGCGGAAACTGCGCTGCTCTTCGACAGCCATACCCCCGATGCGCTCTATATACGGGCGGAGTACGCCCTCGGGCAGGAACAGTTTCAGAGGGCCGCAGATTATCTTTCGAGAGCGCTGCTCTATCCGAATTGGAAGCGATACGATATCTCCGGGGCGAGAAGAATGCTCGCCGCTGTTTACTACCGGACCGACCGGGCAAAGGAGGCCTATCATCTCATGCAGCCCTCCTTTCCCTCGATTCTGAATGAGCCCGCACAGGCGAGCCTCTACGTACGGGTCCTCGGAAAGCTCGACTTCGACGAGAGAGCTGTGGCCGCCCTTCGGCAGGCGCAGGCCGGATTTCCCGCACACGGGGAGCTGCAGATGCTGCGCATACGCTACGATCGTGCGTATGCCCGCGAGGCAATCGAGACCTTGCTAGAGGGTGACCCCGAGCAGCTCTTCGGAAGAGAGGCCTTCAGAGAGGCATTGATGTTTGCCTTTGCCCCTGAGCAGGAGATGAGCAAGCAGGAGATGAGCGGTGGATTGTCTGTACGCGGGCTGGGTCTCGGAGAAAAGAGACAGCGTGAGCTCTTGAGCGAGTACGAGCGGCGATGGGAGCCCGACCAGCTCAGCAGTCTCTACCGTCTCTTGCTCGAGGCCAGGGCCATAGGCGGCAACGATGAGGGAGAGAATCGGATCGAAGAGCTGCGAGCCGAGTGGAACCGAATCGCCTCGGATGCCGCCGAGTTGAGCGGCGAGGAGTTCTCGATTCTCCGGCTCATTTCTCGGACTGCCGGATTCGAGATGCGGCGAATGGCCGATTTCTCCGGAGAGCTGCGTCTCGACACGGACAGAGACGGTTTCGTCGACAGGCGTGTCGGCTATGCGGCCGGAGAGATAGAAGAGATGAGCTGGGACATGAATCAGGATACAAGACCCGAGACCGTCATACGTTTCTCGAAGGGTTCGCCTCGAGAGGTCGCCTTTCATGAGAAGGAGGAGAAGACACATAACGAGTCCATCGGCACGTACGGACGTTATCCGAACCTCGTCTCGGCGACCTACGTCTCCGAGAACGAGAAGATCGATGTAGAGCTGGTTCCCTATGAGCTGGATTTCGATCTTTTCGCGGGGGACGACTGGAGTCCGCTCTCTCCTCCGTCCCTGCCGGGGGGAATTTCGTTTCCCTCTTTCGACGACATCCTCCCATATGCGGCGAAGATAGAGCGCAGCGAGGGGGAGTCGACACAGCTCTACTCCGCGGAGGAGGGCAGGAGCAAACTCTATCCCAGCTCTGCACGGGAAAAGCGCATCCTCGGCAGCTATTCGGGGGCCGAGCTGCAGAGACGGATGAGGGATGTGGACGGGGACGGTATCGACGAGATCACCGAGATATATGAGCGAGGAAAGCTGCGCATCATCTCCTTTGACGGCAACGGCAACAACAAGGCGGAGTACGTCGAGAGATACGAGGAGGATGTCGTGTTGAGGCTCTGGGACATCGACGAAGACGGAATCTTCGACTACGAAATGCGTATCGAGAACCGGCGTGCAGACAACGAGGTGGAACAAGAATGAGAAATCGAATCCCGCGGGCCTACATGCTTGTGATTCCCTTGGCGCTGCTCGCCGTGGTGGCCTTCAGCGGCTGCCTCTCTTCGGAGAGCAGCTACAACCCACCTGCACTCTACAAGATCACTGCGGAGCATATAAGAGAGGACGCCTTGGGCGGCAGGATCGCCCAGGCGGTACAGGACCATCGTCTGCTCTCCAATCGGAACGAAGTGCCGGAAGAGGAGCTCGAGGAGCTGTGGACGATCATCCTCGATCAGTGGGAGAAGAGTTTTCGCGAGGCGATCGATGGAAAAGAGTACGACCGTGCAATTAGCCTCGCGGTAACCGCCTCGCAGGCGGATTTTGCCGAGAATGTTACCCCGTCTTTCTCCTTGGGAGAGCTGCGTGCCGATTACGTGCTCTCTCTCGCAGCTAAGGATACACCGGTCCCCGCTTTCGCGGCGCTCAGAGAGCTCGAGTCGCTCGATCTGCTCTCATCAGAGGAGCTCGAGTTGTTGCGCGAACTCGCCGGAGAGGAGTACAAGCGTACCGTAGCCGCTGCGCTCACGGAGGAGCTCGAGAGCCGCGCCGGCGAAGAGAGCCCGGATACGGTTCCTGACAAAACCTACAGCCACGCGGAGCTCATCTCCTCTACCGTCACCATCTGGGTAAACCGCGGTATGAAGATAGAGGGCGGGGTGGGTCTCCCCGACAGGGTCATCGGAAGCGGCTTCTACATCGATAAGCGCGGGTACATCTTGACGAACTACCATGTGATCCGGAGCGAAGTAGATCCCACCTACGAGGGCTACAGCAGACTCTACGTACGACCCTCGGAGAACACGAAGCAGAAGATCCCCGCACGGGTGGTTGGCTGGGATCCGGCCTTCGACATCGCCCTGCTCAAGGTCGAGCGGGAGGTGGACAGCGTGCTCTCCTTCAGCCCGAACCTGGACCAGCAGCCCGGGGAGCGCATCTATGCCATAGGCTCTCCGGCGGGTCTCGAGAATACCATCACCTCCGGCATCGTCTCGGCCACGGGAAGACGCTTTCTCGAGATGGGGGATGTCGTACAAGTCGACGTGCCGATCAATCAGGGCAACAGCGGAGGCCCCCTCCTCGACGAGTCGGGCCACCTCATCGGTGTCGTCTATGCGGGAATAGAGCAGTTCGAAGGAGTCAACTTCGCCATACCCGCAAAGTGGGTGCTGAAGGTACTCGACGATCTCTACGAGGGCAAGCAGGTCGGCCACTCTTTTTTGGGGGCCGCCCTCGAAAGGGTAAACGGGAGACTGGAGGTAAGTTACATATATCCCGGAGGGCCTGCGGACAAGATAGGATTGAGACCGGGAGACACATTGACGGCAATTGCCGGGGAGGAGGTCGACACGGTCGTGGAGGCGCAAGAGGTAATACTCGGTTACGGGGCCGGTACGCTCCTGCGCATCGACTGGATCGAGGGCGAGACACAGAAGAGGGGATACGCCGCACTGAACACGCGACCGAGCATTCCGATGATGGAGGCCATCGAGAGAGACCGCTACGAGAATCTCTTTGCTCCCTTGTTCGGAATGCAGGTGGATAAGACGGTAGATTCCCTTTTGAAGACCAGGTATTCGGTGAAGAAGGTCTACCAGGGCTCCATAGCCGACGATGTGGGACTTTCGGTAAACGACCCGTTCAGCGTGCAGAAGTGGAGTGTTTTAGAAGACAAGAAGGTCGTGTTGGCGAATATCCGTATAAAGAAGAGAAAGGCCGGTTTTCTCGAGACAGGTGTGCAGCTCGGGGCATACCTAGAGATAAACAATATGATATAATAGCCGCACATGGAGGGCGAAAAAGAGCAGGCCACCATCTTGATGGTGGAGGACGAGCAGATCGTTGCCATCGACATCATGAACACTCTCCGCGGCCTCGGATACGAGGTCCTCGGTCCGGTGGACACCGGTAAAGAGGCGCTTCGAATGCTGGAAGAGCATAGTGCCGATCTCGTACTGCTCGACGTGCAGTTGAAGGGATGCATGGACGGCATAGAGACCGCCGAAGAGATGCGCAAGACTCATCGTATACCCTTTATCTTCCTATCCACATTTTCCGACGACCACACCCTCTCGCGGGCGAAGAAGACCGAACCCTACGGTTATATCACCAAGAACTCCCACAAGAACGATCTCCACTCGACGATCGAGATGGCGCTCTACCGCCACCGCATGGAGCTGAAGGTGCAGAAGCACGAGGAGCTGCTTTCGGTCACGCTCAAGAGCATGAGCGATGCGGCTATCGGAGCTTCTCTCGACGGCACGATCATGAGCTGGAACAGGGGAGCCGTCGCCATTTTCGGTTACGGCGAGGACGAGATCATCGGGGAAAATCTCTCCGTGCTCACCCCCCCGTTCTACCCGAACGAGATACCGGAGGTGCTCGAGCGAGTCGGCAACGATATAGAGGTCGACCACTACGAGACCATTAGACAGAAGAAGAACGGAGATATCGTCAATATCTCGTTGAAGGCAAGTCCCATCCGTGATTCCTTCGACAAGGTGACCGGAGTCTCGATAATCGCCAGGGACATTACGGCCAGAAAGCGGCTCGAGCGGCAGGTGCTCGAAATTTCCGAGCGGGAACGCATGAGAATAGGCAAGGATCTGCACGACAGCCTCGGACAGAATCTCACCGGTATAGAGCTCCAGCTGAAATTGCTCGAGAACATGCTCAGCGAGAAGGGCGAAGAGGAGGCGGAGAGAATCGTCGGAGACATCTCCGATATGGTGAATCATTCGATTATACAGACAAGGAACATTGCGAAAAACCTCCTCACCGTTACTCTGCAAAACCAGGGTTTGTCGGTTGCCTTAAAGGAGCTCGCATCCTACGCCGAATCTATCTATATGATCGAGACCAGCTGTGATACCGAATTGCTGGAGGATATTCGGGACGAGGTGACCGCCGCCCAGCTCTATCACATCGCCAGAGAGGCGGTGAGCAATGCAAGCCGTCACAGCGGTGCGAAACGGGTGCAGCTGAAGCTGAACGAGAATGAATCGGAGTACGTGCTGAAGATACAGGACAACGGCAATGGAAACATAAAATGGGGTAAAGACGGGATCGGTCTCAAGATCATGGAGTTCAGATCCAACATGATCAACGGACGGC
The DNA here is from genome assembly GCA_964346645.1 of uncultured Spirochaetaceae bacterium. Taxonomy (GTDB): domain Bacteria; phylum Spirochaetota; class Spirochaetia; order DSM-16054; family Sediminispirochaetaceae; genus CAYFVU01. Next base: position 10,728 of record CAYFVU010000063.1, on the reverse strand, counting down.
TCAGCATTTTCGGAAGCGAGGCGTCCGGAACGACGGTCTCCTGCAGAGTGCCGAAGTTTCAGCCCGTTCCTCACAAAGAAAAGTTGAGTGAGGTGTAATATGAAAAAACGTATTGTGATCATCGACGATCATCCGATAGTCAGACAGGGCTATGCACAGCTGATCAACCGAGAGAGCGACTTGGAGACGGTCGGCGAGGCGGAGGACTCCTCCTCCGCCATGGAGGTGATCTACGAAAAGGAGCCCGATCTCGCCCTCATCGACCTCTCATTGAAGGACAGCAACGGTTTAGAGCTCATCAAGAATCTTGCTGCGAGGGACGAAAAACTCAAGATGCTCGTTATCTCTTTGCACGACGAAAAGGTCTACGCAGAGAGGGCGCTCAGAGCCGGCGCAAAAGGATATGTCATGAAGAGCGAGGCGACGAAAAACGTCATGACGGCGATCCGCAGCGTCCTGAAGGGCCAGGTCTACTTGAGCGACACGATGCGGGGGAGAATCATCGAACGGTACACGGAGGGGAGAACTGCGAATGGAAATCCGACCGAGGCCCTGAGTGACAGGGAGTTCGAGGTATTTCAGCTCATCGGAAGCGGTCTGCAGACAAGCAAGATTGCCGAACAGCTGAATCTCAGTGTAAAAACGATAGAGACCTACAAGTCTCACATAAAGACGAAGCTCGGACTGAGCAGCGGTACCGAACTGATGCAGAGGGCGGTAGAGTGGGAACTCTCGCAGCGATAGATCGGCGGTTGTAGCGTCGCAGTCGGGGGGAAACAATGTCGAAAGTGCGAATACTGATTGTAGAGGACGAGAGCATCGTCGCGATGGATATCGAGAGGAGACTCGGCTCGCTCGGCTACCAGGTGGTAGGGCACGTGCTAAGCGGAGAGGATGCGGTGCTGCGCAGCGAGGAGGAGCGTCCCGACCTCGTCTTGATGGACATCCATCTCAAAGGCCCCATGGACGGCATCGAGGCTGCTCAGAAGATACGGCGGCTCTACGATATTCCGGTCATCTACATAACCGCATACTCCGATGAGGCCACACTCGAGAGGGCTAAGGTAACCGAACCGTTCGGCTATATTTTAAAGCCTTTCCAGGAGCGGGAGATCCACTCGGCCATAGAGATGGCAATCTACAAGCACAGGGCGGAACAGGAGCTGCGAGAGGCAAAGGAGGCTGCGATAGAGGGCTACCGGGCACGGAGCGAATTCCTGGCCAACATTAGTCACGAGCTCCGCACTCCGCTGAACAGCATCTTGGGAATGGCACAGCTTGCAATGGATACCGAAGAGAAACAGGAGCGCAACGAGTACCTCCGCATGGTCAAGGATTCAGGTTCCCATCTGCTATCCCTCATCACCTCCATTCTCGATTTTTCGAAGATGGAGGCCGGAAAATTAGAATTGGTCGAGAAACCCTTTCAGCTCGACGAGGAGATAGAGAGCCTCCTCTTCCAAATATGGGAGCAGGAGAGCTCGGAAGATCTCAACATCTATCTGGACATAGACGAGAAGAGCAGCCTCTCTCTGCGCGGAGATGTGACCCGGCTCCGTCAGGTTTTGCAGAACCTCGTGCACAACGCCATCAAGTTCACGAGCTCGGGCTACATAGAGATAAAGGCGTGGACCGAGGATGTCGAGAAGGTCGGAAAGACGCTCCTGAGGGGCTCCGTCTCCGACACCGGTATAGGCATACCCAAGACCGAGAAGGAGGAGATCTTCTCGATGTTCTACAAGCTCGACAACTCCCTGACGGGGGTCCACGGGGGAACCGGGCTCGGGCTCGCCATCGTAAAGAGCCTCATAGAATTGATGGGCGGGGATATCGAGCTCAGCTCTTCCGAGGGGGAGGGTTCCACCTTTTCCTTTACTATCCCGATGAAGGTCGACAGGGATGACATGTCGAAGCCTCTCAGCCTCCCAGCGGGCACACGGGTCCATCTTGTCTGCGACGATCGTCGCAGGGCGGATATTCGAGGTCGGCAATTAGAGGCCTGGGGTGCGGAAGTCGTGCTCTCCGATCCGGAATCGGTGGAGGGGAGCACCGGCGATATCTGGTGTATCATGAGCAGTTGTCTCTTCGGAAGGATGGTAGGGGAACGTCTGGTTGAACAGGGAGTCGAGGAAGGAAGAATACTCGTCATCGGCCCGAGAAGAAGCGTTGAGTGCAGCAAACTCGGAAAGGATGTCTCCGTTCTCGTGGAGCCGGTTGCGCGCAAAAAACTGCACCGCGCAATCGAGTCTGCGGCAAAAAAGGCGAAAGAGAATGCGGCAGGGAAAGGAGGCCGGGTTGCGGTTTCGCTTCCCTCGTCTGCGGAGAAGGCGGCGGCGCAGGAAAAGTCGAAAAAAGGATCGGATAGCGGCGACAGCTTAGAAAGGAGCGAAGGGCTGGTATCAGACATGTTGAGCTCTTTCGTCGGAACAGCGGAAGAGCTGCTCGAGGCGGAGAACAACGAGGAACTCGAGGAGACCGCACTGCAGATAAAGCAGGAGCTCGAGCGCTATGGGTATGGCGAGACGAAGGAGAAGCTCTTCAAACTCGTGCTCGCGGCGAGAAAAAAGAAGACGGCTCAGGTAAAAAAAATTCTCGAAGATTTGAAAGCAACGGGGGACTCTCTTACAATGAATGAGTAGGTTCGTTATTATATGAAGATACTCATTGTAGAAGATGACAAGGCCGGTAGGCTGCTGATGGAGCGATACCTCGCCGATTATGGAGTGAGAGACACCGTGGAAGACGGGAGAAGGGCGCTCGAGCTGTTTCGGGAGGTGATTGATAGAGGAGAGCCCTACCAGGTCGTCATTCTCGATATCATGCTTCCCTCCATGAACGGACACGAGGTCCTCCGTGAAATGCGCGAGGTCGAGAAACAGAAGGGTGTGCGTCCGGCCGAATTGGTCAAAGTCATAATGACGACGGCCTTGGGAGACCCGAAGAATATCGTAAGGGCCTTCAACGAGGGGAGCGCAGATTCCTATTTGGTCAAGCCGGTGGAGAAGCAGACCCTCGAAGAAGAATTACAGAAACTGGGATTTAAACCATATGAATGAGAAACGTACGCAAGTAATGATAGTCGAGGATGAGGGGGTAGTCGCCCTCGACATCCGTAAGCATCTCGAAAAATTCGGCTATAATATAACCGGTATTCATCCCTCGGGAGAGGAGGCGGTAGAGCGGTTTCCCTCAGAAAAGCCCGATCTCGTGCTCATGGACATCCGCCTGCAGGGGGATTTGGACGGACTCGAAACTGCTCAGATCTTGAAGCAGCGGAGGCTTGTGCCGATAATCCTCCTGACCGCCTACGCTGACGAGCGTACGGTGGAGCGTGCGAAGACGATCGAGCCCTTCGGCTACATCATAAAGCCGTTCGAGGAGCGGGAGCTGAGGACATCGATAGAGATGGCCCTCTACCGACACCGTCTCGAACAGCAGCTGCAGAACAGCGAAGAGCGATACCGCCGGTTCTTTATGGACGATCTCTCGGCTGACTTCGTCGCAGACGGAGAGGGCAACTTCATTGCATGTAACGATGCCTTCGTCAATACCTTCGGCTACGCTGATAGAGAAGAAGCCGAAGAAGGTTCGCTTGCCGATCTTCTTCACGACGGTGCGGCAAGAGAGGAGCTGCTGAACGAGTTGGTTTCGAACAGAAAGCTGGAATTCAAGGAGATAGAGCTCAGGAGACGTGACGATCGGCCTATCCTGCTCCTGGCAAATATCGTCGGCTCTTTTGATGGTGAGGACCGGCTGCAGGAGATAAAAGGCTATCTTGTCGATATCTCGAAGAGACGAGACCTGGAGAAGCGGTTGAGGCAGGCGCAGAAGCTCGAGGCAATCGGGCGTCTCGCCGGCGGCGTCTCTCACGATTTCAACAACATTCTCACCGTCATCATCGGCTACAGTACCATGATGCGGGAGAAACTGAACCGGGGTGACATGCCCACCCTCGGCGACATAAGTGGTATAGAGGACGCGGCACGCCGCGCCTCGACCCTCACCCGTCAGCTCCTCGCCTTCAGCAGACGACAGGTCCTCAAACCGAAAAACGTAAACCTCAACGAGCTCGTACGTAATATCGAGAAGATGATCCGCCGGCTCATACACGAGAGCATCGCAATGAAGTTGGATCTCTCCCGCGAGAAGGATCTGGTCTGGGTAGATCCGGGACAAGTCGAACAGGTGTTGATCAACCTCGTGGTGAACGCCCGCGATGCGATGCCCGAGGGAGGTACGATCACTATACGGACCAACCGCAAGAGGCTCGAATCGCCGATGAGCTCGCGTATGGGCATGATCCCTGAGGGCGAATACGTGCTACTGAGTGTGTCCGACACCGGTCACGGTATCGATGAAGAGACACTCTCGCTCATATTCGAGCCCTTCTTCACGACTAAACCGGAGGAGAAGGGGACCGGCCTCGGACTCTCTACGGTATACGGAATCGTCAGACAGAGCGACGGTTACATATCCCTCGACACCGAGCTGAACACGGGTACTGTCTTTACCGTGTACTTCCCCGCATCGACCGAACTCGAGGAGGAGAAACCTTCTCAAGGGACATCTGAAGAGCAGATAGAGGGAGACGAACAGGTGCTGGTCGTCGAGGACGAGGACAGTGTGAGACGGCTGACAAAACACATTCTCGAGCGCTATGGTTACGAGGTACGTGTAGCCTCGGATCCTCTCGAGGCCCTTGAGTTGTGCAGAGGAGACGGTGCGCGCTACGATCTCCTGGTAACCGACATGGTCATGCCCCACATGGAAGGCACGGTACTCGCCGGCAAGGTGCGTGAGCTCAATCGCAATATTCGCATCCTCTATATGTCCGGATATCCTCAGTACAATCAGTCTCGAGAGGATACTACACGCCCCGCTTTCGAAGATTATATCGCAAAACCCTTCGACCCCACCACCTTCATCCGTAAAGTACGCGCGCTGCTGGACTCCTGAGCCCCTTTTACGCTATAGTAGCCCCCAATGAGTGTAGCAAAAGAGAACATGCGCAATTTCTGCATCATCGCCCACATCGATCACGGCAAATCTACCCTTGCCGACCGGTTCATCGAGAAGGCGAAGATCGTGGAGGAGCGTAACTTTCACAACCAGTACCTCGACAGCATGGACATCGAGCGCGAGCGCGGCATTACCATCAAGTCCCAGGCGATCACCATGCCGTACAAGGCCGAGGACGGTGAAATATACGAGCTGAACATGGTGGATACCCCGGGGCACGTGGACTTCTCCTACGAGGTCTCCAGGGCGATCACCTCCTGCGAAGGTGCGCTCCTGCTCATAGATGCCGCCCAGGGCGTGGAGGCGCAGACCTTCGCCAACCTCTACCTGGCGGTGGAGCACGACCTGGAGGTGCTGCCGGTGATCAACAAGATCGACCTGCCGAGCGCAGATGTAGAGACGGTAAAGAAGCAGATAGAGCACGACCTCGGTCTCGATCCCGAGACCGCCGTGCTCGTCTCGGCAAAGAACGGAAAGGGGGTAGACGACCTGCTCGAACAGCTCGTTCACCTCATACCGGAGCCGAAGGGATCGGAGCGGGAACCGCTGAAGGCCCTCATCTTCGACAGCCAGTACGATCCTTACCGCGGCGTCATCGTGCACATCCGCCTCTTCGACGGAAGCGTAAAGAGCGGAGATCAGATACGGCTCTGGTGGAACGACTCAGCCTACACCGTAGAGGAGACCGGCATATTCCGGGTGGGAAGGGAGAAATCCGAGACCCTGACCGCCGGCCAGGTGGGCTATCTGATAGCGGGGATCAAGAACATCACCGATGTACGGGTGGGCGACACCATTACTAACGACGAGAGCCCCTGTGCCGCTCCGCTGAAGGGTTTCAAGGAGATAAAGCCTGTGGTCTTCTCCTCCATCTATCCCCTCGATACAAACGACTACGAGGTGCTCCACACGGCGATCGATCGGCTCAAGCTCAACGATGCATCACTGGTCTACGAAAAGGACTCCTCTGCGGCTCTCGGGTTCGGCTTCCGCTGCGGCTTTCTCGGCCTGCTGCACCTGGAGGTGGTGCAGGAGCGTCTCGAGCGCGAGTTCAACCTATCCATCGTATTTACCGCCCCTTCGGTGAGGTTTCGCGTCTACATGTCTGCCGGTGAGATGAAAGAGATCGACAACCCGGCGGACTGGCCTGATCCCACCTACATAGAGCACACCGAGGAGCCGTACATAAAGGCGAACATCATCACCCCCACAGACTACCTCGGAAACCTCATGAATCTCTGCATGGAGAAGCGGGGAGTGCAGGTGGGGATGAACTATCTGGACGAAAAGAGGGTGGAGCTGATCTACGATATGCCCCTTTCTGAGGTGCTCTTCGACTTCTACGACAAGCTGAAGTCGGTCAGCCGGGGCTACGCCTCCTTCGACTACGAAGTCGGAGAGTACAAGCCCTCCGACCTGGTCAAACTCGACATCCTGGTAAATGGAGAGGTGGTAGATGCACTCGCGCAACTGGTCCACCGGGAGAAGGCGGAGAGCAGGGCGCGGGCGGTCTGCAGGAAACTCAAGGACGAGATCCCGAAACAGCAGTTCAAGATACCCCTGCAGGGAGCGATCGGCAACACCATCGTGGCGCGAGAGACCATTTCTGCCCTCCGCAAGGACGTGACCGCGAAGTGCTACGGCGGCGACATCACCCGTAAACGCAAGCTCCTCGAGAAGCAGAAAGAGGGAAAGAAGAAGATGAAGATGGTAGGCAGCGTGGAGCTGCCGCAGTCGGCCTTCGTCTCGGTTCTCAAGAGCGAGCAGGAGTAGCGGTCCGGCAGGGTGCTATCCGGCGAGGCAGCGAGCGGTATGAGGAGTGGTTCCTATTTCCGACCGGATTCCAACAGCGCGAGGGCGCGCTCGATTATTCTTGAGTAGTGTCCGGCCGAGACGAGAATCCTCTTGATCATCGTCGAATCGAGCTCCTTCGGCGGGTCGTATCCCGTGTCGGGGAAGTGGTGAAACAGGTAGTCCGCCTCGTTCACCAATTCCTCTAACGACTCGTTTTCGGTATCTGCCGAAAGCCTGCGGCATCCCTGCTCGTAGACCCTGCGGAGAAGAGCGGCCTCATCATGCAAAAACCTGCCCGCAGCCTCCGCTTGTGCGTAATATGCAGGCCCCTTCGGGCATTTGCGGTGATCGAGTGCAGCGCGTTCTTCTTCGGCGAATCTGCTCTTCCCTGAGTTCTTGTTGTGCTTCACGTGTTCCATGAACTCACCGGGGCTCAACTCTCGGAGCCCGAGATCCGCACCTTCGTGTGCCACCGTGTAGAGTCTTTCGCGCTCGGGAGAGAAGTGGTCGGAAAAGGTGGCGGCGTAGGTGCCGAGGAGGCCGGTTCGTATTCTCTTCGGACCTACCCTGCTTTCCGTTTCCTCTCCGAGCAGGTTCTCGTTCGATTCGAGGGGATACACGGATTTTGCGGGAAAGAGAATAGAAGCAGAACCGACCGGCGAGAAGCGGTCTGCGTGGGTGAGCTCGAGCAGGTGCATCGTCGAGCCGCGCATGTGGCTCTTCCCGTAGAAAAAGGAGAAATCGAGACCGCAGACATACACGGGACCAGTGCTGCATCCGAGCGCCAACTCTACCGCCGTGCTCCCCACGGAACCGAGGGGAGGGACCGTTTGGGGAGTCAGTCCGTGCCGATCGAGCCGATCGAAGAGCTTCGTGGGAAAGAAGCGGGTGAGGAAGAAGCCGCATCTTCCCTCTTCGAGCCGATCCGGAGCATTTCTGAGCCTCGGCACGAGGGGTGAGCTCGTCAGATCGTAGGAGAAGAAACTGTGTGTGCCGGGATTGCGGTAAGGTTTAAAACTTCTCTTCTCCTTTTCTGCAAAGTCGGAATATGCGACGGGCAGAAAATCGTAGACGTTGTAGAACTGCGCCTCCTGAGCCACTACCATATCGGGGACTATTCCCATAGCGATGAGCGGCGCGAATGCGGTGTCCACCGCGACGATGCGAAGCTCATTATCCGGTCTGCTCGCTCGGAGCTTCCTCAACGGCTCTAAGATCTTCTCAGCCGATGGCCCTGCTCCTACAACGAGTACCGGAGTTTCCCCGTAGTTTGGACTGTGGTGGAAGTGCCGGTGATACAGCGCAACATTGGTGAAGATATTCTTCACCCACAGCGGGGCCATGTGGATGAGCGTCATCTTGTTCTTCCAGAAGGACTCTATCTCTTCCCGCAGCAGATCTCGCAGGGCACCGTACTCCCGCGGATGGAGCCGGTAGCCCCCGTTGAGACTCAGCAGTTCGCAGGAGCGAAACTTCTCTATGCCGATATTTCGGATGAAATCGAGAAGTTCCCGGCCATGAGGGGGACCCTTGTAGAAGTGGAGCCGCAGATCGGCAGCGAGATCGTTCGGAAGAGAGTCAGTTGAGATGCCGCGGAGTTGATCGTCTATCTCCAATGCAACGATCTGCGACGAGGAGGAGATGTTGTCGAGGAGCTCTGCAACACCGTGCCACAGGAGGGGAGAGGCGAGCAGGTAGAGGGTCGACTCCGTACTGCGTGTTGATCTGGCTCGCGCCTGTGCCCGGCCCCTCGGGTCGCGGGTGTTGTAGAGCTGTTTACCGCAATAGAAGATCGATCTCCCCCCGGATGTGTCGACTACCCGGGGAGGATTACGATCGCTCATGAATCGCTACCCTGTGTGTCAGGAGTTCCGGTTCATGAAGTTTTTCGAGAAGACCTCCATGAAGCGGTCTTCGAGCTTGTCGGAGTTGAGGAAGGTGCTCCGCACATCGCTACTGCGGTAGTTCTGCAGCAGATAGTTGTACATGCCCTCAACGCGTGCGACCGCATCTTCGGGAGCCTTTCTCTCGTCGGCTGCTTCTGCGACGATCACGGAGGTGCCGAGAACGAAGGGCTCGCTCACGGATCCCTCATCTACGGAGAAGAGGGTCTTGAGCACTCTCTCGTTGCTCGCGGCCGCCTGCAGCGCACCTGAGGAGTCTTGCTCGCCGATCTTCTTGAGGAAGAAGGCGCCGCCGTAATTGATGGGGAAGTAGCCGGTCTCTTTCAGCTCCTTGCCGCTGCTGCTCACCGCTTCGGCAAAGCCCTTGCTACGGGCGGCTTCGGCAACGCTCGAGGCTCGTTGGAGGAAGTAATCTTCGACCTTTCCCCTCTCGTTGGTGATGAGGTAGTTACGGATATCGTTGATAGTCTGCTCGTCCTCGAGATCGGGCGCCTGCGCCTCTGCATCGCAACGGTATATGCTCCAGCCGAAGGAGGTCTTGAGGAGGCCCGTGGTCTCGCCTTGGGACAGCGAGAAAATCCTATCTACGGCGGAGTCCTGCTCTAAGCTGCCTATCAACTCGTGGTAACGTTGCCATCCCATGTCGCCGCCCTTTTCTGAAAAGGAGTCGGTGGAGTGGTTGCGAGCCAACTCCTCGAACCTCTCGGGAGCCGCCTCGAGCTGAGAGTATATTTCCTTCGCCTCCTTTTCGCTGCCGCGGAGAGATATGCGGCTTACACGGATGCGGCGAAAGAGCTCGCTGTTCTCCTGCGCATACTCCCTGACGGCGGAGGAGGGGTAGTCATTTACGTTGTAGGAAGCGTAGCGGAACTTCCGTTCGGGGGAGGCCATGCCCACGATGAAACTCTTCTCGTGCGTGGTCTGAGGAATGGAGGAGTAGTCCTGCATCCACTGCTCGTGGGTGAGATTCTCGCGAAAGAGCTCTCTGGCGGAGTACTTCTCGCTGTTCGGCGTGTTTCGATAGAGCTCGGGGCTGAACTCGCCGTTTTCCATGTAGGGCCCGTAGGTGGTAAGGGCCTTATCGATCTTGTTATCGGAGATGTGGAGGCCGCTCTTCTCGGCCTGCTGGAGAATCGCCGTGTGCACCACCGTCTGGTTGTAGGCGCCTCTCCAGACTTGCAGGGCCTGCCACTGCACGTTCTGGTCGTCGCTGCCCTGCATCTGTTGAATTCGCTCGGCATACATGTCCCGCTGACGGGCAAAGTAACTGTCCGGCTTGTACTCGATCGGCTCTCCGTCGTAGTAGCCGAAGATGAGTCTCTGCGAGGAGCGCAGGCTGCCGAGTGCAGGGCCTGCGAGAAAGGATACCGCTATTACCGCGAGGACCACGACGCTCAATACCCAAAAAATGGGATGACGCTGCTTCTTTCTGTCGACGGATGTCATGTCTGAAGCATGTTTTTTCTCGAGCTTTTCCTTTGCCCGTTTCTGTTCTTTCGAAGGCATGTATAAGTTCCTTTATCTATTGGAATAATGTGGGATGTTTCACATATACTGGAAAAAAGTAGCATGCAATGTGGTAAGTGTCAATTAGAGTGGGCATGCTGCCGAAATGAAAGCTGCGGGTGGGAAAGGGGCGTTCGTATATAGCTATATCATGTCTCGAGTCCTTTGTGTCTTCTTCGATTGTCCCCAGCTATTCTCGTCGATCGGTTGACACGGTGCGGTCATTTTCAGTATAGTGGCCTTCGTATCTCGGGGGTGTAGCGAAGATGGTTATCGCGCCGGCCTGTCAAGCCGGAGATCGCGGGTTCAATCCCCGTCACTCCCGCACATTGTTTCTGCTTCGCGGCCGGTCTTTCACCTTCTGCTGAGCATCAGTCTGCCGCGCAGAAACATCTACGGGCTGTAGCGCAGGGGCTAGCGCGCTTGCTTCGGGAGCAAGAAGTCGGCGGTTCGAATCCGCCCAGCCCGATAAGGCAAAAAGCACACCGAAAGGTGTGCTTTTTGT
>CAYFVU010000062.1:0-20664 GCA_964346645.1 uncultured Spirochaetaceae bacterium | reverse complement strand
GCAGTACCAGGCGCTGCTCGTGCTCATAGACACTCCCGGCGGCCTCGTCGATGCAACCCTCGACATCATCAAAGACATCCTCAACGCCTCTGTCCCCGTGATTACCTACGTGCACCCCCGTGGTGCTATTGCGGCGTCGGCGGGCACCTTCATCACCCTCGCCGGCCATGTGGCCGCCATGTCGCCGGGTACCACCATAGGAGCGGCCATGCCGGTGACGATGCAGCCCGGGCAGGAGGGACAGCAGAAGGCGAGCGAGAAGACAATCACCTTTCTTGCCGGACACATGCGAAACATAGCCGAGGAACGGGGAAGACCGGCCGAACAGGCCGAACGGTTCGTCACCGAGAACCTCACCCTCGGCGCCGCCGCAGCCGAAAAGGACGGCATGATAGAGATCGTATCCGGAGATATCGACGATCTACTCGCCCAGCTCGACGGCCGGAAGGTGTCCGTCGGCGATGAAGAGATAAGACTGAACACGGAAGGCGCCGAGCTCACCGAAAAGGAGATGAGTACGAGCCAGAAGATAAGCAGCTTCATCAGCAACCCGCAAATAGCCTTCATACTCCTGATGCTCGGAATATACGGTATCTTCTTCGGTCTCAACATGCCGGGGACCTTCGTCCCGGAGATCATCGGGGTCATATCGCTCATCCTCGCGCTCTTCGGCCTGGGGATGTTCGACATCAGCGCCCTCGGTATCGTCCTCATCGTAATGGGGGTCATTCTCTTCGTGGTAGAAGCCTTCACCCCCACCTTCGGCATATTTACGACCCTCGGGGCGGTCGCCCTGGTGCTGGGAGCCCTCATGCTGCCCGTCGAGCCAATGCTCCCCCAAGCGTGGTACCGCAACTTTATCATTACCGTTCTAGGTATGGCGGCGGTAACAGTCGGCTTCTTTACCCTCGTAATTACGAAGGTAATATCGGTGAGCAGAAAACCGAGGGTGCACGAGCACTTCGGGATGATGGGATTCGAAGGGACCACCACCGAGGATCTCGACCCGAACGGGCTGATCAAGATACGGGGGGAGTGGTGGAAGGCTCGAAGCGCCGACGGAGAGCCGATACCCAAAGAGAGCTCGGTGACGGTCAGAGATCAGGATGGAATGGAATTAATCGTAGAGAAAAGCAAATAGAGGTATAGAGGAGGTCAAAGATGCAGTTCTTATTTGATGTGTTTGGAACGAACTCATGGGCAATGATAGGGGCGGTAGCCCTAATCGTGCTGCTCCTTGCCGCGGCAATCAATATCTTGAGCGAATGGGAACGAGGCGTAGTGCTGCGCTTGGGGCGATTCGTCGGGGTCAGAGGCCCGGGCTTGATATTCATCATTCCCATTATCGATCGTTTGTACAAGGTGCCTCTGCGCACCATAGTCTTCGATGTGCCCGAACAGGAGGTCATAACCCTCGACAACGTCTCTTGCAAGGTAAACGCCGTGCTCTACTATCGCGTGGTGGAACCGAGCAAGGCAATGGTAAATGTAGAAAGGTATCATGAGGCGACCATTCAACTGGCGCAGACCACCCTTAGAAGCGTGGTAGGACAGGCCCAGTTCGACGAGCTGCTTTCGGAACGGGACAAGCTCAACCAGCAGCTCCAGCAGATAATCGACGAAGCGACGGATCCCTGGGGAATCAAGGTCACGTCGGTGGAATTAAAGGACGTGGAAATCCCCTCAGAAATGCAGCATGCAATCGCCCGCCAGGCGGTTGCCGAGAGAGACCGAAGGGCCATCATCATCCAGGCCGAGGGAGAGAAGGAGGCCTCGAAGCGAATATCGGAGGCGGCGAAGATTCTCTCCGACCAGCCCGGCGGCATGACCCTCAGATCGTTCCGGACCGCCTCGGAGGTGTCGGCAAAACAGACATCCACCATCATTTTCCCGCTGCCCCTCGAGTTGGGAGAGATACTCCCCATGTTGAAGAAGCAAAAAACGGAGTCCGAGACTCAATAGAGCGCTTTTTCAGCGTAATGTGCAGCAGGGCGGGTTAATGAGCTATGGAGTTTATGGGCGACTCTGTTTCTGCAACGCTCTTTTGCGTGGTAGAGACGGTCGCCCTCTTTTCGTATTCGGCTACGCCGAGGCCCACAATAACTGTACGATCGATGGGAAAAGAGCGGGCCTCGAGCTCTCTGCGAAGCTCCTCGTCGAAGTTTTCCGTCCACCGAAGAAGAAGAGGAATGTCTTGGCTTTTCGCCGCCTTGCGGAATATTCCGCTGCTACGCCGCTGTGCTTTTCGCCGCACGTACTAGGCCTTTATCTCAGACCGAACCCTCCGACCCCAATTGCAGTTGTGATGGTTTCTTCCGCTCGAAGCTGCTGTCGAGGTAGAAACAATCGGCCAAGCAACTCAAGTGAACGTTATATGGTGTTCAGGGCTAATAAAAATAATATACATCTCTAAAAAATAGCATTAAAAAGGAAATACTTGTTGATTGATCATAAAAATCGAAGTAAACTTAAAGTACGTTATTACGTACGAGGTAAAGGATGAATAATTCAATAAACATAACAAACGCAAGAAAAGATTTGTATAAACTGATAGAAAAAGTAATAGAATCTCATGAGCCGGTACACATAACCGGAAAGAAAGGAACAGCGGTTATCATAAGCGAAGAAGATTGGAAAAATATTGAAGAGACATTGTATCTTACATCAATCCCGGGTATGAGAGAATCTATAATAGAAGGGATGAAGGTCGATATAGACGAATGTGATGAAGAAATAGAGTGGTAAAGCCTGTTGTATAAACTGGTATATACAAAACAAGCACAAAAAGATGCGAAAAAACTCACGCAGTCGAATTTGAAAAAGAATGCTGAGAAAATACTAGATATTTTAAAAGAAGAGCCATTTAAAAAATTTCCTCCTTATGAAAGACTATTAGGCGATTTAGCAGGATCCTTTTCAAGAAGAATAAACATCCAACACCGTATAGTATACCAGGTGTACGAAAATGAGAAGATTGTAAAGATAATTCGAATGTGGACTCACTATGAGTAAGAAGAACAATCAAAATCAAGAGAAGAGAATAGAATAGAAGAGTTTATGGGAGGATAAATAATAAAATAATACAGCATATATCAACCACTTGGAGTTGACCAGGCGGTGAATATGGCAAAGTTGTTGAATTGGAGACCTTAAGTTATTCTGGTTAAAGAGAGTGGGATATGTCGGGATAGTGCCAGGCAAAAAGCCTATAACTGTTTATCCGCTTCTTCGAGGGCTGTCATGAGGGTTTCGTACGGCAGGGTGCTCATTCCGAGAATGCGAAACAGTTTGTTGTCGGAGGCGTCGAAGATGATACCGTAGTATCTGCGGTTGAGCTGCTCGAGGACTTCGATGTACTCCTCTGCGGCCTCACGAAGACGGGTGCCTTGTTTGGCGGTGATGTTGCGGGCGGCAAGGGTAATGATCTGCGGGTAGAAGAGCTCTTCGAACTGCTCAACATCCCACACGCTGGCCCCTTCTTTCCGCAGCGTAGTGTAGAGGCTCTCGGCAAACCATTCGATCAGCGAAGAGGTGACAAACATGCCGCGGCCGTGCTGCACGTCTAACAGGCCCTGAGCGGAAAGCATTCGCACAGCATCACGCACCACCGCACGGCTGACACCTGTTCGGCGAGTTCCGGCTCGGTGGGCAGGGCCTCACCGGCCGGATATTCCCCGCCCAGGATCGATTCCTTGATTTGGCTGCAGACTTCTTCAGCGAGCGTCGGTCGCCGCTGTATCTTCCGAAAACTCATAGTTGATACCCACTTTTACTTCCGCAGATTCCTCCTGCGGGTGTTCTTCGACGAATAAGTATAGCAGAGCGGAAATCGAAAAGACAACGCCGGCTATAATCCATGCTGCGGAAATGGAGAAGTGCTGTCTGCATTCATACAATTTGTCCAGTGCCGTCCCGATGCGTTGTAGACCATCTCCACGGCCGCCTCGCCTACGGATACCATCCTTTCTCCATTGTCTACATGACGGTCGATGAGCTCGGCCAATCGAATCTCTTTACACACCTGCGAGGATGCCGAGGTGCTGAATCAGTTTCGATGAGTGCTGCCTTTCCTCTCTACTCAGTTACATCATGCATTATGGGAGTTCTTCAATAACAAAACCGACTGCTATCGATAGTCCTTAGCCTACCAGGGATGCTGTTTCACATATTCAGAAATCGCTCGCAGGTTATCCGGATGCGTTCCGGCGGCGGTTGAATCACCGGTGGCCAGCATAAAGTTGGCCGGCCCGAACTCAACCGCAGCCACCTGCTCAAGTTTCTCGGCGGTATATTCTATCACCTCCGCGGGATTCATTCGAGACAAGGCCGGCGGCTCGAGACCGCCAATGATGGTCTTTCCGATATGCCGCAGCGCATCTCCCGGCTCCAGATCGCCGGTGGTGGGCGGACAGACACTGTCCACTCCGTCGAACTTGCCCTGTGCAATCAGGTCGGTCAGCAGCGAAATCTTGCCGCACATGTGGGCGATGTGATACATCCCGCCGCGGTGCAGAATCTCGGTGTAGTCATCGAGTTCGGCCATGCAGTAGCGCCGGTACCAGTCGGGGCTAAGCACCGTAGTCGAGGTATCCTCGTAGGTAACCGCAACCTCCGCCGGACTCTCCGCCATCACTTGATAAATCTCCAGATTGAGTTTATGCAGATCACTGAACAGCGCTTCCATCCGCTCGGGCTCGTCAATCAGGGCATAGGTGGTGTTCTGTAGCCCCATCTTGAACTGCAGGAGTTCCTGCAGCGGGGTGAGCGGTCCGGTCAAGGTATTGATGCCGTCCTCGCCCACAAAATCCTCGAACTCCTCAAAGTCCTGGTAGAAAGGTATCACCCGGGTGTCGGCAATGACCGTACGGTACGCCTCGATATCCTCCAGAGTCTCCAGCATGTGCTTGGAGATATACTCGGTCCCGCTCAGAAACTCGCGTTTCTCCCAGATGCTGCCTTTCGGGGTTTCGAAGCCGGCAATCACCGCCTTATCCTCCCGGCGCTCGAACGGGGTGCAGCGGCTGTACTCGCTTTTCCACGCCATCACGTGACGTCGCATAATGTCTGCGCCGATGTAGCGCAGAATCTGAATCTCCGCCAGATTCAGTCTCTCCTGCAGAGCAGGGGTGGTGGCCAGCTCTGGAGGAGCGAACTCTTCAATCGGGATACCCAGCCCAGGCAGACTGGAGACATAGAAGCGGCCGGTGAGCGGTACCCAGGGAACCCGGTCGGGGGTGCGCCCCTGCAGCACCGCCATGATCCGCTCGCGGGAAGTCATCTGTTCGCTTTTACGGTCTGCGCTGTGCATAGGTCTTTCTTTGTATATGGCCACGTCTTCTCCGCCCCCTATGGGTGGGCCAGCAAATGGTAGGTTGTAATGGTAAAAGTATCAAGGGTATCGAGCTTTGAATAGTTATGCTCTACTGCCCTATGAGAGAAGTGGCGAACCGCTGGAAGACCTCTTCGGCACACCGATCAGTGCCCTTACCTCTATCAACCGCAAGGCCGGTGATCGGGTGGGAGAGGGATATTCGTATGATGAAGGTTCAGCAGAAAGTCTCGGGAACCTTCAGAAGTGAAGAGGGAGCTCGAAGCATCTGTACCTTGCGTAATTATATCTCTACGGCCAGAAAGCAGGGGATCAACGTCATGTCGGTGCGTGAGGATATCTTTATCGACAAAAGGTTACTGTCTCAGATTTCTCCTGCTAACAGCTGAATATTTATAAAAAAACATTGTTATATGTGGGATCTGTGGTATTCTCTGTACAGAGAAGTATAAAAAAAAATGAAACCAAAACCGTGGGTAGTAGTCTATCTTCTCACAGGTCTTTTGGTTCTGTCATTTCTGCCGCAGCCCCTGCTTGCTTTGGATCCCCCCACATCGGTAAGAGACGGTACCGGGAGCGATATCGACGAGCAGTTGAGCTACGCCCGCTACGCGGCGAATTGGGGTTCTCCCAGCTGGGATAGCGCTAGTTCGGATCCCGTAAACGGCGACACCGTCGGCTTCATCATCATACTACAGAGAAGAAGCGGGGCCTCCTGGCAGACGGTCCCCGGTGCCGGCGGGCGAAACGAAGTAGTGTGGGATGGGAATACATTTCCCGCTACCACCTTCTCCAAAAATGTCACGCTCACGAAGGGCTACGAGTACCGGGTGGGGGTACAGGCCTTTCTCTATCATCCAGCGGGTGCCGCAGCCGAGATTGACGAAAAAAGCGACTTCGCCTACTCCGACGGCTTTCTTGTTCTCGCCGGGGCAGACGCCGAGCTCTCCGCCTCCCCATCGACCCTGCAGTTCCAGGAGGGGGTGGAGGAGAGGCCCGTCGACCTGACGGTCCGGGCTACCGGCTCGGGCTCCATCACCATAACGAGTCTCTCCCTCGAGAAGACCTTTCCCAACGCGGTAGACAGCGGCCCTACTACCGAGGGGCTCAACCTCTCGGTGCCCGCCGGGGGAAGCCGGGTAATCTCCCGCAGCCTGCCCCTCTCCTCCTTCGACAGAACACGGGCCTTAGGGGGCTCCCAGACCGGGAGTTTTACCGCCGTCTACCGGGTAAGCGGAACAGACGCCTACGGCAACCCCGTGGCCGCGGAGCTGCAGATTCCCGCCACGGTGAGCGCCGAAATTCCTTCGGACCTGCAGATAACGGCTCTGGAGGTGGAACTCCCCGACTCGCCCTACTACGCGGGAGACGTGATCTCCAACGCACGAGTCCGTGTACAGGCCACCGGCAGCGGGATGGTTACCGGCGAGATCCTCCTGGACGAGGAGAGCGACTGGAGCGAGGAGTCTGCCTTCTCCGTCCAAGTAGAGGGAGAGACCACCTTCGACATCGCCGGCACCCTTCCCACCGACAGCCCGGGGGAGCACACCGTCACGGCGCAGATTACCTCTCCCGTGGAGCTCTCGGCGGAGGCGAATTACACGATAAGCGACGAAAGACCCCCCTTTCCTCCTGAGGTACTCACCCTGGTCACCGACGTTGCAGAGCTCTCCGAACTCCAGGGGGAGGCGGTAGCCACCAGCAACGAAAGCGCCGGCTACGAGGAGTTCGTATTCAACGGAACGGCAAAGATGAAGCTCCTCTCCCTCGACGACACCGAGATAGAGGAGGTGACGGTTACCGACCTCAAGGTCCGCTACGAGAACGACAACCCCACAAAGGCCAAGATAAAGGACGGGACGGTAGAGAAGGAGGCCGAGGGGGAGGAGACCTTCGTCACCGTGGCCAACGACTACCTCAAAATAAAGAAGGTGTTTTTCGACGGCAACGATACAAGCCGCATCCTCGTAAATGCCAAGCTCTCCATCCCCAAACTCAAAGACCAGGAGATAATGGAGCTCGAGAACCTGGTGGTAAAAACCGAGGGGGTGGAGGGCAAGAGCTTCTCCTACGAGGAGAGCGACCCCAAGAGCTTTACCGCCTTCGGCATGGATTTTCGCCTCCACGACGTGGACACGGTGAGCAACGCCGTGGTGGTGGGCAAGGACAAGGAGAACGACCGCTACTACTTCGGTTTTTCGGGGAGCATTCAAATGACCTCCAAAAAGGGAACCGAAGAGAAGAAGGAGACCATCACCGAATTCGAAGACCTCACATTCTTCTCCGACGGAGATGTGGACGGCACCATAACCGTGAAGGAGACCTTCGACCTCGTCCCGGACAAGATGGAGCTCACCAAGATAGAGCTCAAGAGCGAGGGGGACTCCTGGAAGCTGAAGTTCGAGGGGAAGCTGAAGAAGCTCCCTGAGCCTTTGGACAAGCTGAACGGAACGACGTTCAAGCTCACCTTCGACAAGGATGGAAACGCCGAGGGGAACGTGGTGCTGGTAAAGGAGCTGGAGAAGGACTACAAGGGGCACAAGCTCGGTAATTCCGACGACTCGGAGTGGGACCTCGGCATAGGGACCCTCGACCTCACCTATCTCGAGTTCCTGTGGAAGTACGAGGACGGCGTCTTCAACAAAGACTTTAGCGAGCTGCGGATGGGGGTGGACTTCTACCTCGATCTCAAGACCGAGGGTGGGGAGGATGCCGAGGACGACCAGAGAAGGATCACCTTCGGAGAGCTCAACGCCAATAAGGACTTCGAGGGGGGAGTCCGGCTCAACATGGAGGGGGATTTCGACTGGCACAGCCCGTCCAACGCGGAGATCCTCCAGAACAAGCGGCTCTCCCTGCCGGGCCTCGAGCTGGCGATGGACTCCATTGCCGTGCAGACCCAACCCTTCGGCCTCGGTATAACCGGCTCGGTGGTCATGGGAATGAGCGGAGTCTCCGGAGGCGTCGAGTTCGAGAACCTTGTCCTGAGCGTTGACGGGACGATCTCCAACCTCTCCGATGCGATTGTGGGGGGTGAGTTCGAGGTAGCAGGTTCGATGAAGGTGGAGGTCTCCGAGATCGAGTGGAGCACCTCTCCGACAAGCATAAGCTTTTCCCGAAACGAGACCACCGGCGAGGGAGAGAACCAGTCTCCCGAAAAGGGAGAGGCACAGGTCCAGGTAAACAGCTATGTGCGCCTGCAGGGAGCGGCGGTAAACCTCGGCGACACGGATAACCCGACCATGAGCGGAGGCTTCGAGGAGTTTACCTTCTACGACCCGGTGGACGGGGGGCGGAGCTTTGTATTGCGGGAGGCAAGCCTGGCCACGGCGGGGGTCGAGTTTATGGCGGATGTGGAGTACAGCGCGTCCCTGCTTACCCTCGCGGGGAGCATGACGATTCCCGGCGATACCATCGAGGCGGCGATTGTCGGCAAATTCGGCCGGCAGGAGGGCGACTTTACCATGGGGGTCTTCGTTGCCGCCACAGGACTCAACATGCCGGTCGCTCCCGGCCTCTTTCTGGACGGTATCGGGGGAGGCTTCTTCATAAATCCTGTACAGGCCGATATGGAGCTTGTCCGTTCAATTGCCGGGTTCACACGACCAGAGCTCGACGGGGAGATTACGAAGAAGCGGCCCAGGGGCGAGGAGAATCCCGGAATGTTTGCCCTCATGCTGCTGGGTGACTTCTACGTGGCGGAGAAGAACTTCATCCATGGCAGGGCCCTGCTCACCATGACCGCCAACTACTTCAACCTCGACGCCGAGGCCTCCTATGCGGTGGATACGGTAAAGGGTACCGGATATCTTGCCGTAGGCTGGGGGGAATCCTCCTACGCGGAGGGAAGCCTCAATCTCGAACTCGACTTCGTCTCCATCCTCAAGGGGGAGGGAAATCTCTCCTTCTACGTCTACGGAGAGGAGACCTGGGGAGTAGTAGGAGATTATAACGTCTATCTCTACGATAAGGGAAGCGGAGAAATATCCACCGGCTCGCTCTTCGTGGGACCTCCGGGGCTCATGGTGGAGGCCTCGGTAAGCTACAGCGTAGACTGGAAGGTGCTCTCCGGCAGCCTCACCTTCGAGGGGATGTTCTGGTACTGGCAGAAGCCGGCATCATCGAGATTCGGGGTCTACGCAGCGGTGACGGCGAGGGGCGAGATAATGAAGATAGCCTCGGGAAAGGCGAGTCTCGAGGGTGCCCTCATCGCCAGTCCGGCGCTCAACATCTACGCAGTGGGATCGGTGCGGCTCGAGGTCTGCGGTCGCAAGGTCTGGAGCGGGAGCATGTGGGTAAGCGCGGGGATGAGCGGGATCGATGGAAGTTCGGGCACCAACGGCAACTACGACGAGATGATAGAAGATGCGAAAACCATGGCCGATGAGATGGACTCGGCTAAAGACGAGCTTCTCGACGACATGGATGCGGCGAAGATGGAGCTGGCCATGCTCTCTCCCGAACAGATGGAGGCCGCGGGGCTCGTACTGGTGGAGCCGGGGAGCAATCTCTACGGCATCTGGGAGGAAGCCTTTGAAGAGACGGAGGTAGAGAATTGGCCTGGATACCTCCCGCAGGAGTTGGTGATTATCCGCTCGCGTCTCTTCGGAGCCACTCAGTCCGAGCTCGCAGCCCTGCGCAGCGCTCTGGAGCAGGAGAAGGAGGAGGTAAACGCCGAGTTTACTCAGATAGAAGAGCTGCAGACGGCGGTAATGGAGAACTTCGAACGCTACGAGAGCCTTCTCGTAGAGGAACTTCCCGCGGTGCAGGAACTCGGGGCCACGGGCAGTCCCTTCGGCGGTTACAGCACAGAGACCGTCACCGTAAACGGCGAGAGCAAAGAGGTGACCGTGGGATTCGACCTCGACGAGGAGAAGGCGGAGCAGCAGGCCCAGGAGCTCTATACCGTTCGAGAGAGCTTTGCCGAGTACCAGGACGCCTTTATCGAGAGGGCCGGGCGGATAGACTACACCCTTCGGGAGTTGGACAGAATCCTCTACAGGGAGAGAGACGAGAATCTCTCTGCGCTGACCGCCGGTTACGGCAGGCAGTACCGGAGCATTCAGACCTACCTGCGCGGCTACATCGACCTGCAGATAGAGCAGAAGGAGTACGCCGAAGCGAGTCTCTCCGCTATGGAGTCGGTCGCCGAAGACGGCGATGTCGAGCCGGTGGTCCGCGAGCTCAACGAAGAGCTTCTCGATACCCTTTCCCCGGGGACCATCGAAACGTGGCATAATCAGAGAAACAACCTGGTAAATGCCCTCGTATCTTCAGGCGGCGAGGATCCTCCCGAGCACCCCGAGGGGCTTTCTGTTGAAGAGATCTTCGTCGAGCGGGGAGTGGATATCTGGTGGCGCATACCCGAGGCGGGATTCTCGGCCCTCGCTTCGGGCAGCGAAGAGCGGCTGCAGCTGCTGCAGGAGACCTTCGGGGAGAATATGCGCTCTTTTCGCAGCTCCTGGTCCGGTGCCACGGTGCTGGTGGAGAGGATCTACAGTCGCAAGGCGGACCTCTACGCACTGCTCTACGAGATATACGACCAGCTTGCCAACTACGGTACCGGGGATATAGGTATTCTCGGCGGAGGAAATGCGGGAGGTTTTGCAGGTAATGCGGGAGCGGGGCTGGAGTTCCGCACGGAGGCTGCAGCTTCGGAAATTTCCGCACAGGCTTTTAGCCTTCCCGGCGGTGCTGCAGCGAGCGGTCCGACCATGGGGCCGCAACGACCTCCGCAGGAAGATCCGGTGAGCTCGATGGGAGGGGCGTTTTCCTCCTTCATCCTGGATCAACAAACCGAAGGTGGCACTGGGAGCATGTTCTTCGGCGGCGGCGGACAGGGTTTCGATTCGGGGTCTGCGGTGGAGAGTAGTGCGGGAACAAGTACATATATACCCGACAATGCGGGGGACTGGAAATGGGTGCCCGTGCAATCCTATTTTCAGAGAAAAAGCGAGGAGCTCGTCCCCTACATTACCAACCCTGCCTTTACCCTGTACACCGGTGGGGTACGAAGCGAGACCCCCTACGCGGCCGAGCTGAGCGCGCAGTTCGAAGCGGTGCACCCCGTCGAAGTGGTGGAGTACAGCTGGCGCTTGTCGGCGGAAACAGAGGATACAGAAGTGCAGGACGAGCAGGAGGCTTCGGAAGGGACTCCGGGCATCTACGGCGGCTTCGTGGTCCAGCCGGGAGAGGTAGAGATGGTCGGCAATACCCTCTTGCAGAGCGGTGGCGGCGGGGAGCAGGAAGGCGGCGGAGGTCTCTTCGGCCTCTTCGGCCCCGCCCCCGTACAGATGCAGATGGGTCTGCAGCTCTTCATCCCCTGGTTCTCCCTGGGAGACGAGGCGAGCTTCGAAGATACCCTCTTTCCTGGAAGCTTCGAATCGGGGGCCTACGGCCTCACCATTCGCGCACGGGGTGCAGGCGGCACGAGCATTATCCGAAAGGGGAGGATCGACCTGCGGTACTTCGACCCCGACACGGATACCGCCCCCGTCGAGTCGTCTATCGACACGAGCGACTCCACCCCGCCGGCACGGCCGGTGGTTCAGCTCGATGAAGGCTACAGCAACCGGATGGATATGCTCTTTGCCTCCTGGTCCTCTTCCGACCCCGAGTCGGGGATAGCCCGGTACGAATACGCGGTCATTCCATACGAAGAGCCGGAGGAGCCGGCGGAAGCAGAAGGGCCCGAACAGGCCGGCTACTCCGGCCCGGCAGGATCCTTCGGCCCGGCGGGCTACTCAGGACAGGCGGGCGTTGTGTCGGGAGAAACATCCTACGGCATGGCTCTCTCTCAGCAGGCCGAGCTCGCCCAGTCGGTAAACGAAGACGACTCCATACCCTGGCGCGATGCGGAATCGCTCACCGAGATGAACATCCGCAACCTGGCTCTCGACCACGGGCAGCGCTACGTAGTGGCGGTAAAAGCGGTAAACGGCGCCGGAATGTATCAAACAGGTTTTTCCGCACCTGTTCTCGTCGATGTCACTACCCCGCAGGCGGCCCCTCTGGAGAAGTTCGAGCAGAGTTCCATCGACGGGCACCCCAACTCGTTCCGCCTGGAGTTCGGCCTCCCGGTAGATCCCGAATCGGGCATAGATGATTTCTCCTTTGCCCTCGGAACGGCGGAGGGCTCGGACAACCTGTGGGAGTGGACGAGTTTGGATGTCGAAGAAACGGATCCCGAGGGCCCGGACTTCGAGGATACCGAGAGCGCCTATTCGGTCGGCATTGCCAACGCGGCGGTATCCGAAGGACAGGATGTCTACCTTACCCTGAGGGGTCTTAACAGGGCAGGCAGCTCATCCGATTCGGTCCACTCGATAGAGGTCTCCTTCGACGACAGCACAGCTCCTATGCCGGTGGAGCTGAGCATGCAGCCGAAGGACTACACTGCCGATCCGACGCGGTTGCAGGCGGCCTGGTCGCCTTCCGTGGACGAGGAGTCGGGTATAGTGAAATACGAGTACGGAATAGGAAGCAGCCCGGATTCTCCCGACAAGAAGTGGTGGAGTGTTGTCTCCAGGCAGGAGAAGGCCTACCTCCTGGGAGAAGAGGGTGGCGGGCCTCCTCCGGCGGTTCCTTCGGCCGACAGGCACGCAGCCGGCGACGGGCATGCAGCGCAAGAGAGGTATGCCCAGGGCCTCTCCGGGAAAAAATTGATGGGGGAACGCCTGAGAAAGTCCACCGAATCGGAAGCCCCCTACCAGGTAGATATAAGCGGTCTCGACCTCGACCACGGAGGGGAGTACTACCTCATCGTCCGGGTGACCAACGGGGCGGGGCTCACCACGGTCTCGAGTGAGGGTCCCCTCACCGTTGATACCACCCCGCCTGCGATAACTGCCCTCTATCCCTCTACTACCGGACTTGGGCGCGGGTCTCAGGGGGGCTTTACCTTCGAGGCGGAGGATAGCGAATCCGGCATAGCCGC
This sequence comes from uncultured Spirochaetaceae bacterium, assembly GCA_964346645.1. Lineage (GTDB taxonomy): Bacteria > Spirochaetota > Spirochaetia > DSM-16054 > Sediminispirochaetaceae > CAYFVU01. The sequence goes on along the minus strand of CAYFVU010000062.1, from coordinate 7,399 downwards.
CTACAAGTTCAGAGTTTTTAGCCAAGTGGGTTTCGCGGCGGGACCTCAAACCATCTACGAGAGCGAGTGGATACCCGTTTCGGCCATAGGTACCAGCGACGAGGTAGAGCGGACTATCGCCTCGGGTATTGCAGCTCCGGAGGGGGCAGGTGGGGCCGACGCACCGATGCTGAGGGTAACCGTTATGAACGGGGCGGGGGGTATTGCCACGGCTACGATATCGACCTCGGCGGACGATGCGAAGGGTGAGGGCAAAACGGAGTAGAAGGAGATGGGATGAAGAGGGGGACAGCTCAGTTCACATATAGATACTCTGCCGGCGTGTACGGGGCTGCCGGTTCGGGCACAAAAACTCTCATTATCGGACTGTGGGTATTCCTCCTTTTTATCACTGCCGGGTCTCTCTTTGCCCAGGAGGCACCCGTACTCTACCTCCTTACCGACGGAGAGGAGGTGCACATAATATTGGAAAACACGCCTCCGGGTACCGCCGGCTTCGAGGCCTACCGACAGGGCCCGGGGGACGACGCCTTTCTCCCCCTCACCGTCGAACCGATTCGGCCGGTGGACGATCCGCACCGTGCCTACGAGCTTATGGGCGACGACGCCCCATGGCTGGCGAGGGAGTTCGACACCGCCGACCCGGTGAGGCTCTGGCGCAAGATTGAGCGCAACCGAAACTTCGCCTACACCTACAGCATGATCAGCCCGGGTCTGCGCATGGCCCTCGGGCGAACTCTCATAGACCGCAGCGTAGAGCCGGGGAAACGCTACAGATACCGCATCGATCTCATAGATCGCCGAGAAGAGGTGGTCGATACGGTGTACGAGCGGATACGTGTACAGGAGCCCCGCGGGATAGCTCCCCCGAAAGCGGTAAAGGTCGAGGACTCGAAGGGTGTCTTCAAGGTCGAATGGGACTACCCCCCTTACAGGGGAGAGTCGGACCCCGCGGTGGGGTTTATCGTCTACCGCAGGGAAGAGGGTGGGGAGCCGGTACGCATCCACCGAGCTCCCAAGCTCCGCGTCGAGGGCTACCTCTCCCATTTCGACCGTGGCATTCGCGAAGGGCTTACCTACCACTACGGGGTGCGGGCGGTAAACCTCATCGGACGGCAGAGTCCTATAGTCTACTCTGAGCCCGTGCGGATGGAAGATACCACCGCCCCCCTGGTGCCTATGGGGCTCACCGCGGTGGATAAAGAGGGGGGAGTCTTCCTGCTGTGGAATATTTCTCCTGAGAGAGACGTGGTCTCCTACCGCCTCTATCGAAGCGATTCCCTCGAGGGGGAGTACCGGCGGATCAACAGAGAGCCCATCCCGGTGGACTCGCCGAGCTTCACCGACGAAGATATCCGGCGAGGGGTCCCGTGGTTCTACAAGGTATCGGCGATAGACCGGGCGGGTAACGAGAGCCCGAAGTGCGGAGCGGTAACGTTGATTCCCTCCGACACCGAGCCACCCGGGCCGGTATCGAAAATCGAGTACACGGTAGACGCGGAGAAGCGGTATGTAGAACTGCGGTGGGAGCCTTCGCCGGAGGGCGACCTGAGGGGCTACCACCTCTACCGAAGACGGAACGAGGGCAGCTACACCCGCATTACCGGCACTCCGATAGAGGCCGAGTCTAAGCCGGCGTACCAGGATTCGGGCTTTCGCAAAGCCGGGCTCAGACCTGGGGATGAGTACGAATACGCGGTATCGGCGGTTGATCATTCGGGAAACGAGGGGGAACGAACGAGAGTGACGGTTCTTATTCCCGATCTCGTCCCCCCGAGTCCGGTCTTCTCCTTCTCCGCACGCCCTACCGAGGAGGGGGGCGTGGAGCTGCGATGGCAGCCGAGCCTCTCTAAGGATCTACGGTATCATCGGCTCTACCGGTCGAAGGAGAAGGGGAAGGCGGAACTCGCGGCGGAACTTGCCAAGGAGGTAACCGTGTACCGCGACGGCGATGTGGAAAGGGGCACATCCTACGAGTACTACGTAATAGAGGTGGATGCGGCGGGAAACGCGAGTGAAGCCTCGAGAAGGCGGAGTGTGGTGCCGGTCGATATCGTTCCCCCGGGAGCGCCGGAGAAGCTCGAATTTTCCCGGCAGAGGAGGGGGATAATCCTGCGGTGGAAAGGACCGAAGGACGAGGATATAGCCGGGTACCGGATCTACCGCGCCGACTACCCCGGAGCGAGTAGCCGCAGGTTGAGCGAGGGGCTCGTCGAAGAGGAGGAGTATCGCGTGCGCAGGAGCTACGAGGGAGCGGTCTTTACCGTCACCGCCGTGGACAGCTCGGCAAACGAGGGGGATGGCGTAAGCCTGAGGGTACAGAGCTCTTCGGCCGAAGGAGGAGAGAGCCGGTGAGAGGTATAGCATTGTGTATTCTTCTTACCGCTATCCTCTTCGTCGCCGCCGTCTCCCCCCTTTGGTCGCAAGTCACCATAGTCCGCACTCTCCCAGAGAGCGGAGCTCACAAGGCCGAGGCAGAGTGGAAGAGTCCCACACAACCGGCAACGATAGACAGAGAAGTCCCTGCCGCGAGTCCGGGCCCCAGGCTTTCCGGCAGACTCATTTTCGGAGGCTACGGAAGCGGCGGTGAAGAAACTGCGAACATCGATGACTTTACTACCGACTCCCGGCTCGATTTTAACAGCTACTTAGGTCCTACAAGTACCATGGACCTCAGCGCCGAAGCATACAGAAAAACCGGCATAGATACATTCGATCAGCACTATAAGGGGAGCATGCGCTACTCTTCCACCGCTATGAGCATTACACTCGACGGCGGGTATAACCAGGCAGAGACCCTCGGTTCTGTTGGAGAGACAGATGTCACGGAGGGAAATCTGGGATTCGATTTGGCCGGGTCGCAGGATACACGAGTGCCCCTCGAGCTGAGCTACGCCTCAACATGGACCGACGGAGTTAAAACCTTCGACGAGAGCGAAGATGGAACAGAGAAGGAGGAAACCGAAAGCCACTCCTTTTCCCTGGTCTCGGGCCTCTACCTGGACCGGATGGCCCTCGATCTATCGGGCGAGGGAGATATCTACCACAATCGCATCGATTCGGTCTCCAGCTATGCCTACGGAGGGACCCTTGGGCTGAGGGTCCCTTTTACAGAAATCTTTTCCGTTTATCTCGGTTCGACACCCTCCTACTCTATGACGGAGCATCAGTTTGAAGAACAACACAACGAAGAGAGGGGGATAAAAGTGGAGACAGGACTGCTCGTGTCCATGGATGAGACCCTCGAAGGGGATATACTACTGAACCGTTCCGACACATGGAGGAGCGATCCCACATACGATACAGATGATCTCTCCCACACGAGTCTCTGGGGAGGATCCACCTCGTGGAAACTGCAGTACCCGGAAAACCTCACCAGCACCGGCGAGTATCTGTTATCCACCTCTTCGGGGAAGGTAAAAAAACAGGACCTTTCGGCAGATTCAATATGGCAGGGTGAAGACGGTATAATAGACCGCACGGGTGTCAATGGGAGGATTCGACGGGCAGAAGGAGAGATCTCGGAGACCGGCGAAGAGAGGGATGAGTGGGGCATTTTTCTCACCATAAATCCTTTTGACAATTCATCCATAGACTCGCGCTACGAGGGCAGCCGGTCTCTACACATGGACGGCGAGGGGGAAAAGCTATCCATGCAGCACGACGGGCGACTGGATTACAGCCATACCCCTGCAGAGTTCTTCTCCTATGGTGCGGGAGCTGCCTACGGGTATATCACAGAAGAAGATTATCTCGAAGAAGATGCGGTAGAGTCCACTCGCTACGAAGGATCCTCACGGCTCAACATTATGCCGGTTATTGGAATGAGGCGCTGGGATTTCGGTATCGCCGAACAATTGGAGATAGAGGAGCGGGAATCAGGCAGAGACTACATATCGTTGAACACGTACAGCACCGCCCTTCCTATCGCCTCGATGCTCCGCCTCCGTTACGACTTTAGCTGGGAGTGGGTGGAACTTGCCTCGGAGATCGAAGAGGACGGGTCGGCGTATACCCACTCGCTCGGGTTCAGCCTTTCGGGCGGATCGGTACCCGTGAGCTTTACATCTTTCTATCTCATAGGCCACGGATTTCGCGGGGTGCGGCAGCAGGTAGATGCCCGGCTCGAGGTGCCGGTGGCCGATTCCTTCAGCATGATCTCGGAAATGAGCTACCAGTATACAGAAGGTACGACCTATGATACCCCCTACATATTCTCGGTTCTTCTGCGTTATGAGTTTTAGAAGCTCTGTGTCTCTTTTATCTATTGCTAATCTCTCTCTCCTTCTTCTTTTCGCACCTTCTCTTTCGGCTCAAGGGCCGGTTACTGCACAGCAGATTAGAGAGGCCTATCATCTCTACGAGCAGGAGAAGTTTATAGAAGTGGTGGATATTCTCGAATCGTTGAATAAAAGAGGCGCCCTCGGTGCATCGGAGGCCGCCCTCTTGGGTATGAGCTACTTGAATCTTGAAAAATACGACGATGCAAAAAGAGCCATTGATCTTGCCTCTTGGCTCGATCCAAATAACTACATGACCTTGCTCGCCGAGGGAAACCTCCGGCTGCTTAACGGGGATTTTCTCAGAGCTGTTGAGGTCTTCTCTAAGGCGCATTCTCTTTATCCTAATCGCCCGGAGGCACGCGCCGGGTTGGACGCGGCCCTCAAAAGGAGGATAGCAGCTCTTAAAGGAACGGAAAAAACCGAGGAGCTGGAACAATCCTACAGAAGATATATCGATTTTATGCCTACGAGTGGGGATGCCTATGCAGCTTTGGGAACCCTCCTGTTTGAAAGCGGGAGAAGAGATGAGGCACTCTCTTATCTTGAACGAGCCGTGGAGCTCGACACCAACGCAGCCGAGCCCTACTTCATAATCGGAAAAATGGCAGCGGCGGGAGAATACCGAAACGGCATGAACAGAGAGGATGCACGCTCCTTTATTCATGAATCGATAGGCAAGGCGGTACGCCTCTACAGTATGTATCGTATGGAGGCGGCCCGACGGATGCAGGAGAACGGGGGAAAACCTGGGGAGAGAGATGAGCGTAGCATAGAGATGCTGAAAGAGCTCTCTGAAAGTGCGGAGGAGCCGCTGAGTCTCCTGAGGGAAGCTCTATCGCTTTTGCCCGAGCTCTACACAGATAAAGATGAGTTTTTAGCTGATCTCAGGCGACTCTCCGAGTGGTATCCGAGTTCTGCGGAGATACAAGAAGCTCTGGCCGAAGCTTACTTCAATACCGGCCGTAAAGAAGCGGCTGAGGAGGTCTGGAGTAATCTTATCCGGCGCTTTCCTCTCAACTATAAGGGGCATCTCGGATTGGGGCAGTGCCGCATGGAGAGAAGAGATTACCGGGGAGCCTCACTCTCCCTGCGCAGGGCGCTCGATATTTCCCCGAGAACAGAGGAGCTGTATGTGCTGCTCCAGAGGCTCTACCGCCGGTGGCAGGGGCATAGGGAGTTTCTCGAAATTCTTGAACAACGAATGCTGAAGGACGGCTACAACCCTGTGCTCTACCGTTTTGCCGCCGATACGGCTCATGGTCTCGGTTTAGAAGAGAAAGCCGGCGAGTACCGTCGCTCGGCGGAGCAACTGGCGGCGGAGAGAGAAAAGTCGGCGGAGAAGAGATAGGTGCAGAGACCGGTCTATTTCGCTGCGTAGTCAACGCCGCAGCGGAGGGTGAGCAACAAAGGTCCTATCTCGATTTAATCAGCGATTACCGACAAAGACCCAAAAAGGCCGAAAAAAAGAGCGTAATATAGAAGCCGAGGGGAGTGAGAAAGAAAACAATTCGCATCTTCTGACACGAGATTCTAAACTTTCCGCTTCTCAACTGCAGAATGTGGCTCTCACGACTATCTTTTGCAGGGAAGCGAGAACGACAGATTGGCGGATGCGTACATGTGGTTTTCTTTTTGCCCATAAAACTCCGGTGTCTCTACGGTATAGGAGTAGCTTGCCTCGCAAAAGATGCGGCCTAGTTTCATCGACAAAGTTATCCCAGCCTGGGATTTAGCGGTCATGGGTCTTGAATCGAGTCCGTGGCTCGACTCGAAGGTGTTGCCTTCCACCAACAAGTTGTGTGCGACCATGCTTCCTGTTAGACGGAAAAACAGATAGGATCCGAAAACGTGATGAGCTATCGCAATCGCACTGCGGGGGTCGGAAAGACTCGCCGGGCCGAAATCATCGGGCAGGTTAACACCGAGCCTTACGATTCCATCCGCTTCGAACCTGCGATGCACCGTACCCATACCTACTCTTGCTCCGGGAATAACCTGGAACCCGATCCCGGCTGTCGCATTGGCAGTGCTGTAGATTGGGAAGCTGTAGCGCCATTTTTGTTGAAGCCACAATTGAACGGTCGGCTCGTTGGACAATTGATGTTTCCATCCCTGGGGAATTACCCCGCCGTAGTTATCGTGTATCCGTTTTTGCAGGAAAGAGGCACGCGTTATCGGTCCAACCAGACCTATATCTATTTGTATGTGATGGAGAAAATTCGCACCGGCGTGTTGCCAGGCGGAGCCGAAGTATAGGTAACCGGCATACGGGCGATCATCCGGTAGCAGCTCGGACTCGCTCAGATTCTCGGGGGTAAACATCTTGTGAGCAATTATGTAGCTCGCGCCGGTGCGTCCGGTTTTGCCACCCTTTCGGTCCGAATCAGAAGGAGGAGTAGGGGAGGGGGTCGAGGAGTTTCCGGCGTAGCGATTGGAAGGCAGGATATCGGCAAGACCTTCCGCCCACAAAGGGGTATGTGTAATGCTGACGCCTATACCGTGTGTGTAGTAACGGTCTGTGCGTTTGTATTGTTGTTGCCACCCAGCATCGTTGTCTTGATAAATACTTACCGAAAACCGTCCGGATGATTCCTCATGCTCAGCTTCACCGAGAGTTTCCGCTGAGACCGGGACGGGAATGACCGCTAAAAACAACACTAGGATGGCCGTGTACATCGGCTAATGTTATTATAGTGAATTATTGAAGTCAAATAACAAGTAGTCGGGACCGTCTCTTGATCTGTTCATATTAAATGCCAACTCACCTGTTGTCGTGATATCATAATTGGGTTGCTTCGAACCGAAAAAAATATTTTGTGGTTCAAATCCTGGGGAAGCTGAAAGCAGAGGGAGGGGTTCCCCGCTAGGAGAGAGTACAGCCTATTTCAAGGAGGCACTCTCATGCACACCCCTCCCTTTTGTCCCCACGCAGACTGTAGCTACCACCACAAGGCCCCCGAGGGCCGGAGGTGGTACCACCTCGCAGGCACCTACCAGACGAAGGCCTTCGGCACGGTCACCCGCTTTCGCTGCCTCTCCTACAAAACTTTGAGAGTGGTGTTTATATAGTGGATTAAAACTTGCAAAAGGCAAAATCAGGCGGCTCAGCACTTCGC
>CAYFVU010000061.1:0-20797 GCA_964346645.1 uncultured Spirochaetaceae bacterium | reverse complement strand
CCACTATGAAAGAACTATCCGCTTGCCGGAGCGCAAAGATTCCTCCGCCGCCAGGCAGATCCGGATGAGCTGCTGCTCTTTCTCCGGAGGGTAGAGGGATTCGCCACGCTCCAGGCCGTCGAGGGCATCGCTGATGTAGCGGCGGATCTCGAAGAGCTCTCCGGAAGGCTGCTCGAACTGCATCCGGCTGGAGGTCTCATCTCCGCTCCGCTTGTAGGTGACGCTGAAATCGGGTCGTTCTGTCCGGTCCATTGCCCCGGACCAGAGCGAGCGGACGGCACCTCCGCTGCCGGTTATCTCCGCCACCTGGTGGTGTTCGAAGCCCGAGAGGGTCTGGGAGACGATCCCGTAGGCGCCGCCGGAAAAATCGAAGACCGCGGTGAACTCCCTGGTCAGGCCGCCGCCTTCGAGGTTACCGAAAGCGGTCACCCCCGTCGGAGCGCCGAGCTCTTCGAAGTACCAGAGCAGGAGGTCGATGAAGTGAATCGGTTCCTCCAGCACCCACGAGCCCACCTTCTCCCCGGAGTAGCGCCACTCGCCCCTTCCGGTGCGGTAGGGAAAACGGAAGAGGTTCAGGAGGCCGTAGTGCGGTCTTCCTATTTCCCCGCCTGCGATCAGGCGCTTGACTCCCGCCCACTGCTCGGAGCAGCGCAGCTCGTGGATGAGGGACACCGCCCGGTCGCTCCCGGCGGCGGCATCGAGCAGTCTCTGCCCGTCCTCCAGGTTCGGGGCCATCGGCTTTTCCAGGAGTACGTGCTTGCCCGCCTCCAGTGCAGCGATAGCGGCGGGCACGTGGAAGTGCGAGGGGAGAACGACGTCCACCGCGTCGATGTCCTTCCGGGCGATAAGTGCCGGGTAGTCGGTGGAGACCTCCGCCGCCGGATAGGCGGCTTTCGCTTGCTCGGCAGACTCTCGGGTATTGCATGCAATGGCACTCAGCTCGTGATGCTCCAGAGAATGTATGACCTTGGCATGGATGCTGCCCCAGGCACCGAAGCCCAGCAATGCAACTCTCATATTCGATGCTCCTCTCGCAAAGCGCTTCGAGCTATATCCCGAAGATCAGGCGCGGCAGCGCCAGGGAGATCTCCGGAAACAGAATCAGGATAATCATCACGATGATGTAGGTCAGGATAAATGGCAGTACCGACTTCGATATGGCGACCAGGGAAATCCTGGAGATCTTCATGCCCACAAAGAGGTTGGCTCCGAAGGGCGGGGTGAGAAAGCCGATCTCCGCGGCGACGACGAAGAGCACGCCGAAGTGGATGGGGTGGATACCCAGCTGGGTGACCACCGGCAGAAAGATCGGCGTCAGGATGATGATCTGGCTGAAGGTCTCCGCAAAGGTGCCGATGAAGATCATGAAGACCATGATGATAAGCAGGATGATCAGCGGATTGTCCGACATTCCGGCCACCGAGCTGCCCAAAGCCTGGGGAATCCCCTCGATCGTCAGCAGCCGGGCAAAGACGAAGCCGGCCCCTACGAGGATGATCAGTGTGCCGGTGAGCTTCACGGTGTCCGCCAGCGCCTCGTAGATCTGCCGGAGTCCGATCTTGCGGTTGATCACCACCCCCACGAAGAGGGAGTAGAAGATGGTCACCTCCGCCGCCTCGATGGGGGTGAAGATCCCGGCGTAGATTCCGCCGAGCAGCAGGATAATGGCGAAGAGGGCAAACTTGGCCCGCCAGATCACCTTGATCGCCTCTCCGACGGTCATCTTTTCCGTAACCGTCTCTTTCTTCTTTACGTAGCCGGCATATTTAGGAAACCACTTGAGGGAGATTGCCGCGGTAATGGAGAGGGCGATTGCCATCAAAACCCCGGGCAGCAGGCCGGCCAGAAAAAGGGCGGCGATCGACTGGTTGGCGATGATCCCGTACATGAGAAAGGGGTTGCTCGGGGGAATCAGGATTCCCAGGGCACCACCGCTGGAAGCCACCGCCCCGGAGAACTTGCGGGTGTGACGGTCGGCGATCATCGCCGGTATCATGATGCCGCCGATGGTGGCCACCGTAGCCGGTCCCGAACCGGTGACGGCGGCGAAGATGGCGCAGCTGACTATGGTGATTACCGCCAGGCCCGAACGGAAGGAAGCCATGAAGCGGCGCACCATCTCTACCAGATCCTCGGTGATTCCCGCCTTCTGAAATAGGTTGGCTACCAGCAGGAAGCCGGTCACTGCGATTAGGGCGTACTGATTGACCCCGCCGTAGAAGGTTCTCACCAGCATGTGCAGGGGCAGGTCCTCGATGAAGAAGAAGATAAGCGAGGTGAGACCGATGCAGACGTAGATGGGCAGGCCGGTGAGCAGGAGCACAACGAGTACTAAAGCTATCATCATTGTTCCGCCCCCTCATCAGAATCGGTCAACACGCCGACCTGCTCATCCTTCCAGTCCGGCCTGAAGTAGCTCTGGATAAGCCGGAAGGTGAGCAGGGCGAATCCGACCGGAATGGTGAGGAAGATGTAGTGCAGCGGGATGTTGAACATCGCGCTCTTTCCGAAAAAGCTCTGCATCCGATCATAGAGATTCATCGAGATGATGATGATGGTGATGTTGAATCCGAGCCAGATGATATCGGTCAAGATACCCAACACCTTCTGCGCTTTCGGGGGCAGGATTTCAACGATCACGTTGACCCGGATGTGGTCGTTGGAGCGGATGCCGTAGCTCGCCCCTATGTAGACCACCAGCACGTAGAATATCCTGGATATCTCCTCCTGCCCGGAGAAGCCGCTGTTAAAGAAGACCCGCAGCACCACGTTGATGAAGATCAGTGTTACAAGGATCCCGAGAAGGGCGACGCCGATCACCTCTTCGAACTTCTTATCCACTATCCTCAGTATATGCTTCATTGCTGTTTCTCCCATTACTCTCTCTTGTGACGGCGGCCACCGGGGCTCCGCCCGGGCCGAAAGATAAAAACAGGACCCGGCGGAAAGTTACTTCCCGCCGGGTGCGGAAGTGTGGTGAGTGCGTTTTTAGTCGGGTACTTCTCCCGACATGCCGGCTGCGCTGAAGATCCGTTCGACGACCTCTTTGCCGACTGTGCGGTCGCCGCCGCCGATGTCCTCGTAGAAATCGGGCCAGATCGTGCGGGCTCGGCGGGCCCACTCGGAATAGTCATCCGGACGGCCGAGGAATTGGACCCCTTCCTCCTCCTTAGAGACCCGCACCGCCTTCTCGAGGATCTCCGCCGAGCGGGAGTCCACGACCGGCTTAGCCGCCTCAATGGCCTTGTCTACCGCCTCCTGCAGGTCCGCCGGCAGGCTCTGGTAGAAGTCCTCGCTAAGCACCATCAGCGATACCTGGAGAATGTGGTCGTCGTTGGTGATGTAGTCGATGACCTCGTTCATCCGGGCGGAGATCAGTACCGAGTCATCCACCTCGCAGGCGTCCACGGTGCCGAGCTGCAGGGCGTTGAAGAGCTCCGACCACTCTACCATGGTGGGGGTGATGCCCCAGGATTTGACCATCGATACCATGATCGGGCTTGGGGGAACCCGGAACTTCAGTTCTCGCAGGTCATCCAGGCTGCGCACCGGTTTGGTAGACATGACATGGCGGTACCCGCTGTCCCACCAGACGGCAAGGCGCATGTTCGCCTTCTCGGTGAGATAGTCGTTGGTTTCGTCCCACAGCTCGTCCCGGGCGCTGCGGAAGTTTTCGTTGTCTTCGAACATGTACGGCAGGATGAATGCCCTCATCCGCGGGGCGTACTGGGTGATCAGGTTGAGACTGGTCACGAAACCCTCCATTGCGCCGGATACCGTCATATCCGCCATCTCCTGATCGTTGCCGAGCTGCCCGTTGGGGAAGATTTCTGCTTTGATGCGTCCGTCAGAATACTCTTCCACCTTATCCTTGAAGGCCATGGCGGCAACGTGAAGGGCCGAATCGTCCGCGGCCAGGTTCGCGTGGCCGATCCGGATTTTGTAGGTTTTTTCCTCTTCTTTTTCTTTCTCCTGCTCTCCTCCCGCCCACACGGAGAAGGAGAGGACCAGCATGAGAACCACACATAGAGATGACAGCTTTTTCATAGCGTTCCTCCTTTTTTTGCTTCCTGCAAATAACAGTAAACCGGTTCTCTTTAGCTGTCAATTTTTTTTTGGGGGGGGAGGGGTGCTGCCTTGAAAGACGGGGACGCCTCGCGGGCTCAATTGCCCCCGCGGTGTAGCAGTCCTTGCAGGAAGTCGAAACTCCGCTGCGCCTCGTCGATCGAACCGCACTCCACACACATCACAATGTCCCGCCGCGCCTTTCTGCAGGTCTCGATCACCGCTTCCCAGTCGATCACCCCCTCCCCGCAGGCGCAGCCCACGGCCGTCCCGCTCACCTTTCCGCGCTCGGCGGCTCCCTGCTGCACGCTGATGTCCTTTGCATGGAGGTGTACCAGATGCTCCTTCACGTGCTCGAGCCACTCGTAGATATCGCTCCGGCCGCCGAGGTAGGCGTTGCCGGTGTCGAAGTTTACCCCGAGGTACTCCGATTCGGCCAGGGCGAGGAGCCTGTCCATCCCCTCCAGGCTCCCGCTGTACTGGTGGTGCGGCTCAAGTCCTATCATCACTCCTCTCCGCTCGGCGTCTCGTAAGGCCATCTGCAGGGAGTATTTGATCAGAACGTAGTCCTCCTCCTCCGTAGTCCAGGGACGCTTGAAGCCCTCGGAGGTGTTGACTACCGGCACAGCCATCTCCCCGGCCCAGCGGATGCCCTGGCGAAGGTACTCCACGGCGAAATCCGGCTTGCACAGATGGCTGTGGGAGGATAGAGCCGCGATCTCCACTCCCTGCTCCCGGCAGTACTCTCGGATAGCAAGGGGGTCCTCCGAGAGGGAGACGGAGTGGAAAAATCCCCCCTCCGAGAGGAGCTGTCGTCCGAGATGGACCATCGGCTCCACGTAGCGGTAGCCGATCTCCGCCGCCTTTTTCACCGCCGCCTCAAAGGACATGTCGTGGTGGCGGGAAAACTCCAGATTGATACCCAGTTTGACCTCTCCCATGTTGCCTCCTTCTTCCGCTTTTGCTGTCAGTTTTTTGCTTGCTGCAAGTAAATAATGTTGCTATACTACCTCTCAGTATACCATCCGTAAAGGGGGGAGGAGCTATGAAACACCGCATCGGGGCACAGACCATCGTGTGGGGCGATAACATAAAGGGGAACATGGAGCACATTCTGAGCTTTCTCTCCGGGCAGGGGTATACGGGGGTGGAAACCGGCATGCGCCATTTCGACCCTGATCAAAAGGAGCGCTACCGCGAGCTGTATGCGCAATACGGCATCACGCCGCTGGGCATCCACAGCGGCGGCACCTTCTGGGACCCGCAGCAGGCGGCGGAGGAGATGGAGAGAATCGGCAGTACGATCGACTTCGCCTCCGCCCTCGGGTTCCGGTATCTGGTGATCAGCGGCAATCCGCAGGAGACCGTCTCATCTATGCGGGAGAGCGCGAAGACCTATGCGGAGATCGGAAAGCGGTGCCGGAACGCGGGACTTCGCATGGCCTATCACAACCACAACTGGGAGCTCGAAGACGACGGAGCGATCATCGACGTGCTCATGAACGAGTCCTCCGGGGAGGAGGTGAGCTGGGTGCTCGACACTGCCTGGGCGAGTATCGCCGGCATGGAGCTTGCGCGGATCTTCGAACGCTACGGCTCTCGGATCGCATATCTGCACATCAAGGACGCCGAGGGAAAGACCTTCTGCGAGCTCGGCACCGGCGGACTCGACCTCCCGAACGTACTCCGCTCGGCCGATGTCAACCGCATAGAGTGGCTCGTGATAGAGCAGGACTACAGCTCCCTCACCCCGGAGGAGAGCATGCGGACGAACATGCGGTATCTCAGAGAGAAAGGAGGCATCGAGCTATGAAGGGTGAACTGAAGGTTCTGCTGTACGGAGCGGGCGACATGGCGGGCAAGCATGCCGACGCCTACAGGCGGATCGCGGCGGCCCGGCTCGTTGCGGTGGCCAACCGCTCCCCCGAGCGGGCGGAGAAGCTGTGCCGCGATTTCGACATTCCCCGGCGCTACAGCGATTTCACCGCGGCGCTCGAGAAGGAGCGGCCCGACGTCGTCTCTATCTGCGTGCCCACCGCCTTCCACCCGGAGGCGGCCAAGAAGGCATTCGAAGCGGGAGCCCATGTGCTCACCGAAAAGCCGATCGCCTTGACGGCGGAAGAGGGTCTGGAGATGATCGCAGCGGCAAAGAAGGCAGACCGCAAGCTCAGCGTCATCTTCAACCGCCGATTCAACACCGTCTGGGACGAGCTGCTCGCCAGGATAGATTCCATCGGCACACCGGTGGTCTACAACACGCAGGAGATTCGCTCGATCCGGCCCAAGAGGGCTATGCACACCCGTTCGCTGAACAACGGGCCGGTGATCGATTGCTGCGTGCACGACTTCGACATGCTGCTCCACTCCCTCGGACGGGCGAAGAGCGTCTTTGCCTCGGGAACAGCCTTTGGCGGAAACAAGCCTTTTCTCGCGGGCATCGAAGATCTTGCCGTGGACACCGCCCACATCAATGTGGAGCTCGAGAAGGGAAACCGGGCGTATCTCCTCTACGCCTGGGGCTTTCCCGAAGGCCGAGGGTACTGGCAGTACCGGGACTTCATGGGACCGAAAGGCATCGTCCGGCTCATGGGGGAGTTCGGCCATGAGGTGCAGCACTACCGCGAGGACGGCAAGCTCGAAGTTGTCTACGGCATGGAGGAAAACGGTCACGCAGTGATAGTCCGCCGCTTCGTAGAAGCTGTTCTCGAGGATAAAGAGGTACCGGTGGAGCCGGAGGATGCGGTGGCGGCGCTGAAGATTGCCCTGGCCGCGCTGCGTTCGGTAGACTCCGGTGAAAAGGAAGCAGTGGAATGAGCGGGTCGAAACGGGGCGGGGCGAAGCAGAACGGTCCGTTTCTGGAGGTCGGATTTCACACCGGTGGTTTCAACTCCGCCTACTATTCGTTTTGCAAGGCGGTAGAGTGGGCCCGAGACCGCGGGGTTAAGGGCATCGAGTGCGGCTTTGTAGACGGGGTGGCCTGGAACCACGGTCTCGGGTATTTTCCCCACATCGCCTCCTGGGAGGACCCGAAGGCGGTGCGAAAGATGCTCGACGGCCGCGGGGTGCACCTCTCTCAGATCGACGCAGCCTTTCCCATCTCCCGGCCGGAAGGTCCGAGCGTGGCCGTACCTTATGTGATTTCCGCGATCCGCTGGGCGGCTCTTGCAGGCTGTTCCATGGTGGACACCACCGACGGCCTCGAGAAACCGGAGGGGTACTCGGAGGAGACGGTCCTTGCCTCGATGCGGGAGAGCTACGCCCGTATTATGGAGGCGGCCGAACGCTACGGCATTACGGTGACAATCGAAACCCACGGCTATTTCACCGGCCGGCCGGAGTACATGGAGCGGATGCTCGATTTCGTCGATTCGCCGCTCTTGATGATGACCTTTGACACCGGGAACGTCTACATCGCAGGTCAGGATCCCGCTGAGTATCTGCGGCGCTTTACCGGTCGGGTAGCGCATGTACATGTAAAGGACGTCGCTTCCGCTCTGGCGCAGAGCTCCCGCGGCAAGCAGAGCGGCATCGGCATGAGCCACAGCGCCATCGGCGAGGGAGAGAACGCCGGGAATATCATCGAATGTCTGAAGGTCCTGAAGGAGAGCGGGTTTTGCGGTGCGGTGAGCCTCGAGTGCGATGCAGCCGGCGGTCCGGTGATGGAGCGGTCCCTGAAGTGGTTCGGCGAAACCGCCGACGGTCTCGGCTACGGACACGACTATCATCCCGGCGGCTCGGAGAAATGAGGGAGGCTTATGGAAGGGATGAAAACGAGTGAACCGGATGAAGCACGCCAAGGGCGCGCCTCGAAGGGGCCGTTCCGCAAGGGCTTTTCTCTCGCCATGGGCAGCTGGGAGGAGGCCGAACGCTGTCTCGAACTGATTGCCGATGCCGGTTTCGAGGGAGTCGAGCCGACCATTAATACCGGTGCAGTCCCCTCTCCCGAGCACTATGAGGCCGATGCCCGCGAGCTCAAGCGCAGAGCCGATGAGCTGGGGCTTCTTATCCCCAGCATGAGGGCGGGGCGGACGCCCTGGACCACCATCCCCTCTCCTGATCCGGCCCGGCGGCAGGAGGCATTGGAGCACACCAAACGGGCATGTGAGTGCCTTGCCGTTATGGGGGGAAAGGTTCTGTTGGTGGTACCCGGACAAATCGACCCTGAGATTTCCTACAACGATCATTGGAAGCGGGTGGTCGAGTATGCCCGCCATGCCGGGGAGATAGCCGAGCAGTTCGACACCGTAATAGGACTGGAGAATGTGGAGGCCCGGTTTCCCCTCTCGGTGCGGGAGTGGATGCAGCTGCTCGACGAGATAGATCACCCCAGGGTCCGCATGTACTTCGATGTGGGCAACGTGGTCTGGCTCGGCCTGGGCTTTCCGGAGCAGTGGATCACCTCCCTCAGCGGCAGGATAGGACAGGTCCACTTCAAGGATGCCGACTTCGGGGGCGAGCTGCGCAGCCTACTGGAAGGCGAGGTGAACTGGAACGCGGTCAACGGGGCGCTGCACAGGATCGGCTACCGGGGGTGGATCCTGGTGGAGCCGACTTGGTATGCGGCCGCCCCCCATCGGCTCAGCGAGCGGCTGTCACGGGACTTGGACGCCATTTTCGCACTAAAACCCACATGAGGAGATGCCACGGTGAAGGATGAAATCAACGACACATTGCGGGCGATCAACGCCCGGCTCATCGATCAGCATGCCGCGAGGATTCTTGTCCCGCCCTACGAGGATGCCGCCGGGTTCTGGTTCGGCGGGGGAAACATGGCGGAAGATCGGGACGGGAATCTCTACCTGGTGGGGCGCTATCGTAACAGCGGCGATTCCCGGACGGGTCTCGAAAAGGGGGCCCGGGGCCTGGAGCTTTCCGTGCTGAAATCCTCTGATCGCGGGAAGAGTTTCGAGCATCTCTACACCCTCACGAAAAGTGATCTGAGCACCGAGGCTCATCCCGTACTCTCAATCGAAGGCGCTGCCCTGCGGCTCGATGCCTCTGGGGCGGAGCTATTTGTCTCCACTGAAAAGGCCGGGGTTCCCTATCCGGCGAGTGTGGAAAGCTTTCAAAAGCCGGGCACCGGGGTGTGGAGTATCGATCGACTTGCCGCCGGCAGCATCGATGAGCTGCAGGACGCACCGCTGCAGCCCTTCCTCTCTTCCGACCTACCCGAGTACCTCCACGTAAAGGATCCGGCGGTCCACAAGACGGCCGGCGGCGACACGGTGCTGATCTTTTGCCATCACCCCTTCAACTGGTCCTCCTCTAACTCCGGTTACTGCCTGCGCAGGAGAGGGACTCAGCGGTTTTCCGAGCCGGATTTCTCCTTCTTTCCCCGGGGCACCACCTGGGATGTGGCGGTCAGCCGTATTACTGACGTACTCACGCTGCCGGACGAAATCCTCGGGAACGCGGAGCCGGTGCAGGCGGTCTTTTACGACGGCGCCGAGTGCATGCGGCCCCATGACCAGAATCCCATGGGGGTAAAGCGTCCGCGGGGCTACTCCTGTGAGGAGATCGCCGGCCTGGCGGCCTATTCCGGAGAGCGGATCGAAGAGCTCCGGCGAATCACCACGAAATTTCCCCTCTTCACCTCCCCCTGGGGCACCGGATGCTCCCGCTACATCCACACATGCGCGACGGAGGATGGGGTATATGCGACCTGGCAGCAGTCACAGCCGTCCGGCGCGCAGCCGCTGGTGATGCGCTATCTCAGCTGGGAGGAGATACGGGAGGCAGCTCGAAAGAGCTGAGAGAGCCGCCCACGGTTTATGCTACTGCGGAGGCCCGTGCGGAGCGGCCTGACTCTGCTGCTCCTGGTCGGTTTCGAAAAAATCGTCGAAGACGAAGTCGGCGGCACCCTTGCAGGCGATGACCGGGTCGTACTGCAGGGGAATGACCTTGTGAGTGTCGATGCATTTCGGGTCGAAGCTCGATGAGATGTAGGTGTCCACCGCCTCGGCGATAAACTGGGAGAGGGCTCTGAAGCGTGATATGATCAGGATGACCTCCGGGTTCAGCAGAAGCACGATGTTTCGTACCGCTCCCAAGAGGATGTCGATGAGCCGGTTCATCACTTTCAGCACCTCTTCGTCCCGCTTTTCCAGATGGAACAGAAGATCGTCCCAGGACTGTATCTTTTTCATCTTGTTCCGGACAGCTTCCAGGATCGCATCCTCGGACATGTAATCTTCTACCGTCATCATGTCGTTGCCGGGTGGAGCTACCTTGGATAGATCCACCGCCATGTGGCCCGCTTCGAAGGCCGTCTTCCCCTGACTCTCGAATATTCTCCCCCTGTCGATAAAGGCTGCTCCCACGCCGGCTCGAATGAGAAATGCGATGAGTGAGTTTTTCCCCTGCGCCCGTCCGTACCGGTATTCCGATAGCGCTATTACCGAGGTATTATTGTGGACATAGACGGGTACTTCGAATTGCTCTTCAATTTTGCGCTTCAGCGGATAACCCTCCATGCCGGGAAAACGGGCATAACGGACGACTTCCCCTTTCTCTATATCAACGATGCCCGGAGCGCCTATTCCTATGCCCAACAGGGCTTCGATCATGATGTCGGCGCTCTGCAGAGAGCTGTCGATGAGCTCTATGATCATGCTGCTCATATCCTCGGTGCTCACCGTTTTTGCGAAAGAGATGGACCTCTCTTTTACTGTTTTGCCTG
This sequence comes from uncultured Spirochaetaceae bacterium, assembly GCA_964346645.1. Lineage (GTDB taxonomy): Bacteria > Spirochaetota > Spirochaetia > DSM-16054 > Sediminispirochaetaceae > CAYFVU01. The sequence goes on along the minus strand of CAYFVU010000061.1, from coordinate 10,053 downwards.
AAAAGTCGAACAAGAGAAGGGTAGCCCCGTAGGACGAGATGTCGACTCCCACCGCGTAGGCAATCTGCTCGTTGACGGAGTAGTAGGCCGGTTTGCGGCCCTTCCGCTCACGACCGTTCTTCTGCCGGTCCACCTCCCGGATCATGTTTCGCTGTTCGAGGGAGCGAAAGATGCGGAAGACCGTTGAGGCTTGAAGCCCTGTTTTCATTGCCACCTCTGATTGGGAGATCGGATTCGTCCGATGCATGATCTTCAGAATCATCTTTTCGTTTGCCTGGCGAATCTCTCTGCTTCTGAGGGGGTGGTTGTTCATAGCCGTTCTGCTATAACCTCGTGTGTGATAGAATCTTGACGTCGCACTATTATTTACTTACATTAAGCAAATAATAGTGTCAAGCTATTTTCGCCGGCTTGTATCGTACTGTACATATTCGAAACATGTTCGAAAAGAGAGCAACGTGTGACTTTAGAAACAATAATCATTCTGGCGGCTGTCTTCATTCTCGCGAGCTTCATCCAGGGGCTCACCGGCTTCGCCTTCGGCCTCATCTCCGTCCCGCTGTTCGCAATTCTCTTCAGCGCCCGTGAAGCGGTCGGCATGGTGGCGATTTCCGGCAGCGTGCTGGTGTTCTACAGCTTTTTTCTTCATCGCCGAAAGGTCGAATATCGCAAGGTGGTGTACCTCGGTCTCATCAGCATCCTCTTTCTTCCGCTGGGAGCCTATTTTCTCGTCTCCCTGCCGGAAGCTACGGTCATGTTCGTCCTGGGGATGGTCATAGTGCTGCTGACCCTCTACTCGGCCCTCTTTACCGAAAGGAGCAAGCGCCTCATGACGAAGAAGGGCTCCGGTTTTACCGCCGCCGCGGTCTCCGGACTGCTCGGCGGCGCCTTCACCGCCCCCGGCCCCGCCATGGTGGTGTACCTCTACACCCTCGATGACGAGCGGCTGCAGGCAAAGGCGAATGTGCAGTTCTTCTTCGCGCTGATCAGTGTTGCCATCCTGACCACCCACATCGTCTCCGGCACGGTGAACTCGCTCGCCCTGACCCGGGCCGTACCTTTCATTCCCCTAGCGATCCTGGGTACGAAACTCGGGGTGATGCTCTCCTACCGGCTGCCGGTGCGAATTTTTCGCGTGCTGACCGATATCGGCCTCGTCGTGCTCGGAGCCTACATCGTCGTCACGAGCCTCTTCTGAGCCGAGCCCTCCTGTTACCGTAGATTCTCTCCAGGAACAGGTAATGTGATAATGTGCTGAGGGCACTGCGGCTGGTATTCCGGTTGTCGAGCTCCCGGGAGACCTTGGTCACGTGATAGTCGTTAAGCGTTACTATGGAATTAGAAGAGTAACGTATTTTTGTAGTAAAAAGTGCGACACAAATAATCATAATATTTGCTACATACAGATCATTAATAAGTTGTTAACCTCAATAAGAAGGAAAAACTCTTTATGCGAGGTATATGAGTGACTGTTCTTATTGCCGATGATTCTTCTCTCATCAGAAACAACTTGAGCAAGCTTATCAGCCGGACTCGTGAGGACATAACCGTAAAGGGTTCTTCCGATGTAAACAGCACGATTAGGGAGCTCGATTCCGCTCAGGTCGAGGTCTTGATTCTCGATATTCAGTTTCCCGATGGAAGCGGTCTCGAAGTACTCGAACATTTGAGAGCTTCAAGAGCAAAGCCGTTTATCATGGTCTTGACCAACTTGTTGAGCACGCGGGTGAAGGAGAAGAGTCTCGAGCTGGGGGCCGATCTGTTTTTTGATAAAACGGAAGAGTATGAGAGAGTCGTAGAGGAGATCGTACGGCTTAACCATAAATAATATGTTCACGGTAAGGAGGAAGATGATGAAAGAGGGGAAAATATCTTTCATGAAGAGTATCGGAGGAAAAATCACCCTGATGTTCGTAGTGGTTGTGCTATTAGCTATCGGGGTGGTTACCTTCCTGGCTGTACAACAATCGACCGACTCTCTTATGGAGGCTCAGTTCGGACAGCTGAAAGCCATTCGAGAGATAAAAAAAGGGCAGATCGAAAACTACTTCGGAGAGCGGCGAGGAGACATGAATGTGCTCAACGAGACAGTTTCAGCCCTGGAAGAGTCCGCATTCAAGGAGCTCGAGGCGGTGCATTCGAACAAGCGGCAGGCGGTTGAAACATATTTTCACACCAATAGCGTGGCCAGAGAAAACATTGTACCGGACAGCTCGTTTGAAACGGAGATGAACCGAATATTCGACAACCGTGAGGGACTCGGACAGACGGGCGAGAGCTATCTCATGGAAGAAACTGGGGGGCGCTACTACTTTCGTAGTGATATGGAGACGATGGGAGACGGTGATTTCGTCTTCGGCTACGATGCCACCGACATCGCCCCTGCATATCTGCAGGCGGCCATAGCCGGAGAAGAAGGAGCGGAGGTGTTTACCGACAGCGCCGGCGATCTGGTTATGGCGGTCTATTCGTCGGTGGAAACAGACGGGTTCAACTTCGCTATGGTTACAAAAATGGCTCTAGAAGAGGCGATAGTGCCCACCCTCGAAGGGCGAACGAATGATTACTTTACCAACTACATAGAGGAGTACGGCTATTATGACCTCTTTCTCATCCATCCCGAGGGAAGGATCTTCTACACCGTCGCCAAAGAGGCCGATTACGGGACCAACATCATAGACGGGCAGTATGCAGACTCCAGTCTAGGCGAGGCGGTACGGAAGGCCGTGGATACCCAGGATTTCGGGTTCGGGGACTTCAGTCCCTATGAACCCTCAGGCGGAGAGCCCGCATCCTTTATCGCTCAGCCTATCGTTCGTCATGGAGATGTGGAACTCATCGTCGCCCTGCAGATGCCCCTCGATCGGGTAAACTCTATCATGCAGGAGCGCACCGGCATGGGAGAGACCGGAGAGAGCTACCTCGTCGGCCCCGAAAAACTCATGAGGTCAGACTCCTACCTCGACCCGGAGAATCACAGTGTACAGGCCTCCTTTGCACGGCCGGCAACAGGTAAGGTAGATACCGAGGCAGCTAACTCGGCCTTGGCCGGAGATTCCGATGCAAAAATAATTACCGACTACAACGGCAACCCGGTGCTCTCTGCCTATTCCCCTGTAGAGGTCTACGATACGCAGTGGGCCCTTATGTCGGAGATCGACGAGGCTGAGGTGAGAGCACCGATTAATGCGCTTACCATGTTTATCCTCATCTCCGCGCTGGTAATGATAATTATCGCCATAATCGCGGCGGTGCTCTTTGCGAGGACCATCTCGAAGCCGATACTGCTTCTCGTTGCGGGAGCACAAAATCTTGCGGTTGGAGATATAAATCTCTCGAGTGTAAATCACGACCAGTTCGACAAAATCAAAACGAGAAGTGATGAGCTGGGCGTAATAGGAGATTCCTTCTCCAGTGTAATCGACTATCAGACGGAAAAGGCCGATATCGCCCAGAAAATAGCCAACAAGAACCTTCAAGTACAAGCATCGGTATCCTCCGAGCAGGATACCCTTGGAAAATCATTTAAGGAGATGGTGGAGTCCCTCAACGATCTCCTCTCCCAGGTAAATGTAGCTGTCGAACAGGTGAGCAACGGTTCGGATCAGGTCTCCCAGGCGAGCCAGAACCTCAGCCAGGGGGCGACCGAACAGGCGAGCAGCCTCGAGGAGATTACCAGTAGTACCAACGAGATAAACAGCCAGAGCAAGCAGAACGCCGAGAACGCAACCGAGGCCCACGGAATAGCCAAACAGGCAACCGAAGATGCGGAGAAGGGCAACGAACAGATGCAGCAGCTCGCCGAGAGCATGGAGAAGATTAACGCCTCCTCGGACGAGATAAACAAGGTGGTAAAGGTCATCGACGACATCGCCTTCCAGATAAACCTCTTAGCGCTCAACGCAAACGTCGAGGCCGCCCGGGCGGGCAAGTACGGCAAAGGTTTTGCAGTGGTGGCCGACGAGGTGCGAAACCTCGCGGTAAAGAGTACCGACTCGGTAAAGGAGACTACCCAAATGGTCGAAGACACGGTTACCAATATAAAAGAGGGAACCGAAGCGGCCGAGGCGACGAACAAACAGCTTACCGCTATTGTTGAGGGCTCGGGAAAGGTTGCAAACTTCTTAGAAGAGATTGCGCAGGCAAGCCGCGAGCAGGCCCAGGCGATAGAGCAGATTACCGAAGGACTCGACCAGATAGACGAGGCGACGCAGTCGAGTACCGCCAGTGCCGAAGAGAGTGCATCGGCCTCCGAAGAGCTCGCCGGACAGGCGCAGCAGCTCCGATCAATGGTAGCTCAGTTCAAGCTGGATTCACGCTATGCAAGCGGCCAGCAACTATTGACTCAAGGAAGTCACTTGAACAATCTCTCGAGTAGTGACGGCAATCAGTCCGAGAGAAAAAAGAACACAGGAGCGGGTAAAACACAACAGGGACGGAAGAACTCTGGTGCCCGAGGGGAAAAAGAGCCGCAGCAAGAGACCGGCATTACCCCGGTAAAAGCCGAAGATCAGATATCTCTCGATGAAGAAGATTTCGACCGATTCTAAATAATGAAAATGCCGGAGGTAGTGTATGAGCGGAGAAAAACTGCAAGACAGTGATTTTTTTGACGAGACCGACGACGAGGTACAGGAGAACAAGTTTCTCATGTGCAAGATCGGAGACGAGATATACGGGATAGACATACAGCATGTAACCGACATCATAGAGCTCCAAAAGATAACCGAGGTGCCCGAAATGCCTGATTATGTGAAAGGCGTAATCAATCTCAGAGGTAATGTGATACCGGTGATAGATCTGCGATTGCGTTTTCATATGGCAGGGCGGGAATATGACGACAGGACGGTGATAACGGTAGTCAAGATCAAAGACTATTCAATCGGTTTTATCGTCGATACTGCGACGGAGGTGCAGGATATACCGGAGAAGAATATCGATCCGGCACCACGCTTCCACGAAAATGAAGAGAAGAAGAAATACATAGCCGGGCTGGGAAAAATTGACGAACAGGTCATAATCCTCCTCGATATTGAGAACCTTGTAGGGCAGAAAGAGATAGAGACTATTCATTCGGGCGCAGTGTAGCTTCCTCTCAACATCCAGCGGCGAGGGACCCCTATAAGGGGTCCCTCGCTTTTAAGAGTTTACCTCGAGCGTAATATCGTCTAGCTCGAGAATCGAACGCAGCTCTTTTTTGAGGTTGTGGTCCTCGTGGGTATGTTCGGCATCTTCCTCCTGAGAGCCGCCGAGAATAAGAGCGCTTACAAGGTTTATTAGCAAGCCGAAAATTGCAACGATTGTTAGTGCCATTGCTGAGCAAGGCAAGAGAGCCGGTAAGAAGACCGAAGAGGATTTCGAGGAACATGGTGGTTGCCGTTAGAATGACTACTACCAGCGTTTTACGCTTACCCTGTCCATTATCCGGGACAATTGTGGTTACCCTGCAATTCCACCCCGAACTCTGCACCGGATGTGAACGCTGTATAGAGGTGTGCCCACATGAGGTGTTCAAAAAGACAGGTAAGGTTGTAGAGGTTCGAAATCGGGATCGATGTATCGAGTGCGGGGCGTGTATGCAGAATTGTGCATTCGGGGCAATTTTTGTACAGGCCGGTGTGGGCTGTGCTGCGGCCGTATTGAATGGAATGATCCGCAATCGAGAACCGAGTTGTGATTGCAGTTCTTCCGGCTGTTGTTGTTAGCTGAGGGGGAGAGCGAGTGAGCTTCACATGTATTTGCTGTGAATAAGTTATGAGGCTGAATAACGACTGAGCCATACAAATTGGAAAGAGTCGGATCAGGAGCTTCTCGAGTACTCGCCGACTCGCCGTGAATACCGCAATGTTCGTGTCGCATTCAGCACCGCGAGTATCGAGACACCTACGTCGGCTATGACCGCCTCCCACATCGTGGCGATACCCGCGACACCAAGCGCGAGAAAACCTGCTTTAACCAGTAATGCAAAGACAATGTTCTGCATGACCACAGATCGTGTATAGTGCGCAACATGAATCGCCGAGCCGATCCCGTCGACCCGATCGTCCATGAGGACCACGTCGGCTGCTTCTATCGCCGCGTCCGAACCGAGGGCGCCCATAGCGAAACCGACATCCGCACGCATGAGTACCGGCGCATCGTTGATTCCGTCTCCTACGAAAGCCAGGCGCTTTCCTTTCGGAAGCTGCGCAGAGAGCTCTTCCACCCTTGCAACTTTTTCTTCGGGCAAGAGCTCGGCGTACCACGTGTCGACTCCGACCTCGTCGGCAATACGCCCCGCGACGGTCTCGTTGTCGCCGGTGAGCATCACCACCTGTTTTACGCCGGTGGATCGCATGTCGGCAACAGCCTGCGCGGCTTCCCCCTTTAGCTCGTCTGCTATGACCAGATACCCGGCGTAGCTGCGGTCGGACACGACGTAGACTACTGTTCCCTCAGCATTGCAGTCGCCGTGGTCAATGTTCTCACGGTGCAGAAGCCGGTCGCTGCCGGCCATAATCGTCCGACCTCCCACACGAGCAACAATGCCGTAGCCTTTCTCCTCCTTCACGTCGGTGACAACCTTCGGGTCCAACTCTTTTCCGTACGCTTCCCGTATTGATCTTGCGATCGGGTGTGTCGAGTGGGCCTCTGCGGTGGCCGCTAATCGGAGCAGCTCCTCGGCATCGAAGCCGTTTCGCGGCACCGTCTCGCTTACTCGAAAGACGCCCTTCGTAAGTGTGCCGGTCTTGTCTATCACTACCGTCGAGACATCCTTGAGGGCGTCGACGTAGTTCGCTCCCTTGATGAGAATGCCCCTTCGGGATGCTCCCCCGATTCCTCCGAAATAGGCGAGGGGCACCGAAATGACCAGCGCACAGGGACAAGAGATCACGAGGACGACGAGGGCCCTGTAGACCCACTCACTCAGGAGGGCCCCGGGGACGAGGAGGGGAGGCAAAAAAGCGATGGCTGCAGCGATGCCTACCACGATCGGTGTATAGACTGCAGAAAACTTGGAAATGAACTTTTCGGTGGGAGCCTTGCGGGCGGCTGCATCCTCTACGAGCTCGAGTATACGCGAGACCGACGATTCGGCGTACGGCTTTGACACTCGGATGTGGATAGTGCCCGAGTCGTTCACGAAGCCTGAAAGTACGCTATCCCCGGTTGCCACCGAACGCGGGACCGACTCGCCGGTCAGCGCGGAAGTATCCACCGACGAGTCGCCTTGTATGACCTCACCGTCGAGGGGAATGCGTTCGCCGGGCCGTACCTCTATCGTCGAGCCGATATTTACCGCATCAGGAGCTACTTCGTTCGTACCACCGTCGAAGACGATCCGTGCCGAATCCGGACGGAGGTCCATCAGCGTGGAGATCGATCTGCGTGATCGGCCGACCGCAAGGTCCTGCACGTACTCACCAACGGAAAAGAACAGCATAACCGCCACCGCTTCGGGCAGCTCATGAATGACAATCGCCCCGAGGGTTGCCACAGTCATCAGAAACATCTCGTCAAAGACGCGGCCCCGTAGAATGTTTTTCGCCGCGCTGAGCAACACCGGTCCGCCGACCAGCACGTAGGCGGCGAGAAAGACGAGATACTCCGCGCTGTGAAATGGCGTGGCGTGGAGCTCTTGGTTGAATATGATGCCGCCGCCGGTGAGTACTATCGCCAGCGCGATGCGTCCTATGCGCCGGGTGGTGCCATCCTCTTCCTCGGACGCACCGCTGTTGTCGCGGCTGGGATGAACGCCGGCGCCGACCTCTTGAGGCTCTTGGTTGGCCTCGACGATCCGTGCTCCCGGCTCAATCCGGGCAACCGTCTCCTCCGCTGTTGTGCGGTGGTCCGCCGGGATCACAATAGACTCGGTCCCGAAGCTCACCGTTGTCCCGTCGAAACCGTCAATTTTGCGCAGAGCGGTTTCGATAGCGTGTGCGCACTGGGCGCAGTCGAGTCCCTCGATCCGATATTTCTTCATTTCTCTATCGTCTGCCATGGTTTATCTCCAGTCGATGTAGTGCTCGCGAGCCACTTGAATGAGGGCAAGTACGTGCTCGTCATCGAGGGTATAGAAGACTTGCTTGCCTTCTCGCCTCGCCTTCACGAGCCGCATTGTCTTCAAAAGGCGCAGATGATGCGAGACCGCCGGTAACGTCATTTCGAGTATATGGGCAAGATCGCAGACACAGAGTTTCTGTTGCGAGAGCAGGTAGAGTATCTTCGTGCGGGTCTCGTCAGCGAGGGCCCGAAACAGTTCCGAGAGCCCGGAGACCTCTATGACCGCGCTGCGCAGTTCCTCTTCACTCTCCTTACACGTGATGCTGTACTCGCTGCATACATCGTTGTTTCGCTGTTCAGCGGGGCTCTTATCTACCATCTTTTCGCCTCCATACAATACAACAGTTAAGTAACAGTTTAATAGTAATAGAAACGCGTATGTGGAATCAATGAGAGTTGCATAATTTTTGAAAATTCAAAGAATTTTAAAAATCATCGATTCCGGGGAGCCTCACTCTCCCGTCGTTCGGCGGAGAGACCGGCGGCGGCTAGAGAAAAGGCGGTGGAGAAGAGATAGGTGCGGCAACCGGTCACTTTCGCTGCGGGGGCACTGTAGCTCTATTGAGGCGGTAATCTGAATTTTCAAATCAACAGATATCTCCGTAATCATATTTTTTAAAAAAATACTTGCTACCAGGCAGAGCAGTCACCTATGATTGATAGAGGAATAATAGGGGGAAAGAATGAAAAATATAAAGATCGGCACAAAACTTATCGGCGGTTTTGCCGTAGTGGCACTAATCGTGCTCTTGGTCGGGCTCTTCGGCTGGAACGGATCGCGCCAGCTGCAGGGGCATATCCACGAGATCGGAGATGTCCGCCTGCCGAGTATAGAGAGTCTGCTGGAAGCTGAGGTTGCCCTGGAGGAGCTGCTGCTCGCCCAGCGGACGCTTATGTCAGAGAAGCTCGACGCCGACGATCGGGACAACTATTTGGAAGATTTTCACGAGGCCCGGGCCGAGTACTACGAAGTGTGGGAGCACTTCCTCACCCTCCCCGCCACCGCCGAAGAGGAACGGCTTAGCAGTCAGTTCGAAGAGGAGATCGCCGACTGGGCCGAGGTGAACGACAGGTGGCTGGAGCTCAACAAAGAGTTCGAGGCTCTCGATGTTTTGGATCCCGCGAGCCTGGTCGCGTTGATCGAACAGTTTCAGAAGGACCACTACGCCCTGGAGCTCAATGTGGCCCACTTTCTGCTCAGCGGAAAAGAGTTCGAAGGCGGGGGAGACCCCACCGCCTGTAACTTCGGTCGATGGCTCCGGGACTTTTCGACCCGTAATTCGGAACTCGACGGCCTCCTTGAAGAGATACAGGAGCCCCACGACCGCTTTCACTTTGCGGTAGACGATATTCGTAATGAGTACCGGGCGGGGAATATAGAGGCGGCCGTAGATATCTTCGAAAATGAGATGCTGCCTGCCTCTGAAGAGGTCTTCGAAGGTTTTGATGAACTTCTCGGGATTGCAGATAAAGCGAATGCCCGGCGTAATGAGATGACCGAGCTCGTGGTCGGGCCCATAACCAAACAGGCCTACGAGGCTATGGCTATCCTCGATGAGATTATTCACATAAATGAGAATATAGCCGAAGAGAGCGTAGCAACCGCCGATGCCGATGGGGCGCAGGTGGAATTAATAGCATTAATCGGGATGATTTTAGGAGTCGTCCTTGCCTTCATACTGGGAATCATTTTGACCCGGGGTATTACCGCACCGCTTGCGAAGGGAGTACGATTTGCTGAGGATGTCTCTTCGGGCAACCTCGATATCGATCTGGACGTAGAGCAGAAAGACGAGGTGGGCAGACTCGCCGATGCGTTACGTTTTATGCTCAAAAGCCTGCAGTACAAGGAGCAGGTGGTTACACGGATAGCCCAGAAGGATCTTACCGTAGAGGTGGAACCCGCCTCCGATAAAGACAAGCTCGGCTATTCTTTAAAAGAGATGGTGGAGTCCCTCAACGATCTCCTGTCTCAGGTCAACGTAGCGGTGGAACAGGTGAGCAACGGTT
>CAYFVU010000060.1:7799-21125 GCA_964346645.1 uncultured Spirochaetaceae bacterium | reverse complement strand
GGCGGCGTAGAGCAGAGAATAGGCTGAGGCTCCGCAGAATGCCTCGAGCTGCGGGTAAGCTACGGCAGGTAGGAGAAGGGTCTCGTGGATAACTTTATCCGGAGGGTCGTAAGCTCGTAATAGGCCGTAGTAGTAGTATCAGCCGCCGAATCCGCCTGGAAATAGGCCCGCACGCCTACCTGTGCCGCGCCCTTCTCGAGTATCTTGAAGCCGGGGTCTCCCGGCTTCAGTACCTTCTTCCCCTCGAGCGTGGTGCCCTCCCCGGGCGTGAGCTCGGGAGTTTCGAAGTGGAGGGCCCGGGTTCCTTCGGCATACACATCCTCCACTCCCTCCTTCCCGATGTACAGGGAAATGCTCATCGTCTCTAAATGGCCCGTGGTTCCCTCTACGTCGCCCCTGTTCTCGATCCTCGTGTCCACGAAGAAGCTGAGCGAGAGATCACCCTCCTTCGGATGCGAGGGAACGGGGTAGTCGAGCTCCAATCCCCTGCTGTATTCGACCTCGACGGTCGAGGGATCGTCGACCGGATCCTCCAGGTAGGGCAGCAGGTACAGATAGTAATCCTCGGAGGCTTTGATCTGCAGCTCGTAGCTCGGATTCTTGCCCGGTATGAAGGAGAGCACGTCGATGTCCAGGCTGTAGTTCGTCCGGCCGCTGCAGCCGGCACCGAGCAGCGCGAGTGCGGCAAGGACGCACAGCAGGTATCTCATGTAGTTCGTGCGCATGCATCTCATCTCTACAGGCTCGCCTCCACGCCTATTCCGGGGATCGGACGGTGGGTAAAGGGGCTCGTATGGAGTCCGAAGGTGAGTGATATGGAGCGGCGTTCACCTCTCAGCCCGGCCGTGACGGTTCCCTCGGCCCCGCCGTGATACCCGCCGCTCAGACGCATGAATATCTTCCCGTAGAACGCAGAGACGGATAGATGGCTGCTCGGCGCATCCTGGAGGATTGTGCTCGCGGCGGTCATGAAAGTCCAGCTGCCGAGTCCGAAGCGTTGCGAGGCAGACAGGACGGCCACGGGATCGCTCCCGAACGAGTACCTTGAGGAAGGCTCGGGGCTGTCGACAATTGAGATCTCCTCACCCTCCACATAATCTACGCCTATGAGATTGAGAAGGGAGAGGCCTGCAGTAAAGTCTTCATACCCGATCAGCGTTCCGCAGTCGAATCGTGATCCGATTCCCCAACCGTTGTCGGGATGACTGAGGAATATCGTCTCATCTCCGTCGATATTACGAGGCACTCCGTCATCATCGATGCTGAGTTCCATCTCATACCTGGCCTGCGCCATGAGGGCACGATAGTAGCCGACTACTCGCGGACTGAGCAGGACGTATTCCCGTTCGTCACCGAGCTTGAATGCGTAGCTCAGAGATTGGCTCGCTCCCCCCGTGGCGGATGCAGAGGCGCTCAGCACGTAGGTGCTCGAGGCCTGAACCGGTTCTCCCTCCAGGACCTCGCGGAGGTCATTGTCGGGGGTGAGCGAATGCCCGGTGGAAGCGAGGAACAGCCCGGTCTCCGAGTGTATTCTGCCGACGCCGAAACGGTAGTTGAGGAGAGGAGGTGGCAGGAGCGGGGAGAAGGGTTTGGAGATGCCGGCGGCGCCCGCTACCGTGTCGAATACGAGCGCGTTGCCGTTCTGATCCGTTATGGTGAGAGATTCGGCCTGTACGTGCGCAACGACCTCCTCCGGACTGGAGGCAGGTGCCAACAAAAAGAGCGTCGGATACTGCAGCTGATCGTACATGCTGAGAAAATCGAATTCGCTCCGAAAAGTCTCTCGATCGGAGGAATAGAGGAGCGGATTGCGGTCGGGAACAGTAATGAGGGCGAGGAGACCGAGGGGGAGCCGGCTGCCCTCCTCGTGGAGCTCGTTTTCGGCGGCGTACGAAAAGGCGGGGTTGAAATAGGAGTGCTCTGCCTGCGGGCGAACCGACTCGGAGTAGTAGGGTGCAAACGAGAACGTGCCGGCACAGCACCACCATGGTACTGCGCCGGAGATAAGTATCAGCAGTACTGCAATTCTCAAACGATGGCCCTCGATGGCTCTACTCTACGAAGTTGCTTCCTTCATCGAATCGATCTCCTCCTGCTGGACGATTTTGTTCACGTCGAGCAGAATCTTGACCTCGTTGTCCACCTTTCCGAGCCCTGCAATGTACTTCTCGCGGGCCGTTCCGCTCTTGAACTCCGGTGCGGGATCGATGTTTTTCTGGGGGATCTCGACGACCTCGGAGACCGTGTCTACGATGAATCCGATGGGCTGTTCGTTGATATTGACGATGATGATGCAGGTCCTGTCGTCGTACTCGCGGAACTCCATGTTGAAACGCAGCCTGAGATCCATGACGGGAATAACCTGTCCCCTCAGGTTGATGACGCCCCGGATGTACTCCGGCATGTCCGGCACCTCTGTTATCTTTTGGAGCTCGATGATGTCGGTAACGGTCATGATGTTTATGCCGTAGACCTCGTTTCCGAGCTTGAACAGCAGGTATTTGTGTTCTTGAAGATCCTCGTCCTCCTCGTTTTCGAGGATGTCATCTTGTTCCTTTTCATCACTCATATGCCTATTCATTCCTCCTCTGCATATTGTTGTTCCACGCGAGTTTGCCTACTCCGCTTTTTTTATGCCTTTATCTATGCTATACTAGTGTAGAAGTTGCATATAAAAAATCAAGCACCCTCTACGCGAAGAAGAGATACTGATCGGCGAGACAGCGTCATACAGAACGGGCTGGTGTGGCAAAAAGTGAATAATTGTGTATAAAAAAGTATACTTTTACCTTTTTGGACATTTCTACTGCACTGGGAAAGCTTATTTAAATGTATAACTCATATGTAATTATTTACATTCCTCAGATAAATCCATGCTTGGCATGAAAACTGCTTGTCTATTAACGGCTTACAGCGAGCTATGATATAAGATATGGGGAGTACATGCAGACAAAAATCGTATATGTAGAATCAAAAGTGACAAGAACTCGCGCGGGGTCTTCCGAGCTCTTGAGAAAGAGCCTCCACATGGCAATAGCACTCGTTCCGACGTTGGCGGCGCTCAACATACAGTTGGCTATGGCCGCTCTCGCGGGAGGCGTGATCTTCTACTCCTGGACGGAGGCCATGCGCTTGTCCGGGTACCGTATACCTGTCGTCACCGAGGTGACGCATCGGGCTTCCAGGGGTAAGGACATAGAGGGGATGGTCCTCGGTCCAATCACTCTCGCCATAGGCGCGATGCTCGCCCTCATGCTCTATCCGGATCCCGTCTCCACCATCGCCATCTACGCCCTGGCCTTCGGCGACGGTTTCGCGAGCCTGGTAGGCCGTATGTGGGGAAGCATATCCCTCCCGGTAAACGGGAAGAAGACCTTCGAAGGGAGCTTTGCCTGCTTCACCGCGGTGTTCCTCGTGACCCTCCGCTATTTCGACAATCCGGTCGAGGCGGCGGCCATTGCTCTTGCGGCGGCGCTCATCGAGTCTCTTCCGCTCGGCGATATGGACAACGTCGTGCTCCCCTTCGGAGTGGGCATGATGGCGGAGCTGCTCCTCCTCTGAGCCGGTGCTATATCCACAGGTAGATTTCGTGGGTTCTGTTTGCGAAGAGGACGGTACCCGCTATCGTCATCACAATACCCGCCGCTGCACTCAATCCGTACGGATGAAAGAATGAGAGCTCTATGCCTGCAATGACGAGCAGCAACGCTGCGGCTACGTACCAGTAGATCGGCTCGGAGTGCTTGTGAGCTGCGAGGGCGAAATTGAGCACGGTAAAGAGGTTTATGGCGTAATAGGCGAGGGTGAAACCCGTTTTTTCGCCAGTTTCGAAGAGCAGCGGGCCCTCCGTAGAGGTAAAATCCACCGGCAGCGTAGCGGCGATGATGAATGAGATGAGAAGTATGATAGAGAGGTAGAACTCTCTCCTCTGACTCGTGAACCCGGTGGCGCAGAGGCCCGAGGTGAAGAAGCTGAGGGTCGTGCAGAGCCGTCCGAAGTAGACGATCCGGGTAAAGGGGATGAGGCTGTATGCCGAGAGGGTAACTAGAGAGGCAGGGGCAACGAAGAAGCGGATAGTCTGTATCGATACGCCTAAAAGACCGAAGAGGAAGAAGAACACCTCGGCCGAATGGGTCTTGCGAAAGAATAGGAAGAGCACGAGTATAGCCCCCGCCGCATAGGCCGATTGTATGAGGAGCACGAAAAGAACCGTGCGTGTGTTGTTTTGCGCGATGTGCCGTTCCGCTGCATCGAACAACTGACTCAAGTCGGCATTGAAGAGAAAGTAGAGGTAGACCGCGCCGTAGCTGACGAATAGGAGGAACGAGAGGGCTATGGGAATGTAGATCAGATACCTCTTTGACGGGTGGGTCATATCCACAATCTACAGCCCAGCCCCGGTAAAAATCAATACGTGCCGGAGAAAAGGCTATAGGAGCGAGGGCAAAGATACGATACTGAAAGTGGGAGGACTGAGGATATGCGAAGACTGTTATGCATTGCTCTGCTGTTCATGCTGTTTACCGGCGGAGCCCTCTTTGCCGGTGATGTGGCTACGTTCGTCAATCTCGGCTTTTCGGAGGATTCCGGCACATTCATGTTTGGTCAGTACGGCGTTCGAAGTAAAGATACTCGCGCATATGCGGAAATATACACGGTAGATGTAGAGAAGAACCGTTTCGTGAAGGGCGGAAGGGTGAAAGAGGTCTTCGACACGGAGATCGAGCCCGGTCAGGACGGGAAGGGTGCGCTCTTCGAGCTGTTTCACGAGGTTGCCCCGCTCGTAAAACGCTATAAGATCGACCACCTCGCTACGGGGAGGGTCGTCTATCTCCTGATCGACGGTGATGAGCCGAAGAGGAGACTCGAATTCCGGGACTTTTTTCTCGGCGATTCCTATGTGCTCACCCTGGTGCAGCAGCAGTTCGGAGAAGGGGATAAAGTTCGCTCCTCCTTTCACATAAACATCGCGGTTACCGACAAGGAGGGAAAGACGGAGACCTACACCCTCGGGCTGCCGGACTATACGCGCGCGGGTGTGCTCTCCTACCGTATTAAGCAGGTCCTTTTCTCTCCCGACGAGCGGGGGCTCGTCTGCGTGGTCGAGAAGCACATTCGGGAAGAGAACGGAAAGAGCATCCGCTACATGGTAGAGACCGTCCGTTTGAACTAGCGGGCAGGTCCTCTTCACCGCGCCGGCTGTGTCCACGGTTTAGCAATCCGCCTTTTGGAGCTGAACTCCAAAATCAGCATCGTTGTCTCCGGCCGGCTGCGGTTGACCTTCATTTACCTCTCCAGTACAATTCTGTTTCCAGAGGTACGTATGGCAGAAAAAATCACCCCCAGGTCGGAGAACTACTCCCAGTGGTATGTAGATATCGTGTTGCAGGCCAAGCTGGCCGATTACTCGCCGGTAAAGGGCTGTATGGTCATACGGCCCCGCGGCTACGCGTTGTGGGAGTCAGTTCAGCGCAACCTCGACGACATGTTCAAGGCCACCGGCCACAGCAACGCCTACTTCCCCCTGCTTATTCCGCAGGGTTTCATCCAGAAGGAGGCGGAGCACGTAGAGGGCTTCTCCCCCGAGCTGGCAGTGGTGACCCACGCCGGCGGCGAGGAGCTCGACGAGCCTCTGGTCATCCGGCCTACCTCCGAGACCATCATCTGGTCGATGTACAAGAAGTGGATCCAGTCCTATCGAGACCTGCCGCTACTGATCAACCAGTGGGCGAATGTGCTCCGTTGGGAGAAGCGGACCCGGCTCTTCCTTCGCACGACCGAATTCCTCTGGCAGGAGGGCCACACCGCCCACGAGACCTCAGAGGAGGCCGAGGAGGAGACCCTCCGGATGCTCGACGTCTACCGCTCCTTCGTCGAGGATTTCATGGCCATTCCCGTACTGACCGGCAAGAAGTCGGAGTCGGAGAAGTTCGCCGGCGCCATCAACACCTATGCCATAGAGGCGATGATGCAGGACAAGCGGGCGTTGCAGGCGGGCACCAGCCACTTCCTCGGCCAGAACTTCGCCAAGGCCTTCGACGTGACCTTCCAGACCAAGGAGGGTGAGCTCGACTACGTCTGGGCCACCTCGTGGGGCGTCTCCACCCGGCTCGTCGGGGCGCTCATCATGACCCACTCCGACGACCGGGGACTCGTGGTGCCTCCTAGGCTCGCACCTACCGAGGCGGTCATAATCCCCATCTTCAAGAACAAGAACAAGGAGGAGGTCCTCGAGTATGCCCGCGGCCTCTTCGATGCGATGCGCGGAGAATTCCGGGTCGAGTTCGACGACGACGACGCCAACAGCCCCGGCTGGAAGTTCTCCGAGTGGGAGATGCTCGGCGTGCCGGTTCGTGTGGAGATAGGCCCGAGGGACATGGAGTCCGGCAACGTTGTCCTCGTGCGAAGAGACACCGGCGAAAAGGAACAGGTGGCCAGGGACGCCGCCCCTGCGCGCATCCGGGAGCTCCTCGGCGAGATACAGACCTCCCTCTACAACCGGGCGCTGCAGCTGCGGGAGGAGAACACCTACCGGCTGAGCGACTACGGCGAGTTTACCTCTCTGTTCAACGAGAACGACGGCGGGTTCGTTGAAACTCACTGGTGCGGCTCTGCCGACTGCGAGGCGGAGATAAAGGCCGATACCAAGGCGACCATCCGGGTCCTTCCCTTCGAGCAGGAAACAGCCGAGGGGGCCGTCTGCATCAGGTGCGGAAAACCGGCCGAGTACCGAGCCGTCTTCTCCAAGGCCTACTGATCGAAGCACTCCTCTCATATCTATCCCGTCGATGGAAAAGAAACCGTGTGGATGCACGGGAAAACTGTGGTATAGTGTGGGGTATGAGAGTTCGCCGTATGCGCGCAGATGGCCGTAAAAAACTGCTCGTCTCCTGTCTTCTCTTCGTGCTCGTCTCTGTGCTCTCCGGTCCGAGTCGGCTCGGCGCGCTGGAGATATCCGCCACCGAGTGGGAGCTGGGGCTGCGATGGATAGGCAACTGGGAAGACGAACTCTCCGGGTCGAGTGGAAACGTGCTGACGACTACCTTCTCCTTCCGATTGCCGGTGGCGCTCTCTGAAGATTCGGACTTCTCGCTCGTCCCCGGACTCTCCCTCTACACCCTCCGTTACCGCTGGGACGAAGATGCCGAACGCACCGTCCTCTCCGACATCGAGTGGCGTGAGCTCACCGCGGTGGTGCCGCTGTTAGATACCCTGTTTCGGTGGGATTTCTACGAGGGTCCCTCCACCCGTCTTGCCCTCGACGGCGGGCTCGGGTTCGAGTTGCCCGTACCGGTGAGATCCTGGGACAACGCGGGAAGGACCTCCGACATCTTGTCGGGCTACTACGGGAAGAGCAAGTACGTCTTGCCGACCTTCGCTCTGTACGGCTACTGGCCGCTCGCCAATGCGTTCGACGTGAGCACACGGCTCGGCACCTACCTACCCATCCACCACCTCTGGGACGGCGAGGACGCTCCGTTCTACGACCACCTCATGGTCGCCTTTACTTTAGGCATTCGACTCCCGACGGGTACGAGGAGCGTAGAGGATGCCTCGGAGCCGCCTACCCCCGAGGGGGCCCCGCCGCTGCCCGAAGAGAGTGCCGGAGAGTAAAAACGAGGCCGGCGGCGAGGAAATTTCTGCTGCGAGGACAGCTGCGAGGCCGGCTGATAGGAAATCGGCTAAATAAAGTCCTTCGCGTACACGTCCCGCTTATTGCCTTCGGAATGAGAGACGACCACGGTGCCGAGGGCTGCGGTGACCACGTCGAGGAGAACGGCGAAACTCATTAGCAGCGGGAGGACCGGCTGAACAATCAAGAATCCCTCCTCGATGCCCCGGCCGTAGAGGCCGCACATCGTAGAGAGTGCCACTACCACGCCGAGACCGGGGACAGAGCCGGTGAGTAGCGAGGTGAGCAGGCTGAAACCCATCACCCACAGCAGTGTGTCGACGCCGAACCCGAGGCTCGAGTAAGAGCGCACGATCACGATGAAGGTGACGCTGGTTACCATCGCTGTTCCCGCCTTGCCTATGAGGGTGAAGAGCGGAAGCGTCGTTGCCCCGACCTTACGCGGGATGCCGAGATTCTCCATCACGTGCGGGGCGAGGGAGGTGAAGGTAAAGTAGGAATTCCCCGAGAGAAATGCGGCGATCGCGGGAGCGGTGATCGCATAGAGGTATTTGTAGGGATTCTCCTTTCCCGAGAGGAAGTAGAGGATGATCGGGTAGATGCCCAACAGGATTATCGCCGTAAGAAGGCCTATTAGGAGTATCAACTGGCTGTAGAGCTCTATCTCCGAAGTAGTTCGAATATTCACCACCATGGCGGTTGCGAGGATGATGAGGCCGAAGCCGAGGAGCTCGAGGACGAACTTTGCCATGTGATAGAAGATCCTGGTAAAGCTGTCGAAGAGCTGAATCGCCGGACGGGTGTGGATCTTGTCAAAGGAGAAGTTGAGCCCGAGGAATATGCTGAAGAGCATGAGAGGAAAGAGAAAATCTCCCCTGCCGGTGAAAATGCGGAAGAGATTTGTGGGGAAGGTCTCGCGCAGGATCTCCTGCAGCCCGGGAAAGGAGTAGACCTTCTCCGTCTCCACTATGATCGGGATGCGCTCGGGCGAGAGGAGATAGACCGCGGCGGTGCCGATGATCGTCAGCAGGGCTCCCGAAAGGGCGATGATGACCAGGCTCTTGGCGTAGATCATGAAGATGCGGCGGTCGACACGCAGCTTGTAGGATGCATAGGCGAGGGAGAAGAAGACCATCGGATAGATGGTATAGCGGCCTATGTTCTTGGTCAACTCTGCGAGGAAGGAGAGATGCTCGGGCACGGTCTCACCCGGCTCGAGTACGTATATTCCCAGCAACACGCCGACGATCGCCGCCAGCAGATATTTGATCCATATTTTCATGCTCGAACCTTACCCGATAAGGCCCTCCGCGTCAATTCAGCGCTTTCCCTGTAGTCCGAGTGCGTTCCACACCCCCCGGTCGTGGTAGCGGAACCACTTTCCGTGGGTCTTTCCGGCCTTCTCCTTCAGCGTCTTGAGAATGAAGTCCGCGAACTCGCCGCTCTCGGAGGTCGAGGATTCGAAGCCGTTAATGGTGATCTCCTCATTTTGATAGAAGGTAAAGAGGGAGTTGCCGAGGGCCCTGAAGGCGCCGGTGCCCATGCCGTCGAGCGGCGGAAGAACCTTTGCTCCCTCGGAGTGGAGGATGAGGGAAATCTCCCCTCCGCTGCTGCGCTGGTAGTAGTGGATGAGCTCCTTCAGCAGGAAGGTAAGACCCTTGAATCTTTCGTCGATGTATTTCTCTATCTCGGCGAGTCCGACCTCGTGCAGCGCCCTGTTGTCCTTGGTGGTGTCGAAGACGAAGAGGGCACGGTCGAGCCTCCCGTGTTTCTCCGTGACCTCGAGGAGGACGTTGTGTGCGGAAACCGGTGAGTAGCGGTTCCATCGCACGAGCGAGAGTCGTTCATCCGCCTCTTCTCCGGGTTGGAGTGCCGCCTCTTCGTACTCGGAGACGGTGCTGACCACGGTCTTGCCCTCCGCGAGCAGGAGCCGAGCGAGTTTTTTTCCTAATGGGCTGTAGTGTCCGATCAAGAGGAGGGTCTCCGCCATGCTTGCCATAGTAATTGTAAGGTCGGGTGCGGTCAAGCGACGTGGGTCTGGTTTATCTTTTGACAGCGCCTATGGTAGTTTATAATATGGAGTGAAGGAGGATTGGATGAAAGTCGCAGTGGGACAGATCAACACGACCCTCGGAGATTTCCAAGGAAATGCCGACAATATCCTAAAATATGCCGAGCGAGCGGCGGCCGAGGGAGTAGATCTTCTCGTCTTTCCTGAGATGAGCATCTGCGGCTATCCTCCGATGGACCTGCTCGATTACGGACGTTTCGTGCAGGAGAACAGGAAGAGTCTCCGCAGGCTGCAACGGGAGCTGCCGAAAGAGTTGGCCGTCGCAGTGGGCTACGTGGACAAAACTCACGGACTTGTGGGGAAGGGGCTGCAGAACGTTGTTTCCGTTCTCTACGACGGAGTCGTCATGCACAGCCAGGCAAAGACCCTCCTGCCGACCTACGATGTCTTCGACGAGGCGCGCTACTTCGAACCCGCGCAGGAGCGCAGGACCTTCGAGCTCCACGGCATGCGTGTCGGTATCGCCGTCTGCGAGGATCTCTGGTGGGAGCACGAGCCGCAGCCCGGCACCCGCTATGCGGTGGATCCGGTGCGGGATCTTCTCGACGGCGGGGCGGATCTGATCCTCGCTCCCTCCGCATCCCCCTTTTTCCTGCGTAAGGACCGAGTCCGCCGCTCCCTCCTGCGAAACGTCGGCCGTTCCTCTGGTGTACCGGTGGTCTATGCAAATATGGTCGGCGGCAACGACAACCTCGTCTTCGACGGCTCCAGTCTCATATCCGACAAAACGGGAGAAGTGCGTGCGGCGGGACGGCGCTTCGAAGAGGATTACCTCTATGTCGAGCTCGATCTCTCAGGCGAAGCTTCTGCCGGTGGGGGCGGGGCGGCATCGACGGACGAAAACGCCGATGATTACGAGGAGCTGAGGCAGGCGCTGGTGCTCGGGTTGAGCGACTACGTGCATAAGTGCGGATTCTCCCGGGTGCATCTCGGGCTCTCCGGGGGGATCGATTCGGCTCTGGTGGCGGTCCTCGCAGTGCAGGCCCTCGGCCCGGAACAGGTGCACAGCTTTGCCCTGCCTTCGCGCTACTCTTCCGAGGCGAGCGCCGGCGATGCGGGACAGCTCGCGGAAAACCTCGGTATCGCCTTCGACGTGCTGCAGATCGAGCCGATTTTCGACTCGACGCTCACCGCCCTTTCGGGGGTATTCGAGGGAACCGATCCGGACGTCACGGAAGAAAACATCCAGGCGAGGATCCGGGGCATGCTCATGATGGCCTACTCCAACAAGTACGGCTCCCTCGTCCTCACTACGGGAAATAAATCCGAGCTCGCCACCGGCTACTGTACGCTCTACGGCGATATGGCGGGAGGCCTTGCCGTCATCGGCGATCTGCTGAAGACACAGGTATACGGGCTCTGTCGCCACATAAACCGGGACTCGGAGGTTATCCCTCAGTCGATCATCGACAAACCGCCCTCGGCGGAGCTGCGTCCGGATCAGAAGGACGAGGACAGCCTTCCTCCCTACGAGACCCTGGACGCGATACTCGAGCTCTACCTCATAGAGAACCTGTCTGCACCGGAGATTGCAGAGCGGGGCTTCGATGGGGAACTGGTGCGCGAGATTCTCACTCTCGTCGGAAGAAACGAGTACAAGCGGCGGCAGGCGCCGCCGGTGCTGAAAGTATCCGTTCGCGCGTTCGGAACGGGACGCCGGATGCCGTTGGCCCGGAAAATTTACGAGGTCTGAAGAAGGCGGAATGAGGTTGCAGAAATGAAGAGAGGGGAGTTGTTTTCTACGTTCTTTGGCGGTGGAGCCCCGAAGCTCTGGTGCCCTTTGATCAGCCACTACGACAGAAGGGGGAACTTCGACGTAAAGAGGTTCGAGGCGCATCTCGCACACATCAGTCCGTATGTGGGAGGTTTCCTCGCTCCAGGATCCACCGGGGATGGCTGGGAGATGGAGAAAGCCGAGGCCTTCGAGCTGGTGGATATGCTGAGGGAGCTCCTGAGCAGACACCGGCGGCTGCTCCTCATAGGAGTCCTCGAGACCGGACAGGGCGATGCAGCGCGTTCGGCCGAGGCAATCAAGATACGCTATGGATTCGACGGCGATCCGAGCTCGCTCGAGGCTCAAGGTCTCTGCGGCATCACGGTTACGCCTCCGAAGGGGGCGGAGTTGCCGGAAGAGGTCATAGAGGAGGAGCTGGGTACGGTGCTCTCGGTCGGTTTACCGACGGCTCTCTATCAACTCCCCCAAGTGACCGAGAACCGGATCTCTCCGCAGACAGCCGCCGTTCTGGCGGGCGAGTACGAAAACTTCTACCTCTTCAAGGACACCAGCGGAGAGGACCGGATCGCTCTCGATGCCGAGCTTCCCGAGAATCTCTTTCTCGTGCGGGGCGCCGAGGGCGGATACTACCGATGGCTCCGTGGGGCGGGCGGGCCGTATCACGGCTTCCTGCTCAGCACCGCCAACTCCTTTCCCCGTGATTTGTCTGAGATCATCGAAGCGGTGGAGGAGGGGGATATAGAGCATGCGAAGCAGATAACCGACAAGCTCGCGAAAGTCGTGCAGGAGCTGTTTCGTCTTGTCGAAGCCCTCCCCTTCGGCAATCCTTTCGCGAATGCCAACAAGGTAGCCGACCACTTCATGGCCTACGGCGAGTCGTGGACGAAGGGAGAGAGTCCAATGACGCACGCGCGGGAGCCTCTTCCTCTGGAAATACTCGAGGCGGCCGCGGAGCTCCTCGAAAGCAATGGTCTCATATCGCACAGGGGATATCTCGATGCGGGACAATGATGAGAGAAGGCACGGCTTGCCGTTTTTGGCAGGGGTCTGTACCGGCGTGCTCGCAGTCTGGCCTGTTCTCAGCTTCGTATCGCTCCCCGCGGGGGAGCCGCTCGAGCAGATTCGTACGGTATCGGCTTTTCCGTGGGCATATGCACTCAACTTCGCCGTCGCCCTGGTAATAGCGCCGCTGCTGGTCACCGTGCTCATATCCTTCTACCGGGAACGTGCACGCGAGGCGGTCCTCCGCGGCGACGTGGATCATGTAGAGGCCGTCGCCTTGGCTAAGGGGAAGGATCCGTCCTCGGGCGGAGGGGTGCGCATCGGATACGGACTCTACATCATACTCGCTTCCCTCTCCTACGGATCGCAGGTAATTCTCTCCATATTCGGCCCGTGGCAACTCCGTCCCGGCGATGCCCTCAGCTGGTTCTTCTACAACCAGCAGTCCGTTCCGTACGTGGTAAACCAGACGGGGTATCTGATATGGGGAATCACCACACTCCTCTTCTTTGCGCCGCTCATACGAAAGAGGGGCTTCGTCCGCTGGATCGCCCTGCTCCTGAGCATCTCGTCGGTGCTGCAGATCGCTGCGACGTTGGGGCTCTACGTGGGGCTCATCGGGCTCACGCAGCTGACGGCTTTCAGCGGACTCCTGCTGCTGCCGGTGACCGTCATGATGATCTTCTACGGTCTGCGGATGGAGAGGCTGCGGGAGAAGTAGATCTCTCTGCAGCTATTGCCGGCGGCTCGAGGGCCCCATCTCCGACGCGCGTGCAAGAAGCGCGTGCAAGAAGCGTGTGTAGTTTTTACAAAATACTCCATTACATCATTTTTTTTGCAACTGTGTTGGAAATTTGCCTGAAAACGTGTTACCCATTATACTGT
>CAYFVU010000060.1:0-7699 GCA_964346645.1 uncultured Spirochaetaceae bacterium | reverse complement strand
TTTTTTTGCAACTGTGTTGGAAATTTGCCTGAAAACGTGTTACCCATTATACTGTAAGTACTACATATCAGGAGGTATGAACACAATGATAAAATTGAGAAAAATATGGGGAGTAGCTCTGGTCTTGATGCTGGCTTCCGGAGTCGGCGCATTTGCGGAGAGCTACGATCTCGATACCATGGAAAAGAGCTTCAGTGACTTCTCTTCCGACATCGCCACGTCGCTGCCCTTCGCATCCACAACTGGGCTCAACTGGTCTGATGCCACGGTAAGGGGCTTCCCTCACTTCGGCGCGGGGCTCTCGTTCGAAGTTGCGATGATGTCCAACGACGCATTCAAGAACCTGGAGGACCTCGGTCTCAATCTTCCCTCAGAGGTTTCGAGCGATGCGGGGGTGCCGTTTCCCGGTTATGCGGTGGATGCGCGTCTCGGCATTCCGGTCCTGCCCATCGATGTGGGTGCCAAGCTCGGCGTGGTTACTCAGGGTATGTCGGACGCGATAAGCGGCGCAACGGGCGTGGATCTGGATTACACCCTCGCGGGCTTCGATGTTCGTTACGCGCTTCTCAAGGGTAATCTCCTGCTCCCCTCGGTGGCCGTCTCTGCGGGCTACAACTACCTCTCCGGCGGCATCACTACCAAACTGCAGGGCGTAGACGACAACTCTATCTCCGGCACCACTGGAGGAAAAACCTACACCATCGTGTACAAGGACCCTGAGCTCAGGTTCAACTGGAAGAGCCAGAACATGGACTTCAAGGTACAGGCGAGCAAGGGGCTGCTGATATTCACTCCCCACCTCGGACTCGGTTATACCTACGGCTGGTCCGAGGCCGGAGGCGGTATCCGGGCCGACGTCGATAAGGACGCGAGCTCTAATATCTCTGATATCGAGAGTGCCTACGATGTGAGCATCGACAGCGAGGGCTTCGAGTTCATCAGCTCCTCCAGCGGTGGCGCCTTCCGCGCATTCGTCGGTACCCAGGTCAACCTCACGATATTCAAGCTCGACCTCAATGCCAAGTACAACTTCAACACGCAGAAGTTCGGCGGAGGAATAAACGCACGTATTCAGATCTAATGCACGGGATCCGCGAATGGGGGCGACTGTGTCCGGTGCCCGGTTGTCCCGGCTCTGCGGTGTAAGAGAATACTTCACTGCAGAGCGGCTACGCCCTGAATGAGTACGAGTCATTCAGGGCGTTTTGTTTGATCTTCGATGATCCAGAACCGCTCAGTAGTTTTGGCTGAATCCGAGTCGTATGTGCGGACGAATGGGGCTCATCGCTCCTTCGATAACGTTGTTGTCCCACTCCATCGGCGGTGAAGCCACCGCACCCAGGACTCCGATGAGCCGAAAATTCTGTCCGAAGCGGAATGCGCCTTCGATACCCGCCTCTATCATCGGACCGAAGAAGGCCTCGGTGCTTGGAGACTCACTCGCCCAGGTGTCGTCGCTGCCGTTGTCGACATCCTTTATCGTGAGACCGCCTCCGCCCATGACCGCGCCGATACCAGCCGAGGCTCCGATGCTGAAGCCGCCGCTCTTTGTGCCGAGATCCAGCCTGTAGCCGTATTTTGAGAGCAGGAAGACCATACCGCACATGAAATCCTCGATGCGGGCTCCATCTGAGAAATCCGGATTTTCTACGTCGTACGTGTCATCGCCCTTGCCCATGACGTAGAAGGTCGCACCCACCTCGTAGCCCGTGTAGAAGCCGCCCCTCTTGTTGACGTTCATGCCATTGAAGATGCGAAAATCCACTCCCGGAACTACGATCTCGTCCTCTTCGATCTTTCCGTCGCTGTTGTTGTACTCGAGTGTAATCGGAGCGACCGTTGCGCCGTAGGTCGGGGAGGCGAAGCGCTTTTTCCAGCCCTCCTCATCGTAGGCGCCGTCTTCGGCGAACACGCTCGTACCGATACAGATCATGAACAGAATTACCGTTGAGATTGACACCGTTTTCCGCATACCACTACTCCTTTGTAAAAATTGTCTCCTTTTTGTGATGTGGCGCATGCTGTACTCCGCGTCAGCAGCTGTGCTACGGGCCTGAGTTCATCATACGTGCAGTGGTACGCAGCGGCCCTTAGCGCATTATACCACAATCCGCCAATATTACACGCGTTTTGTGCAGACGAGTAAAAAGGGGGCAGCTCCCGTCCCCTATTCTTGGGCGCATTTTCTCCATTTCCGGTTGCCTCTCCGCTCCGAGCGCTGTACTATATGGGTTGAGGAGCTGCCGAGGAATGACTAACCACGCATGGATACGCAAATCGGCTGTAGGGCTGATCTGCGTACCGACCCTACTGTTCGTTCTCGGAGGGTGTTCGCTCAACCGGATGGCAACACGGATGACGGCCGACGCCCTCACATCGCAAGAGAGCAGCTCCGTCTTCGCCTCCGACGAGGACCCCGAGCTCATCGCCGATGCCCTTCCCTTCGGACTGAAGACCTACGAGGCGCTGCTGGCACAGCTTCCCGAGCACGAAGGCCTGCTGCAGGCATCCGCCGAAGGTTTCGTCTCCTATGCCCACGGCTTCATCCTCGGCCCCTCCGAACGGCTCGGCTACGATGAGCGAGAGAAAAAGCGTGCGATGAGAGCCCGGGCACGCAAGATGTTTCTGCGGGGGCGCGATTACGCCCTGCATCTGCTCGAGCTTCGGCACCCGGGATTTCGCGAGGCACTCCGCATCGAGCCTGCGGGAGGAGGAGAAGCGACGAAAAGCGGCGATTTGAGAGAGGCGCTCCTAGTGACTGACGAAGAGGATGTGGAGGCGCTCTACTGGGCGGCCGCCGGCTGGATGGGCGCCGTCTCTGCCTCGGGTCTGGATATCTCCATGCTCATGGAGATATCCAAACCGGTGGTGCTCATGACACGTGCTTTCGAGCTCGAACCCGATTACGATGATGGAGCCATCCACTCCTTCTTCATACAGGTGTACGGCTCGGTGCCTTCGACGGCGATGCTCTACGGCACGGATGAAGCCGGCGCGTATGCGAAGGATGTTATGGAAGACTACTACCGGAGGCAGCTGGGCAGGGTGCCTGAAGACACGGAAGAGTCGGCGCGTCATCATCTCGACCGTGCTATTTCACTGTCCGACGGCGAGTTGGCGGGGCCCTATCTCGCCTTTGCTTCGAGCTTCTCGGTACGAAACCAGGACCTCGAGGAGTACGAGAGGCTGCTGGAGAAGGCGCTTGCCGTAGATCCCGATGCACGGCCCGAGAGCAGGCTGGTGAACACTCTATATCAGCGCAGGGCCGAGTGGATGTACGAGCACATCGGAGACAAATTCATCACGTATTCGGAATAGACAGCGGTAACCATGGAGAAGAAAGACGAGATCTACGACCAGTTGAGGGCAAGCGAGGAGCACTACAGGGCGCTGGTAGAGCAGATGCCGGCGGGGGTCTACATGAGCACCCTGGAGCGCATCGGTCAGTTCCTCTATCTGAGCGCTAGAGCCGAGCACATACTCGGCCACTCCTTGGAGGACTTCGATGCGCAGCCCTCGCTCTTTACCGATTTGCTGCATCCCGATGACCGCGACTACGTATTGCAAGAGAGCCGTGAGGCCGCCCGAAAACTGAAGGACTACTCCCTGGAATACCGGATAGTGCGCACGGAGGGCTCGGAGCTGTGGATCCGCGACGAAGGTCACATCATCTACGACCGGCAGGGGAGCCCGGAGGTGGTGCAGGGAATCCTCTTCGACATCACCCTCGAGAAGCAGGAGGAGTCAGAGTATCGCACCCTTATCCGGGCGGTGGAACAGAGTCCGAACGTCATCGTCGTCACCGACAGCTGGGCGCAAATCGAGTACGTGAATCCGGTCTTCGAGGAGGTCACCGGCTACAGCTCGGACGAGGCTCTGGGGCAGAATCCGAGGATCCTCAAGTCGGGGATACACGGGAAGGACTACTACAGGCAGATGTGGCGGACTCTGCTGAATAAGGAGGTGTGGCGCGGAGAGATATGCAACGTGCGGAAGGACGGCACCCTCTACTGGGAGGACATCTCCATCTCGCCGGTTACCGGCCCCGGAGACCGTACGACCCATTACATCGCCATCAAACGCGACATTACCGACCGCAAAGAGCTCGAGCGCATGCGCGAGGAGGTGGACCGCATCAGCCGCCACGACCTCAAGACGCCTCTAGGAGGGATCATTGGTCTGCCTCAACTGCTCATGGAGGAGGGCAATCTCAACGACCGACAGATCGAGTATGCGAAGATGATCGAAGAGTCGGGGCGAAAGATGCTCACCCTCATAAACCGCTCCGTCGAGCTCTTCAAGATAGAGCAGGGGACCTATGAGTACACTCCGGAGAAGATCGACGTGGTCCGCATCATGCGCCAGGCGGTGGCGGACAACGAAAAGATCATACGGAGCAAGAAGATGTCGGTCGAATGCAACCTGAGCTGCGACGGAACGGAGAGCATGTATGCGCAAGGCGAGGAGATGCTCACCTACACGATGTTTGGTAATCTCCTCACCAATGCCCTGGAGGCCTCTGCGCAGGAGAGCTCGGTGGAGGTCGCCTTCGCAGAGGAACCTGCGGAAGGCGGGCCCAGCGGGAATGGGTGGATTCGCATCGCCATAAGCAACGAGGGGAGTGTTCCTGAGGAGATAAAAGAGCACTTCTTCGAAAAATACGTGACTCAGGGCAAACGAAACGGAACAGGCATCGGCACCTACTCGGCAAAGATGAATGCCGAGGTGCAGGGAGGCTCGATCGGTGTTGAGTCCGATAAGAGTCACACCACCGTCATAGTGTGGCTAGAGAAATACCCCCGTCCCGCTTAAGTAATCCCCCTCACGGCCGAAAAATAAAGTAACCCAAGAAACGAGGTGAGCTATGAAACGGTTTGTGGTAAAGGGTACCGGGGAGTACAAGACCTACGTCGATGTGCTGCAGAAGGATCGTAGAGGCTACACGCTGAGGCTCCGGGCGGAGAAGCGTTGGGGTGTAGAGGAACAGGTGCACGAGATGGGCGCTGCACTCTTCGAATCTTGTGTACGTACCGGATACTTCATCGAGCTGCCGGCGGACGAGAACGCCAAATATGCGTAAATCTTTTAATTGACAAGGAGTTCGACGGACGGGCATTGAAGGTAAACGAGGCCTATGATAAGCCCAGACGGGACAGGGACCGCGAATAGACCCGAGTAGACACGGGCTACTCCCATTCGTACAATTCTCAAATAGAATAATCCGCTCTTATCGAAAGAATAGGAGCGGTATAGGAGCGGTTTTTTTGTGCATTTTTTCATTCAATGCGCCGAAAATTGATAGAAGGAGGAGCTTTCTATGGGGCTTGTGGTCTTGGTGAACTCCGACACGAAGGTGAGAAAAAAAGTGAAGGAGTCCTTCGAGAGGAACTCCATATCCGGCTACACGGTGAAGATGATCGCGAAGGAGGAGAAGGCGCTCGAGTCGCTCAACTTCGACCTCCCGGAAGTGGTTATTATCAACTGTGCCGACTCCAAGATCTCCTATCGGCGCATCATCGAGGAGTCCAAGAAGGATGCGTGGCTCCACTCATTCGGCATCATCGGACTCTACGACGGAGAGCTGCAGGATGAGCAGAGCATCGCAAAGGAATTCCTCGATCTGAACCTCCTCGCCATGCTCGACAAACCCCGCATAGGCTCCCACCTCTTCAAATCTATCTCCATCATGCTCGAAAACCGGCAGCTCGTGTTTCAGCGTGAGCTCGCGAGCCGACTCTCCGACCGCTCCTCCGGTTCTTTCGAGATCGAGAACGATCCCCTCGCCGTACCTATCTACTCCGGTATCGCCGCCACGAACCTGGTGCAGCGGGGGTACGTGAAACCGGAAAAGAAGATGTACCTGCAGCTCGCCCTCTCTGAGCTGATGATCAACGGGATCGAGCACGGTAACTGCGGGGTGGGCTACGAGGAGAAGTCGCGGAAGATGGCCGAGGGAATGAGCGTGGTCGATATCATAATGGAGAAGTGCGAGAATCCCGTCGTCGCGGCGCGCAGGGTCCACTTCTCGTGGGAAAGTGAGTATAACAAGTCTACCTTCGTGGTGGGCGACGACGGTGAGGGCTTCGATGTATCCGCGGTGCGGGAGAAGACGGAGTCACAGGAGGAGCTGTCGACGCACGGACGGGGAATCTCTATGGCGGAGACATTCTGCGATGAGCTGTACTACAACGACAAGGGCAACGAGGTGACCCTCGTCGTACATCACCAGCCCGGTACCGAAAAACGGACCCCCGAAGGCTTCTCGAACGAGGAGGTCCTCTACACCTCCAAGGGCGATGTGGTATTCGAAGACGGGGAGCGCGGCGACTTCCTCTATTACATCTCCAGCGGCCGTTTCTCCGTCTACCACAAGAACCGGCAGGTCGGACAGCTGACCCCCGCCGACGTCTTCATGGGAGAGATGTCCTTCCTCCTGAACAACCGCCGCAGCGCTCGCGTCATCGCCGCGGACGACGCGGGAAAGCTAATCAGAGTCTCACGCGCATCTTTCGTCAGAGCCATGAAGGAGTATCCACACTACGGAATCTTCCTCTCAAAGCTCCTCGCCCACAAGCTCGCCCGCTCGAACGTACAGCAGACTCTGCCGAACAGTTAGCCTCGACCCGCCGGCCGGCCTCGCGGTAAACCCGCCGGCGGTCCGAAACACCGGCCGGTAGCCGAGTTCTGTTGCGGGAAGACTACTCTCAGGCCTCATCGCCTTCGACGGGATAGCCGGCCTCTACCCAGTCCTGCTTGCCTCCCTCATAATCGTAGACATTGCGGTAGCCGAAGGCTTCGAGCTTTTCGGCCGCCTTCGGACTGGCCTGGCACTGTTCGTCGGCGCAGTAGACTACGATGGGCTCCTCGCGGTCGAAGCGGGACGTAGCCTGCTTACCGATTTCCTTGAGAGGGATGTTCTCGGCTCCGCGGATGTGGAGTCGTGCGAACTCCTTCGGCATCAGGACCTCCACCAGGCGGAAGTCTTCTCCGCTATCCAGCATGCGTTTCAGGCTTTCTCTATCTATCGTATTCGGCATACCCTTGCCTCCTCTTCGAGGGGTTCTCCTGCTTTCAAGATAAAAAACCTTACAGGAAAAATCAATTTTCGGTTTGTGCGATTCTATCTGAGTATGGAGCACAGCGCGATGCATGTTTGCTTACGAAAATGTTCGTAAACGAAAAATTTCCATCAATAAGTACTAAATTATCGTTTGTGAATGTGTCAGGTATTGAAACGCAGGGACCTTAGAGGGTAATATGCCCTAACTATAACTGATCAGATACTAATTAGAAAAGGAGTGTGTATGGATCTCAAATATGATGAAGTTTTGAAAGCAAAAATGAGTGAGGAGAGCTACAAGAAGCTGGTGGCCCTCGACAACCAGAAGGTATACGACCATGTCGGCTATTTTACCAAACACTGTAACCCGAAATCGGTCTATGTCTGCGATGACAGCAAGGAAGACGAGGATTACATCCGCAACAAGGCTCTGGAAGAGGGCGAGGAGCACAAGCTCGCGAAGCCCGGCCAGACCATCCACTGGGATGGCTACGGCGATCAGGCCCGCGACAAGACCAATACCAAGTACATGGTCTACAAGGAGAACCTCGAAAAGATGGAATCTCTCAACAGCGTCGAGTACGAAGAGGGGCTCGCCGAGATTCTCGACATTGCCGAGAACAACATGGAGGGCAAGAA
>CAYFVU010000059.1:0-21265 GCA_964346645.1 uncultured Spirochaetaceae bacterium | reverse complement strand
AAGAGGCCGGGTGGCGGGCGGGTATCTTGTACCCAATCTTTGAACCATTATTAACTTTTTTGGGGGGCTCCTTAGGGGCTCCCCAGTGATGCGGTCCCTGCAGCGATCTGATATACTCTCTCCATATGAACACGAATGAGATCGCCCTGCAGCTGCGACGAAAGTATGAGCTCGTGCACGTGCCGAATTCCAGAAAGGTCCAGAGGTGGGCAGAAGAAACTCGCAGACTCATGTTGGAAGGCTCGCCGCCGGAGTTTGCCGGAATGGAGGCCGCCCGCAAGGTCTTTACCTATGAGTACCACGAACACAGGGTTTTCGAAGCCGCTCCGGCGGAGGAGATTCTCGCTGCCTTAACTGAAGAATGAGACGTATGAATTGTGTCCGGAAGTTGACACCCCTTGCCGCAGGCACTAGTGTGTGCCTTATAGAGTAGAACGCACATGGAATTGCAACTCGCGTTGCTGCGTAGTATTCAGACAATCCACAGTCCGCTCCTCTCAGCTTTCTTTACGGCCGTTACCATCACGGCGGAAGAGTACTTTTTCATCATAGTGGCTGCCTGGATCCTCTGGTGCAGGGACAAGGAGATCGGTTATCGCATCGGTTTTGCTTTTCTTTCCGGTGCAGTCCTCAATCCCATACTGAAGAATCTTTTCCAGGTAATCCGTCCGATAGGGAGAGAAGGAATCGAGTCCATGCGGATTCATACGGCCACCGGCTACGCCTTCCCGAGCGGCCACACCCAGGGTGCGGCTTCCTTCTGGACCGGGGTAATGACCACTCTGCGCAGGCGATGGGCCTGGATACTGGGCAGCGTGATGATGCTCCTGGTGGCGTTCTCCAGGCTCTACCTGGGAGTGCACTGGCCGGCGGACGTGGTGGGCGGCCTTGCAGTAGGCATACTCTGGGTCGTGGCGGTCAACCGCCTCTACGACAGGGCCCGGAATTCCAGACAACCGGCCCTGCTCCTGGTCTGCATCGTTCCGCTCATGGGAGGGCTCCTCTTTATTCCCAGGGACCACTCCTACATCGTGGCTGCCGGGGCGCTGCTGGGCTTTTGGAGCGGCTATGTGCTGGAGACGCGCTATATTCATCACTCGCCGGCCGCCGCGCGGGCCCACCTGCATGCGGTAAAACTCCTGTGTGGACTGGCGGTCGTCCTTCTCCTGCAGACAGGACTCAAAGCCCTGCTCCCGTTTCCGCCGGCAGTAAGTGATCTCCTGCGCTACTTCCTTATCGGCCTCTGGCTCACCGCAGGCGCGCCATTCGTCTTTTCCTTGTTTAAACGCCGTCTTCCGGGCACCGCTACACCACAGTGCCGCGGGCCGGAGTAGTAGTGCGCGGAGAAACGGGAAACCCGTATAGTGCGGGCGCCCCGAGGGACGGGAGACACACGTTGCGGCCCCAGTCGGTGCAGGGGTACGGCGTAGGGGTTCTGCTCATCGTGAAAACAGAATTCCGAGGACTTCATCGACCGCGCGTAGTTCGGATATGAACCGCTCACTCTGGCTGTCGTTTACCAGACTGTTCTGCATGGCGGTGTAGAACTCGTCGGCTAGGTGTTCGAGAGACTCGATTGCACCAGGGGTATCAAGGTCGTCGTTCATCTTCGTCGTAAAGAGCAGCGGTACCTCGTTGATCAGTTTCTCCACCGAGTGTTCGTCGCCCGGACGATATGTTTTGTGTTCTCTTGCAGGTGACGCCGGGTTGAACTCACGCTGCGTACCGTTTTGGATGGCCTCGATCGTGTTCCGGATAGTCGTAAAGTGGCGGCAGCATTCATCTATCCGTTCTTGGCTTACGTTCAGCTTACGGCGATAGTAGGTGCACATCAGCATGAAGCGTACCTGTTGAGGGGAACAGCCGTGGGCATAGGCGTCCTTCGGATACATGGTGTTGCCCTTCGACTTAGACATCTTCTCTCCCTCAACAATCAAATGCTCACCGTGCAGCCAATAGTGGGCCAGCTCTTTTCCGGAATAGGATTCGAGGACCGCACGGTTGTAGTCGTGATGACGGTACACGTTGTCGATACCGCCGGTGTGAATGTCGATCTCGGGGCCGAGTGTTCTCAAGATCATGGCCGGGTCTTGCACGTTCCAGGCGGGGCGCCCCTTGCCGATGCGTGTGTCCCAGGAGACCGGATCGTCGGGAGTTGTGCCATGCCAGAGAATAAAATCACCGAGGTTCCAGCGTTTGCCGGGATAGGTGTCTCGCGAGAAGCGCAGCCGCTTTTCCGGCCACTGCGACATGTCGAGACCAAAGACCTCTCCGAAACGCGGATATGTGAGCGGGTCGAAGTATATGTTGCCTCCGTGCCGGTAGGCTATTCCCTTCTCCAGCAGATCTTCGATGATCCGTACGGCCTCCTCCACGCTGCCGGTGGCTTGGGGAATCTCCTGCGGAAGGAAGATGCCAAGCTCCTCGGAGGTCTTAATAAACTCCTCCTTGTTCGGGCCGGTGGTCTCCTCGAGGCTGAGGCCCTCTCTTTTCAGCCGCTCTATGGCCTTGTCTTCGATGTCGGTAAAGTTGATGGCCCGCTCGACACGGTACCCGAGGTACTCGAGGTATCTGTGCAGCACATCTTCGAAGAGATAGGTGCGGTAATTACCCAGGTGCTGTTTCTGGTAGACGGAGGGGCCGCAGGTAAAGAGTTTTACCACTCCATCCTGTCGCGGAACAAAGAGCTCCATCCGTTTGGTCATGGTATTGTAGAATACCGGCTGCTGTTTTCTCTTATTGGTTTCCATGTATCCAATATAAGAAAATACAGACCCTCATCTCAAATACAATTTTCGCAGTGGAGCAGGGAACAGCCCAGGGGGTTGATTCGGTGTGAGGGCTTTCTTCGCATAGTGCCTCCGTTCACATCGAGAATCGTTCGGCTGTTCCCGGTTGAGTGTGGTTTCAGAAGAGCCAGTCGAAATGTGGTCGGGGCGGGCGAATCGCCGCGTCCAGCCGCCCGAGCAGCTGCTCGGGCGCTTCCAGGCGGTCGGTAGCCGCGAGACTCGAGGCGGGCAGCACTCCGAAGAGCATCCTGGAGAAGGCGCCAACTCCGGCCCTCATCCTGGGCAGCTCGCCCTTGCCGCCTTTTCCTCCCGTACCAGCTTCAACCGAAGGCTCCGGACCGAGTGTTACCGTGTACTCTCCTCCGATCCCCCTCCATCTGCTTTTCTCCGGAAGATATTCGTTGATGGGATCCTCCAGTTCTAAAGCGAATCGTACCGGTTCGCAGCGTGTCAGGGGCAGGGCCGCTACACACCGCTTCAAGTCCAGGATGCGCAGCTGCCAATACGCCTCTGCTACGATGCTGTTCTCGTAGGCACCGCCCCGAGTGACGGTTTGTCGGCCGAACGGCTTCTCCAGCAGGTCCTGGATCTGGA
The DNA here is from genome assembly GCA_964346645.1 of uncultured Spirochaetaceae bacterium. Classification (GTDB taxonomy): domain Bacteria; phylum Spirochaetota; class Spirochaetia; order DSM-16054; family Sediminispirochaetaceae; genus CAYFVU01. The sequence continues at coordinate 17,882 of CAYFVU010000059.1, read as the reverse complement.
AACCGGCGGGTTCGAGCATCTTGACCAATCGCACCTGATCCCCCAGTCCCTTCAGCACTCCCAAAAGCTCGACGAGCTGCGACATGCTGCGGTAAGCCATGAAAGAGATGCGATACGGACCGTATTCCCCCTTGGCGTCGGCCCAGAGCAGGTGAGTCAGCTCGCCGCCCTCTTCGAATCCGAGACCGAAACTGTTTTTTGCCTCCGCAATAGAGAGCCTGGTGGAAGCCGGCGGGTCCAGGTTGATGCCGCCGAAGGGGCGGATGCGGGCCTTCCGGGCGGCGTGAACGGCTTCCAGCTCCTCGGGAGCTATCCTGCGGGGCATCCTGCCTCCGGGGGAAATCGTGAGGGTGGCGGGGTCGAAGGAGAAGAAGTGCTCATAACTGCCGGTCCCGAAACCCAGCCGGTTGTAGTACCCCTGCTCGAACATTCCCAGGGCTGCAACGGCGGCCCCTTCCGTTGCTTCTTCGGCTACGGCCTGCGCGGTGGCCGCTCCGGCGGCCCCGCTTTTTCGGGCAACCCGTCCGGTCATCACGCTCGTGATCCCGGTAAACGGCAGTTCTGCGATACCCGTACTCATCTCTCCGCGCATGGTCGTGGCGAGCGCTTCCGCCTCGCCGCCAATTTCGGCAACCACGGCCCGCCCGGAGCGGATGAAGTCGAGCACATCCTCCTCCTTCGGAACATTATCTTCTATCCATCCCACTTCGTTCCAGATGCGTATAGCCGCGCTGCGGTCCTCTTCTCGAAATCCTCGAATCTTCATAGTGCCATTATACGCGCACAGGCCCCGAGCGCACAATCGAAAAACACTCGGCCGACGGTTCCTCTATTGCCCCTCGGGGTATCGGTTCATTAGGTTTACCGTATGGAGTTTCGTCGTCACCGCTCGATAAGCGAAATAGACCGCAGCCGGTGGAACCGGCTTGCCCGGTTTTCGCCGACTCCATTGATGTCGTGGGACTGGCTGGAGCATCTGGAAGAGCGGGGCGGCATCGACTTAGAGCAGGGCTGGGAGCCGCGTCACCTGACCGTATACGAGGGTGGTGAGATGATTGCCGCGGTCCCGCTCTACCTCCGGGGGAACAGCTGGGGTGAGTTCGTCTTCGATTTCGCCTTCGCCGAGCTTGCCGAGGAGCTGGGAAAGCCGTACTATCCCAAGCTGGTTGGCATGAGCCCGGCCAGCCCGACGCCGGCCTTCTCCTTTCTGACCGTTCCCGGGAGAGAGGACGAGCTGACGCCGGCAATATTCCGAGCAATTACTGATATCTGTCGGGATGAGGATATCCCCGTTCTGCAGTTCAACTTCGTCATGCCCGAATGGAAGCGGCGCCTCGAGGCAATGGGGATGTGCGCGTGGGAGCATCAGGGCTTCGAGTGGCGTAATGAATCGTTTTCCTCTTTCGACGACTACCTCGCCCGGTTTCGCAAGAACCAGCGCCGCAACATCCGTCGAGAGCGCAAATCTCTCCGGGTCCAGGGTATCACGATGCGGGTCGTACCCGGGACGGAGGCGCCGGAGCTCTATTTTAGAAGGATGGCCGAGTACTATCTCCGCACGAACGCGCAGTTCGGTCCCTATGCGGCGCGCTTTCTTTCGACGAAGTTCTTCACGGAGATGCCGGAACGCGCCCGACAGTGGGTGCTGTTCGTGGCGGCGCATGAGGAATCCGGGGGGAAAGCCGGCGTTGCTGCACCGCCCGGTGAGCTTGCAGTGCCCGTGGGGGGTGACCCACTTGAGACTACGGCCGCAACCGAGGATCCCGTCGCACTGGCGATGCTGGTAGTGAAAGACGGGAGGCTCATCGGCCGGTACTGGGGAACTCGTCGCCCCCTAAAGGATCTCCACTTCAACACCTGCTACTACACGCCGATCGAATGGGCGATAGAAAACGGGATCACGGTCTTCGACCCCGGGATGGGATCGCCCCACAAGCTGCGCCGCGGTTTTCGCGCCGTGCCCAATTGGAGTCTCCACTACTTCTTCGATCCCGACATGCAGAGGATTCTCGAGGCGAACATGGACCGCATCAATGCCTATGAGGAGAGCTATATTCGAGCTCTCGACGACGAAGTCCCGTACAAGCGGAAGGGGTAAACGGCGAGCTGCCATTTCCGCAGCGGCTTCGACTGCCACAGACCAGAATATCGCCGTTTGGAGTTTGACCGTTAGTATGGAATCCCGATTATTTACGCATCGCTACTTTAATATTACACTTGAGAATGGGTCTTAATGTAGAGTAAAACACTGTTCGAGAGGAGTAATACATGGAGAATTTCGAGTACCACAATAATACGAAGATCCTGTTCGGAAGAGACATGGAAGATCGGGTAGGGGAGGAACTCAAACGCTTCGGAGGAAAAGTGCTTGTGCATTATGGAGGCGAAACCGTCAAGAAGATAGGTGTGTATGAAAGGGTCATCGCTTCCCTCGAGAATGCCGGGCTCTCCTACGTGGAGCTGGGGGGAGTTAAGCCGAATCCGCTTCTCAGTAAGGTCGAGGAGGGGATACGCTTCGCGCGAGAGGAGCGTGTCGACAGCGTTTTGGCCGTAGGGGGAGGAAGCGTAATAGACTCTGCAAAGGCGATAGGCGTTGGTGTCCCGTACGACGGCGATGTGTGGGATTTTTATTCGGGGAAGGCTCTGCCCGAAGAGACGCTTCCAGTGGGGGTTGTACTCACTATTCCCGGGGCGGGAAGCGAGTCGAGTTTCAGTTCTGTCATTACGAGGGACGAGGGAGAGTTGAAGCGGCCGCTGAACATAGATCTCACTCGGCCGGAGTTCGCCGTGATGAATCCGGAGCACAGCTTCAGCCTTTCGCCCTATCAAACCGCCTGCGGAGCCTTCGATGCGATGACGCACATCATGGAGCGGTACTTTACCAATACACGCCATGTTGACGCGGTTGATCGGCAGAGCGAAGCCGCGCTACGAGGGCTCGCGTATCATCTGCCGAAAGCTCTCGAAAATCCGAAAGATTATGACACGAGAGCCGAGCTGCTCTGGCTCTGTAAAATAGCCCATGACGATTCTCTCGGGGTGGGACGAAGCGGCGATTTCGCCTCCCACATAATCACTCACGAGATAAGCGGTCTCTACGACGAGACGCACGGCGCCACCCTATCCATTATCTATCCTGCGTGGATGCGATATGTGTACAAGAGGAATATCGGTCGCTTCGTTCGTTTCGCCCGAGAGGTATGGGGAGTACAGGGAGCGTTGGATGACGATGAGGCGGTGGCACTCGAGGGCATTCGGAGAATGGAGGAGTTCTTGAAAAGGGTAAACCTGCCGGTGCGGTTTAGTGAGTTAGAGAGAAAAGTCGACCGTTTCGAGGAGATGGCAGAGCGCTGTACCACCTCCGGCTCAATAGGCGGCATGGCACCGCTCGAAAAAGAGGATGTGGTGAAAATATACGAGTCGGCTGTGTGAGTTATGCCTTTTTCATCATGCTCAGCGACTGCTCTGCGTAACGCCTGGCACCTGCGGGGTCGTTCCGTCTGGCAGAGAGGGAGATGATGATGTACTTCTGGTGTTCGTAGAGGAGGTAGAAGAGGCGGCGAAGCCGAACCGCCTCCCTGTCGGCGTCCTCGGCCTCTCGCGGGTCGCCGCCGTAACCGCGGATAAACGCCTCAGTAGTTACGCCGCAGTAGTCGGCGATTGCCAGGTCCCACTCCGGATCACCCCAGCAGGCGCGGTCGAAGTCTATCACTCCGGTTACGTTTCCGTCCGATTCGACCATTAGGTTGGTCACCCATATGTCGCCGTGACAGAGGACCGGCAAGACTATATTTGAGAAGATGTCTGCATGTTCCTCCAGGAGGCCGAGGGCAAAGGAGTAGTCCTCGGCCCGATACACGCCTGCACGGCGTATGTCCTCGAGCTCGAGCCGGTACATCTCGAGAAAGGCCTCACGCCATGTACTCGCCGGGTTCATCGGTTCATGAGCTCCCGCATAGCCGTACTTGCCGTTAGGATGGGTGATTCGGTGTAATTGGGCAATGTAGCGGCCCCACTCGTAGTGCGCCTGCTCGGCCGCTTTTCGTGAGAGGGGCGCTTCGCTCAAGGGCTTGCCCGGCAGACGGGGCATGAAGAGGTAGTCGCGGTCTATGATCGTTCGGGAGAAGTCGTGCGCCGCTATCTCGGGAATGGGGATGCTGCTCTGCTCGCGCACGAGCCGGTGGATCTCCGGTTCCTGACGCATCATACGGTATTCGTAGAAGAGCTGCAGCAGGTCGTCGGGGGGGCCGACTCTGAGGATCATCTCATCTCTATCTTCGTCCTTCTCTTCGACCCCTCGAAGGAGGAAGGTGTGGGAGAAGCGACCGGCGCCGAAGCTCCGGGCACTCCAATTGCCTCCAAGATTGCGCCGCGCTAGTTCCTCCGCCGTTGTACTGTCTATCTCCATACACACTCCATATCCCCGGCTAATCTTCCATATATCTACAACATAGTATCATTGAAGGACCTTTACAAGCTTTTCTGTACGAGCCGGCAATTCCGGAGCCTGCGGCGGACACTATATAAATTATTACAAAAATAGTATGAATTAACTTTTTTCTCGCCGGGGTTTTTACTATCCTTGAAAAAGAGGATCTGATGAAGTTGATGTGCTGCGCGGCATTTGCCATAGGTATATTTGTATTGAGTCTTTTTGCTTCTTGTTTCAATGGGGGACCACACGACCCGGTGTCCGCAGAGAACTCGGGGGGTAATAATGTCGACGGAGAGGAGCTCGGTGGCGGGGAGCGCGGCGCGGAGAATGCCGAACTCGCACGGAATGTGTCGGCGATGGACACTGCCTTGCTTTCTGCCGGCAGACGGAGAGCCTGTGGTCGCTGAGCGGTTTGGCGGTCGATGGCGAGCTGCAGGGAACGCAGCTGAGCTCTCCCCTCTCTATCCCTCAGTTCGGTTACTCCTGGGCGGTGTTAGGGCCGGATGCACAGCTGAAGTAGGCAATGGTTGCCTCTCTATTATCACAACTCTATCGGCTGCGGTATGAACGGAGTTTCGCATAGGAGGCGCTGATGTGCATGAGGCCTGCGGCCGGGCAACTCACACGAAGGAGCGCTACTGCAGGGGCAGGGTAAAGCGAAAGATGCTGCCTGCTCCCCACTCGCTCTCGACTTCTATGGTGCCGCCGTGGCCTTCGACGATTTTGCGGCAGATGGCGAGCCCGAGTCCGGTGCTCTTCTCGCCTCCGGTCGAGCGCACACTTTTGACCCGGGAGAAGGGTTCGAAAAGCTTGGGAATCTCATCCTCGGGAATGCCCTGCCCCTGGTCGGCTACTTCTGTTGTGACCATCGAGTCGGCCGTGTTCACTCTGAGGGTGACCGTGGTGTCCGGGTGGGAGTACTTCACCGCGTTCGAAAGCAGGTTGTCTATGACTTGAGTGATCTTCACTCTGTCGATCCTCAATGACAGCGACTCCATCTCGATCTCTTTGACGATCTCTATTTTTTTCCTCCGCGCAATCGGACGGTTTACGGCGATGCTGCGGTCCACCAGCTCCATCAAATCGGCATCCTCCCAGTTCAGCTCCAGGGTTCCTGTCTGCTGTTTGGATATCTCCAGCATGCTTCCCACGATTTCCAACATGTGCTCGGCCGAGTCCTTCATCATCTGCAGGCTCTCGCGCTGCTCTTCGTTCAACTCTCCGAACTCTTCTTCTAATAAAAGAGAAGCAATACCGGATATTGCACCGAGAGGATTACGGAGATCGTGGGCGGCCATGCCCACGTACCGGTCGCGTTCCTTTATGGTCTGCTCGAGCTTGTAGTTCTTCTTCTGGAGGTCCCGCTGCAGGTTTGCCAGCTCGTTGTTCAAACGGGTGAAGTCGTCAAAAATTTCATGCTCTTCCGTGCCGGGCTTTTCGCTCGGAGCTTCGTTCCGCTGCTTCATGGCGCTGCGGATCAGGTTGGTCTGTTCGTTGTTCATCCGCATTACCTCTTCGAAGTAGCTGCCGGCTACTTTCTTGGAGGTCGATGCCACGAGTATCATCTCATCACCGTTCATTCCGCCTACGAAGTACATCTCGAGTATCTCTTCCATGCCCCGGACGTTGATGCTCCAGTCGTAGAGCGCCTTCTCTTGGCGCATTCGGTAGAGGAAGGTGAAGAACTTCTGCATGCTGTTCTCGTCTATAACCGAAGTAAGGGACCCATCCGAGGGGAGCTCGAGAGAATCCGGCATGTCGTTTTTCAGTATGCGCAGGATTCTTCCGTAGGGGTCGCACACTACGGCGATTCCTCTGAAAACACTATCTTCGCTGCTCAAAAAACGGTATCCCTCATGTAACGCTCTTCTCCACCAGCTCTCGTGCCTTCTTTATTGCTCCGTCGGCAGTGGCGGCGCTCCCGTCTGCACCCAGCTTCTTCCACAACTCCGGGTCCAGATTGAATGGATATCCGCCGACGAGTATCTTTACCCCCGAAAGATCCGAGCGGGAGCGTATCTGCTCGATTATCTTCTGCGCCTCGTTGATGTGATAGGTGATGGTGACCGAAATGCCCACCACATCGGCCCTCTCCTCCGCTGCGGTTTTGACCACCGATTCTGCCGGCGTGTTGGCTCCGAGAAAGTAGGTATCCCATCCGTCGAGCTCGAAGAAGTCGGCGATCATCCGGATGCCCAGCTCGTGCAGCTCGTCGCCTACGCTCGTGCCGACGAATACCAGGCCGTGCTTTTCCTGCTGAAAGATGTAGGGGTAGAGTCTGCTCATCACCAGCTGAGTTACGGCGGTGCAGTAGTGCTCCTGCGCAACACTTACCTTGTTCTCTTGCCAGAGCCGCCCGATCTCCCACTGAGTGGGCTGAAAAACGTGTTGATAGATGTCGCGTATATCCGTACCGCCCTCCACCGAATCCAGCACCAGCCGCATCGCCTCTTCCCTGCGTCGGTCGAGCAATGCATCGAGATACTTGCGGGCCAGAGAACCGAGAGGCCGTTTTTCGGAGATGTGGGACGGCTCCTCCGTCTCGAGATGATCGAAATCGGCTATGCTCTGCTCCAGCAGCTCCGCCGCCCCATCTGCGCCGGGAAGCTCCTCCTGCTCCTGGATCGCTTCGCGCATCACCTTCAGACACTCTTTGAATGATTCATTCGGCACATCGATAGAGACGAAGAGACTTTTCACCCACCGGATATATTCGAGAAAGAGCCGGGGAGCTTCTGCACCCAAACTGTCTGCCAGGTAAAGTACGTGGTATTCCGCATCTTCGCGGCACTTTCTCCGCCCTTCCTCACCGAAGAGCTTCTCATAGCTGGGGTTATGTTCCCAGAGAAGCCTGATCACATGTTCCGCCAGTGCTTCTTTCTGTTCCAGAAGAGCGTGGCGCGCTTGGTAAGGGTGAGATGCTTTTCCCATAATGTGATTAAATGATAATAAAAAAACTCCGCACTAACAAGACGAGACCCGCGATTCGAGAGCTACTGCAGTGTCATCCGGTCCCTGTGGCGGTCGAGAAAGCGGTACTTGATCGTCAGCAGCGACGGAACCACCACCAGCGTCATGATTGTGGCAAAGCTCAGGCCGAAGAGCATGGTCAGCGCGAAAGCCTTCCAGTACTCGGCTGATTCCGAACCCACTTGGATAGTAAAGCTGTGGATGTCGAAGCTCACGCCGATTGCCATGGGGATGAGGGCCAGGATAGTCGTCAGGGCCGTCAGGAGCACCGGCCGCAGCCGGGTGCGGCCGGCCTCTATGAGGGCCTCGCTCCACTCCATGCCGCTGCGGATCAGGCGGTGAGTGTAGTCCACCAGTACGATGCAGTTGTTCACCACCACCCCGGAGAGTGCGATGCAGCCAATCCCCGACATTATGACCACGAAGGCCTGACCGGTGATCAGAAAACCCCACAGCACGCCTCCTATGGAGAGAAAGACGCTGAAGAGTATCACGAAGGGATCCGCCACCGAGTTGAACTGGGCGATGAGCACCACGAATATGAGGAAGAGCGCCACCACGAAGGCTTGGAGGAGGAAGGTGGTGGACTCGGACCTTACATCGAAGCCGGCTCCGGCCCCGATGTGGTAGCCTGGAGGGAGACCCGCCTTTATCTCTTCGACCTTACCGTTGATCTCCGCGAGGATCTCCTGCCTGTTCTTCGCATTCTCCTCGAAGTTGGCCCAGACGTTCACCGCGCGGTTGAGATTGCGCCGCTTTACTACCCCCATGGAGGATTGAGGAGAGATGCCGGCGACCGTGCTCAGCGGCACTCGCATGCCGTCGCGGTTCACCACCTCGACGTTGCGGAGCATATCGAGGGAGTTGCGGGTGTTCTCGGTGTAGCGCAGTGTGATGTCGTACTCGTCCTCTCCCTGACGGTACGTTCCTATGGTGCTGCCGTTTATTGCCGTCCGGATGGTGGAGGCAATATCCCTAGTCGAGAGCCCGTAGTGGGCCGCCTTGCCCCGGTCTATGGCCACCCGGTACTCCGGCCGGGAGGCCTCGTGGTCCGAATCCGCCTCCTTCAGCTGGGGATACTCCTCGAGGATATCGAGGATCGAGCGGCTGATGTCTCCGAGAACCTGGTAATCCTCACCGCGCACCTCGAAGGAGACGTCCTCGCCGGTCGGCGGCCCTCCGTCGTTCTCCTCCACCTTTATCTCGGCTCCGGCGATATCAGAGAGCCGCCTTCTCAGCTCAGCTACCGCCGTGGCTCCGGGAATCTCCCGTTCTTTGTAGGGGGCGTAGGTGAGGTTGATGGAGGCCAGATGGGTCTCCGTGTCGCCGCCGGATCTGCCGGCGGTGCTCTCGTAGTTCTCCAGCGAGGCGGGCGATCTCTCTACTATGTCCTCCACCTGCCGCGTGACTCCGTCGGTGCGGTCGAGGGTCGTTCCCTGGGGAGCCTCTATCTGCACCCGCGCCCGCTCCGGATCTAGGTAGGGGAAGAAGATGGGATCCTTGCCGTACATGCCGAAGAGCACTATTCCCGCCATGACCACGAAGGTCACCGCTCCGATGGTGAGCCAGGGCCGCGAGGTGGCGCCGTAGAGAAAGCTCCCGTACCACTCCCGGAACCGAGAGAAGGTCCCGCTTCCCTCGTTCATCTTCCTGCGCGCCTTCTCCGATACGTTCATGAAGTTGGAGCAGAAGACGGGGTTAATGGCCACCGCCACGAGAAGAGAGCTGGCGAGCACTACGATGACGGTCTTCGGGAGGAAGGACATGAAGTCGCCCATGATCCCCGGCATGAAGATGATGGGGAAGAAGGCGAGACAGGTGGTGATGGTGGAGGCCGCGATGGGTCCCGCCACCTCTCTGGAGCCGTCGATGGCCGCCTGTACACGGTTCTTTCCCATGGTGGCGTGGCGAAAGATGTTCTCCACGATGACGATCCCGTTGTCCACCAGCATTCCGAGGGCCAGAATCAGACTGAAGAGAACGATCATGTTGAGGGTTATGCCCATCATCTGCAGTACGAAAAACGAGAGCAGCATTGAAAAGGGGATCGCGAGAGATACGAATAGGGAGTTGCGCTTTCCGAGAAAGAAGATGGTCACCAGGAGCACCAACATGAATCCGCTGAACATGTTGTTTTCCAGGTCTATTATCATGTCCTTGATGTAGCGGGACTCGTCGTAGGTGACGACCACGTTCGTTCCGTCGGGCAGCGTCGGAGTTACCGTATCGAGCCGGTCGCGCACCGCATCGGACATGTCCAAGATGTTCGCGCCTATGCGCTTCTTTACCGAGAGGTTTATCGCCGGGGTGCCGTTCAGTCTGGAGTAGGTTTCCGGCTCGGTGTTGCCGAACCGTACGTGCGCAAGCTCCTCCAGCGGCACGTTCACCCCGTTCGCGTTGACGGAGATGTTCCCGAACTCCCGCGGATCCTCGATCTCTCCGGTTACCGCCAGCCCGAAGTTGCGCTGCGGGTTCTTGAGTCGTCCGCCGGGGATGGATGTGTTCTCGCTCTGTACTGCGCCTATTACGTCATCGACCGAGAAGCCGTAGCTGTGCAGCCGCATGGGATCGACCTCTATCATCACCTCCTTCTGCGGGTTTCCCGCGATGTCCACCTCGAGCACTCCGGAAATGCCCTCCAGATCCTCCCGGAGAGAGTCGGCCGGGGCATCGATGAGCTCTACGCCCTCGGGATGGGAAAGCACTACCTGAAAAAAGGGCCAGTCGGAGACGCTGAACTCCCGCACCACCGGCTCGTCTGCTCCGTCGGGGAGGTTGGGTCCGGCAAGGTCTACCCGGTCCTTTACCCTCCGCAGCGCGGTTTCCACGTCCACATCGGAGCTGAACTCCACGAAAATGAAGGAGACGTTCTGCCTGCTCTCGGAGGTCAGCTCTGCGAGCCCCTCCACCCCGTCTATCTCCTGCTCTATGGGTTGGGTGACGAGGCTCTCTATGTCGCGGGCGGAGACCCCCACGTACGTGGTGTTTACGAATATGTAGGGCTGCTTTATCTCCGGGGTGGATTCCCGTGGAAGCTGTACATAGGATACTACCCCCATGATGACGATGAGCACCGCCAGAGCAAAAACGGCCATGTGTTTGCGTATGAAGAGTTCTACCATGCTGCCGAACCTCTACTGCAGGATGCGGACGAAAGAACCCTCGCCCACCTTGTTGATTCCCTCGGTGATGATCTTGTCACCCTCATTCAAGCCGGAGCGAATGACGGTGTGTGTGTCGTTCGAGGGGCCGAGGGATACCGGCACGCGCCGCACGGTAGTCGAGTTGACTATCATCACGTAGTTTTCCGTTCCTCGAGTCTGCACGACCTGAGAGGGAACCACTATCTCTTCGGGCATCTCTCTCAGCGGCAAGCGTACTCTCGCCGTGGAACCTGAGAGCAAGGCGCCGTCGGAATTGTCCACCAGCAGCTCCACCTCGAAGGTGAGGCTTCGCTCGGAGCGCTTACGGGAGATGCTGCTCGGCCTTCCTTTCCAAACCCGTTCGGGCAGGCTGTTTACCCGTATCTCGGCACTGTGGAGATCCCGTATGGTCGCCATGTCCGACTCCGGGACACCCACCGTGACCTTCATCTGAGAGGTGTCGGCTACGGTGAGAGTGGGAGAGCCGGGTGCGAGCTCGTCGTAGAGGTCCATGTGCTTGGCCACCACGATGCCGCCCAGCGGCGATACGGCAAGAGCCCCGTCAAGAGACTTCTTCGCCTCGAGCAGCTGGGTGCGTGACTGCAGCCAGGTCAGATGGGCGTTGTCTACAGCAACTTGAGAGGTGAGTCCCTTGTCCATGAATCTCTGCTCGCGTTCGTAAGCCTCTCGAGCAATCTCCTCGTTGAGCACCGCTGTCTCGTACCGGCTCTTCACCTTGTCCGCATCGATGCGGGCGAGCGACTGTCCATCATCGACAGGCTCCCCGACCTGTACGTGGATGGCATTGACGCGTCCACCCTGGTGGGCAACGAGTCTGGCCTCGTTTACCGCTTCCACCTCACCGTAGTACTCGCCGTAGTCGGTGAAGCTCTCATGAGCGACCGTCTGCACGCGAACAGGTATACGCGGTTTCTCCTCCGCTGCGGATTCCGTCGATTCCGAATTACAACCGGTGAGCATTATCAATGCGGCGGCAACTACTGAAAAGACTATACGTATCATGGTAATTGACCATACCTCCGGGACTGAGATCTCATATTCAGCCGAGTCGTTGTATGTGATCGAGTCGCTGTGCGTGGAAAAACGGGGGATGAGACTCTCTTACAATAGTGCGACTATACCGCGAAAGGGCAAGAATTCCAAGACAATCGTGCTTTTTTTATAAAAAAAAGGCCCGGTTAAAGGCCCTGCGCTCTCTCTCGGCCACCGCCTGACGGGCGATTGTATGCTGCATGTCCGCGGAAATCTCGACAAACCTTTATTTCTACCGAGGTGACTTGGTAACGGAGCGTAGAGCCCGAGCCGTTACTACCCTGCGTAGATTATGATTTTTATCCCCCGAACTGCTGTAATTGACATTTTCGCCCTTTTCAATCAACCCGAAGTAATGTAAACTGCATACGAAAATAAAGGTTCCATCCGTACCCGAGATGACTTGTCTTGGGCGGAGTACGTGTGCGTGGAACATATCATTGACCTTCGGCGTCTTTATCGAGGAGAATGCATAAGAGTCGATGCTGGGGGCAAGTTGATACCAATACTATAGTTATACCGGCCGTACGCAGTGCCGGTTGAAAAGCGAAGGGATTATGGCAAAACCGAGTTTTCCCAAAGGGGTACATCCGCCTGAGGAAAAAGACCTCAGCGCGGAGAATGCGATCGTCGATCTGCCGCTGCCGGATACCGTATCTATTCCGCTCTCCCAGCACCTCGGTAAACCCGCAAAAGCCCTGAAGGGCAAGGGCGACACTGTGGAGGCGGGGGAACGTATCGGAGAGGCAGACGGCTTCATATCCGCCCACGTTCACTCTCCCGTGGCGGGGAAGGTGAAGAAGCTCGTACAGCTGCCCTTGCCCGGCGGCCGAATGAGCGAGTACATGGAGATAGAGGTCGACAAAGAGGCCACCGAAGCGCACGAGTATACCGAGGCGGCCTTCGACACCGACAACCCGGATCGTGAGAAGGTGGTAGAGACCCTCAAGGATGCCGGAATCGTCGGCATGGGGGGGGCGACCTTCCCCGCCAATGTCAAATTCTCCCCGCCCAAGGGCAAGTCTCTCGACACTCTGATCATCAACGGTGCAGAGTGCGAGCCTTATCTGACCTGCGATTATCGAGTGATGCTCGAACATGCGCAGGAGATCATCGAAGCGGTGCGGGTGTTACAAAAGGCCTTCGGTTTCGACCGGATCCTCGTTGGGATAGAAGACAACAAGGAGGATGCGGCTGCACAGATGCGTGAGACTGCACAGCAGTATCCGGAGATCCCCCTCGAGGTGGTGGTTACCGAGGTGAAGTACCCGCAAGGTGCGGAGAAGAACCTCATATATGCGCTCACCGGCCGGGTGGTGCCGAAGGGAAAACTTCCATTGGAAGTCGGAGCGGTGGTGTCCAACGTGCAGACGATGTATGCAATGTACGAGGCCTTCTTTCGCGGCAAACCGCTGATCGAAAGGGTGCTGACCGTATCCGGAAGCGGTATTAACGAGCCCAAGAACGTGCGGGTTCCCGTAGGCACGGCCATCGGTGAGCTCTACGACCTCTGCGGAGGGCTTTCCGGCGAGCCGAAGAAGATGATAGCCGGAGGTCCTATGATGGGAGTGGCGCTGCCGACTGTCAACTATCGCGTGATGAAGGGCTCATCCGGATACCTGCTGTTCGAAGAGCCGGAGGTACCGGAGGAGGGACCATGCATCATGTGCGGCCGCTGCGTGCGGGCGTGCCCGATGAACCTGGTGCCGTTGCGCATCGCGGCCCTTGCAAAGGCGGAGAAGTACGAGGAGGCGAAGGAGTACGACGCAACCTCCTGTGTCGAGTGCGGCGCCTGCGCCTACGGCTGTCCCGCCAGAGTTCGTCTCGTTGCTTGGATCAGGTATGCGAAAAACTTTATCAATATCCGCGGTCTCTGATGCCGCCGCGGGAATGCCGCCGGCTGCAGTGCCGGCGCCGACGTTCGGTTCGACGTACGTTCACGAAAGGAGTTGCATCTAGATGACGGAAAAGAAAGAGGGATACCTCATAACTTCGTCCCCGCATCTGTTCTCACCTTCTACCACTCCGAAGATAATGTATGCGGTAATCGCCACCCTGCTGCCGGTGGTGCTCGTATCGGTGCTTTTTTTCGGATTGAAGGTCTTGTTGCTGTATGCGGTGTCGATTCTGACGGCAGTAGCTACCGAGGCGGTGGTGAAGGCAGTGCGCCGGCAGAGCATTCGCAGCGTCAAAGACGGCAGCGCGGTCATTACCGGCATGCTGCTCGTCATGGTCGTTCCTCCGGGGCTCTCGCCGGTATTCGTGGCCCTGGGGGCCTTTATCGCGATTTTCATCGGGAAGGAGGTCTTCGGAGGGCTCGGTGCCAACATTTTCAACCCGGCGTTAGTCGGAAGAGCTTTTCTCTCTGCCTCCTACCCGGTACAAATGACCACCTATTCGCAGCCGTCCGCCGTATTCCAGACGGTGAGCGGAGCGGATGCCGCGAGCGGGGCGACTCCGCTGGCAGCCGCCCGTTTCGAGGGAGTAGTTGCCCCGCTTAAGGCGCTGCTGCTCGGTCAGGTGGGCGGAAGCATCGGTGAGACCTGCGCATTGCTGATCATTATCGGCGGACTGGTGCTCATTGCAATGAAGATAGTCGACTGGCGGCTGGTGCTCTCCTACCTGGGCACCGTGTTCTTGCTGGCAGGGCTCTTTCATCTTATCGATCCAGGCACCTATCCGACGCCGGTCTTCCACCTCCTCTCCGGGGGACTGATGCTGGGAGCATTCTACATGGCCACCGATATGGCAACTTCGCCCTACACCGAGTGGGGAAGCGTGATCTTCGGCGTGGGGGCCGGGCTCATCGTGGTCGTCATACGCCTTTTCGGAGGTTTTCCCGAGGGCGTCATGTACTCGATCCTCCTGATGAATGCCGCCACACCCCTCATCAATCGCTACACTCTACCGAAGACCTTCGGTGAGCATAAGGAGAAAGGAGCCGCCGCATGAGAAAGATGATACTTACCTTGTCGACGGTGGCGCTCATCTCCGGGACTGCGCTGGCGCTGGTCTACTCTGCATTGCTTCCGCGGATACAGCACAACCAACAGGTCGCGCTCGAGCGCTCCCTCAGCGCCCTATTCGAAAAGGGCGATTCGCCGGAATTTTCCGAAATCGATACAGATGGGCCGACTATATATCGGGCCAATGCGGGGGGCGAGCCGATAGGCTACGCCGTGCGGGTGGTGACCACCGGCTACGGCGGCGAAATCAGTCTGCTGGTCGGCATCAGTCCGGATCTGGAGAGGATAACCGGTATGGAAGTGGTCGAGCACGTCGAGACTCCCGGCCTGGGAGCCAAGATCGACGGGAAGCCTTTCAAGGAGCAGTTCTCGGGCCTGAAGCCGCAGGAGAAGATCTCCTACGTAAAGGGAGAACCGGCGCAGAAGCAGGAGAACGAGATCCAGGCGATCTCCGGCGCCACCATATCCACCAAGGCGGTGGTCGGCGGCGTAAACAAGACTATGGACGAGGCCGTCGGTATTCTCTCCGAAAAAGCCGGAAAGGAGAGTGAGGAATGAAAAGCGAATCCGTACTGACACATTTCGGCAGAGGACTGATAAAGAACAACCCGGTCTTCGTACAGGTGCTGGGCATGTGCCCGACCCTTGCGGTTACCACCAGCGTGCTCAACGGTCTGGCAATGGGTGCAGCCTCCACCTTCGTCCTCTTCTTCTCCGCCTTCATCGCCTCGATGATCAATGTGATCGTTCCACGGGAGGTACGTATTCCCGTCTATGCGGTGATAATTGCCACCTTCGTGACTATTGCGGACCTGGTGCTCAAGGCCTTCTTCCCGCCGCTTTCCGCCGCGCTGGGTCCATACGTGCCCCTGATCGTGGTGAATTGTATGATCATGGGAAGGATCGAGGCCTTTGCCACCCGCAATCCCGTCATTCCTGCTCTGGCAGATGCGCTGGGCATCGGTGCCGGCTTCACCGGCGCCTTGATGGTATTGGGAGCAGTTCGGGAAGTGCTGGGAAGCGGCGAGATCTTCGGCGCGGTACTGTTCGGCGAGGCCTATCCCTCGATGCTCATCATGATACTCCCGCCGGGGGCATTCCTGGCGCTGGGGATCCTGATGGCCCTGTTCAACCACATCCAGGCCCAAAAGGGGCCGATACTGAGGAAGGCGGGCTGATATGCAGATAATCGCAGTATTTATCGTTGCGGTCTTAGTGAACAACTTCGTTCTCTACTATTTCGTCGGAATCTGCCCCTTTATCGGGGTGTCCAAGCGGGTCGACACCGCCGCCAGCATGGGAATGGCGGTTATTTTCGTGATGACCATCACCGCTGCGGTGACCTGGATGATCAACAACCTGGTGTTGATTCCATTCGGGTTGCCCTTTCTGGAGTATGTGTCTTACATCGTGGTGATTGCCTCGTTGGTGCAGTTCCTGGAGCTCTTTATTCGAAAGACATTCCCGGAACTCTACAAGACGCTGGGAATCTTCCTTCCTCTGATCACCACCAACTGTGCCATCCTATTCGTCGCCCTGGTACAGGCGATGCGTTCCTACGGCTTTATCGAGAGCATCGCTTTCGGCTTCGGCGCAGGGGTGGGCTTTACACTGGCCATCGTGTTGATGGCCGGCATTCGGGAGCAGCTGGAAGTTGCGGATATCCCGAAACCCTTCAGGGGGGCGGCGATTACCCTCATTGTAGCGGGAGTATTGGCGCTTGCCTTTATGGGATTTACCGGACTGGTCTCCGCGTGAGCCGGTCCGTATAGATAATAAGGAGTCATACGTATGATGATCATACAGGCAATATTGCTCATGGTGGTGCTCGGCGTGGCGTTCTCGGTTTTCCTGGGTTTTGCCAATAAGCGCTTTCATGTGGAGACCAACCCCAAGATCGACGAGGTGGAAGAAGTCCTGCCGGCGGTCAACTGCGGCGGCTGCGGCTACCCCTCGTGCGCCGCTTACGCCGAGGCGGTTGCGGAGAAGGGCGAGGCGATCGATCTCTGTGTCGTCGGGGGAGCGGAGACTACCCGGGAGATTGCCCATGTGATGGGGATAGAGGTGACCGACGAAGACAAAGAAAAACTGGTGGCGGTGGTCTTCTGTCAGGGAGACTCCGAGGCCGCCGGTTTCCCCGGCGAGTTCCGCGGGATTCCCGATTGCTCTGCGGCGGTCTACTCCCAGGACGTGGCCAAGCGCTGCAAGTACGGCTGCATCGGGCTCGGTTCCTGCGTGAGCTCATGCCCCTTCGATGCCATTCATATGAGCGAGACCGGCATTCCCTATGTAGAGGCGGAGAAGTGTACCGCCTGCGGGAACTGTGTCCAGGCCTGTCCGCGGGACCTGATCGAGCTGCATCCGGTGAACCACGAGGCCTTCGTCTTTTGCAAGAGTCAGGACCCCGGGCCGATTGCCCGCAAGGTCTGTAAGAAGGCGTGTATCGCGTGCAAGCTCTGCGTAAAGGCCGCCGCGGCGGACGACAATCCGGAGGCGGTGACGATGCAGGGCAACCTGGCGGTGGTCAATACGGAGAATTACCACGCGAAGCCGGAGTACGGCGAGAAATGTCCTACCGACGCCTATAGCAGCCGGAAAAATATCGTCAATTACGAGCCGTTCCTCGAGAAGGAGGCTGCCGACGATCAAACCGAAGGCAATGAGGAGAAGGTCGCTTCCTCCGCAACCACCGAAGGTTCCTCTTCGGAAGAAGGCGGGCAATGATCGAAGAACGTGCCTCGGTAGTAGAGGTCGGCGACGAGCAGGTCGCCTTCCGAGTTACCGGAGAGGAGGCCTGTGAGACCTGCGACCTGGGGGAGCAGTGTTACCGCGACGGCGGCCTCCTTCGAGTGCCCCGGGGCAAGCTCCGGGGGCTCTCATCTCAAGACCTCAGCCCCGGCCGTAGTGTCAAGCTCTTCATGGAGCAGACGAGTCTCCTCGGACTCACCGGAGTAGTCTACGGATTGCCGATGCTCCTCTTCGTCGCTGGTCTGCTCGCCGGTTTTTTTCTCGTCTTTCCCTCCTCCGGCGAAGCGGTTCGGGCTCTGGGCTCATTCGGCACCGGGATACTTTGCGTTGCCCTCTCCTGGAAAGTAATCGTCCGTCTGGACCGTAGGGCGGCAGGCCGCATCCACTACCGCGTCGAGCCGCTGGAGACTCTCTGCGACGAAGAACAGCTCATCTACCGCGAATACACCGAAGACCACTAGCACTTTCAAAAAACACTGATTTTTGAAATTCCCTTACTTGAGAACCATTTCTCGAGCAACTGTGATGCGACGGCGTGACCATGTTAGGCTCATCTTGATAAACCTT
>CAYFVU010000058.1:19335-21551 GCA_964346645.1 uncultured Spirochaetaceae bacterium | reverse complement strand
TCTCTACTCAAGGGGACGTGATCTCGTATTCGGCCACTCGGTCATAAAGCTGTGCGAGGCATGCGCCGAGTACGACGGGCGCTTCGAAGCGCTCAAAAAGGAGATCAAGAACCTCGACCAGTTTTACATAGAGGCCCGCTACCCCAACGGCCTGCCGGAGAGCGTTCCGGCCGAGTTCTTCGACGAAAACGATGCGAAAGGAGCCCTGGACATGGCCCGACGCGCGATGGAATTGGTAGAGGTTGCTGCCGCCTCCTGAGTCCGCGAGCCGACTCGTGAGTCGATCAGCACCCAACATATCAGAATATATGCCCTCACTCCCGTTCGACAAACGCCCCGTTCCACGTCAGCATGATCGAGTAGGAGAGCTCGGGGATCAGCTCCTCGCCGGTGCAGCGTGATGGTTTTTCCCGGAAGATTGCCTGGATGTCGATGTCATAGTCTTCGAAGAGCCTCACCGTTGCGCCGGCTGCCCCGCCGAAGCCCACCTCGAAGTTTTCAGGAGCGATAAAGGAGAAGACGGGCCCGCCCCGAAATGACAGCCAGTCGGTGAACCAGTGCTCCACGGGAGTAATCATCTGCACGTAGGTTCCGGGGCCTGCGTCCGAGAAGATGTAGAACTCGTTGATGTTCTTGAGCACGAGGTAGCTGCGCATTTTGTTGAAGCCGAAGGTCATGGAATGGTCCATGTAGAGAGGGGCAGGGACTTCGTCACCTTTAAGTGAGTTATCTTCAATTTCATTCTCGTAATCGGTGAAGGTCGAAAATCCGAAAGAGATGCTGTAGAGGCGTGAGCCGGAGAGGTTCTTGAGCATGATGCCCGTCTCTCCACCGAAGAAACTTTCGGTAGTTGTCAGGTACGTGTGGATGACTTTTTCGGGAACGTATCCGGCTAAAAGAGATACACCCGCTGCGAATGTGCGGGAGAAGGCTTTGCCTGCACTTATTATACCTCCGAACGTGTTTTTTGATTTTACATCATACACCCCGTCGCCTGCCCATCTCGAGGCCGAGTGAATGAGTTCCGACAAGAACATTTCAGCGCCGAAACCCAGGTCTTTTCCACACGGAAAGTAGTATCCGATTCCCGATCTTTGCTCGCTCTCATCTACACCGAATTCGATATTCCCGTCCGCTCCGTAGGTTTTATCGATCTTGTAGTATTTATCACCTTCATCCTTTTTTTCTCCATCATCGACATACTCTCTGAGTATGGAGGGGATGTCGGCTCCACTCCAATTGAGAAACACCATATCCCTCTCGATGAATCCGAGCGAGGCCGGGTTGCTGCGGCTGTAGTAGAGCGGTGGGACGACGGTGAACTTGCTGCCGGTCACCGAGAGCTTGCTCAGGTAGTAGGAGGCCACCTCGTTGGCGGGGTCCAGGACCCGGGCCTCGGAGAGCGCCTTCTTCGCCTCCTCCGTTTCCTGCCGGTCGTAGGCGTCGATGCCCTCGGAAATTTTGATGACCGTCTCTGCGTCCTTCTTTTTCTTCGCGGCGACCTTCTTCACCGTGCTCTCCTCGACCTTCGAGCCTAACTCATCGAGGATTGACGAGGCGAAGTAGGAGCCGATGTAGTCGTAGGCCTCGAGCTCCTCGGTGAGCGAGCCGTCCCAGACCACCTCGCCGGTTCCCGCGTCCACCATTCGCACGGTGATGAGCACCGGCCCCGCCATGTCGATGATCTCCCCGAGCACGAGGTAGTCGGCGGTCAGGAGCTTGCCGATCTCCATCAGCGTCTCCTCGTCGGCCATGCCGGAGAGGGCGAAGCGCTGCTCCTCGAGCACCGCATTGAGCTTCTCCCGCTCGATGAGTTTCACGTTGTCTGCCTTGCGCAGCTCCATCGCCACGATCCGCGAGACGCCCTTGCCGATGTGGGTGTACTGCCGTTTCTCCGACTCCACGCTGAAGTCGTGCACGGACACCGCTACCTTCTCTGCGTTCAGCACGCTGAGTCCGATGAGGAGCATCAAGGGAAAAAGAAGCGCAGCTCTACGATTCATAATGCCACCTGCTTTATCTGTGTTTTTTGCTGATGAGCCGAAGAAGAGCCGTTGCACACACTTGCAGCGGAGCGGCTGGGATAAGCACGGAAGTGCGTTCTTTACACTGTCCAGTCTACCACGAGAGCACGGTATTGGCAAAAAAAATACCGGTCCCGCATCGTCCCACGGACGTAAAACCGCCCCGGGAAGCCGGAGCTCCGGGGCGGGCTG
>CAYFVU010000058.1:6989-19235 GCA_964346645.1 uncultured Spirochaetaceae bacterium | reverse complement strand
CATCGTCCCACGGACGTAAAACCGCCCCGGGAAGCCGGAGCTCCGGGGCGGGCTGAGAGCACGATGTAGTTACCTGCTGCAGGGCGACTGCATCAGCCGAATCTGCCGGCGCGCGTTCGGCGAAGATGCCGCCGCTGCGATTTGGGTGTCCCTTAGAAGCCCATGTCGAGCATGGCGTCGGCGACCTTCTTGAAGCCGGCGATGTTCGCGCCGCGGGCGTAGTCGACAAAACCCTCTTCCGTACCCTCGCGGACACAGGCGTCGTGGATGTTGCCCATGATCTCCTTCAGCCGTGCGTCTACCTCGTCGGAGTTCCAGGAGAGCTTCATCGAGTTCTGCGACATCTCGAGACCGGAGACCGCCACGCCGCCGGCGTTTGCCGCCTTACCGGGCGCGTAGGAGACCTTCGCCTCCCTGAACGCCTCGATCGCATCGACGGTGCAGCCCATGTTGGAGGTCTCCGCGACGTACTGTACGCCGTTCTTTATCAGCTCCTTCGCGTCGTTGCCGTCGAGCTCGTTCTGGATGGCGCAGGGGACGGCGATGTCCACCTTCACGCCCCAGGGCCGTTCGCCGGGGAAGAACTTAGCGCCGAACTTCTCGGCGTAGGGCGCGACTATGTCGTTGTTGCTCGCTCGCAGATCGAGGAGGTAGTCCCACTTCTCCTGAGTGTTCACCCCGTCCTCGTCGAGGATGTAGCCGTCGGGCCCGGAGATGGTGACCACCTTGCCGCCGAGCTCGGTCGCCTTGATGCAGACGCCCCAGGCGACGTTGCCGAAGCCGGAGACCGAGAGGCGCTTGCCCTCGAAGGAGTCGTTGTGCGCCTCGAGCATGTGCTTGGCGAAGTACATGGAGCCGTAGCCGGTGGCCTCGGGTCTGATCAGAGAACCGCCCCAACCGCGGCCCTTGCCGGTCAGCACGCCGGTATTCTCGATCTGCAGCCTCTTGTACTGGCCGTAGAGAAAGCCTATCTCTCGTCCGCCGACGCCGATGTCACCTGCCGGCACGTCGGTGTCGGGACCGATGTAGCGGTGGAGCTCCGTCATGAAGGAGCGGCAGAAGCGCATGATCTCGTTGTCCGACTTGCCCTTGGGATTGAAGTCGGAGCCGCCCTTGCCGCCGCCGAGGGGAAGCGTGGTGAGGCTGTTCTTGAAGGTCTGCTCGAAACCGAGGAACTTCAGACCGCCGAGGGTCACGCTCGGGTGGAAGCGCAGCCCGCCCTTGTAGGGACCGAGAGCATTGTTGAACTGCACCCGGTAGGCCCTGTTGACCTGCACCTGTCCGTTGTCGTCCTCCCACTCGACCTTGAACTGTATCACTCTGTCGGGCTCGGTAATTCTCTCGAGTATCTTCGCATTGAGATATGCGGGATTCTCGTTTATTACATCGATAATGGATTCGCTTACCTCCCGTACCGCCTGAATGAACTCGGGCTCGGAAGGGTTCTTTCGTTCGAGTTCGGACATGAACTCATCAAGATTGTACATAGTCTCCTCCGTCAAAATGAATCACTAATCGTGAATTAATAACACTCTATCCCGGATTATAGCCGCAGTCAAGCTTTTTTTATCAATTAGACCGTACGAATTATGATTTTCCGCAATAATTAAGTTTACCTTCGGCATAATACTCAATTTTTTCAGCAATATTTGACTGTTTCACAATCAGCTCCTGAATGTTTGATCGATTTCATTATCCGCAGTGCTGTGCTATACTCGAGATATGAACGATGCAGTATCTACCCCAACGGAACACTACTTTTTTAAAGAAACGCCCTTCAAACAGCTGATGGCAAACAGGGTGTCCGACATTCTTCTCGTCTGCAGCGAGTACGACAAGTTCATGCTCGAGGAGGACGGCCGGATAGACGAGCTCCTCTTCCAGGAGTACGTCTCCCTCAACCTTCGCTATCCGCCGAAATTCACCCAAGTCTCCACCGCCAAGGACACCTTCGATATGTTGGAGAAGCGTCCCTTCGACCTCATCATCACCATGCTCAACCTCGGCGATATAAATGCAATACACCTCGCCCAGCAGATCAAACAGGCCTATCCGTCCAAGCCGATCATAGTCCTCACCCCCATCTCTACGCGAGAGACGATGATCAAGCTCCACAACACCGACCTCAGCTCAATAGACTACGTCTTCTCGTGGCAGGGTAATCCCAACATCCTCCTCGCAATGGTAAAACTCATCGAGGATAGAATGAACGTCGCCTACGACGTAAACACCATCGGCGTGCAGACCATCATCCTCGTAGAGGATTCGGTGCGCTACTACTCGAGCTACCTCCCGATGATCTACCGCACCCTCTTCCGGCAGGCGAGGTGTCTCATGACCGAGGGGCTCAACGAGTGGCAGCAGACCATGCGGATGCGCGGACGACCGAAGATTCTCCTCGCACGCACCTACGAGGAGGCGGTTCATCTCTATGAGACCTACAAGAACAATCTCCTCGGCATCATCACCGATGTGGCCTACGGGAAGGGGGGGCAGATAGACAAGCAGGCCGGCCTCAAACTCTGCAAGCACATCAGAGAAGAGGACAAGGAGCTGCCGATTCTCCTGCAGTCGAGCAGGGAGGCGCATCGGGAGGATGCCGAGGAGTACAAGGCCTCCTTCATCCACAAGAACTCCAAGGCGCTGCTGAAGGAGCTGCGGGAGTACATCCGCATCAACTACGGCTTCGGCGACTTCGTATTCCGCGACCCCAACACCCTCTCTCCTATCATGCGGGCCCACGACCTGTGGGACCTCCAGCACCGGCTGCCCGACGTGCCCAACGACTCCTTCGAGTTCCACGTAAAGAACAACGACATCTCCAAGTGGCTAAAGGCGCGTGCCCTCTTTACTCTCGCCAACTATCTCCGCCCCAAGCAGCTCTCCGACTTCAAAGACGCAAATGACGCAAAGAACTTCATCATCAATGCCATAAAGGAGTTCCGAATCCAGGAGGGGCGCGGCACCATCGCCGAGTTCCAGCGCGACAGGTTCGACGAGATATCCTTCTTCTCACGCATTGGTTCGGGATCGCTCGGCGGCAAGGGACGAGGCCTCGCCTTCATCGACTTGCAACTCAAGCTCAAGCGTCTGACCTACAAGTTCTCCGACGTGGTCATTACCATTCCCCGAACCGTAGTCCTCACCACTCAGATATTCGACGACTTCATGGAATCCAACAGCCTCTTCGAGCTCGCTCTTTCGGATGCCGACGACGAGAAGATCAGAGATACCTTTCTCGAAGCCCGGCTGCCGGAGCGAATCGGAGAGGACCTCGCCGCCATTCTCCAGGTGGTCAAGAACCCGATCGCCGTGCGCTCTTCTAGCCTCTTAGAGGACTCCCACTACCAGCCCTTCGCCGGCATCTACGAGACCTTCATGCTGCCGAACAACCACGACGATTTCCAGCATCGCTACAAGGATCTCGAGAACGCGGTAAAGCTCGTCTATGCGTCCACCTATTTCCGCCGCAGCAAGGACTACATGCAGGCGACCAACAACATGGTAGAGGAAGAGAAGATGGGTGTGATCATCCAAGAGGTCACCGGAAAGAACTACGGCGATCTCTGCTACCCCAACATCTCCGGGGTAGCTCGCTCTCTCAACTTCTATCCCATCGAGAACGAGAAGCCGGAGCACGGCATCGTCAACATCGCCTTCGGCCTCGGCAAGACGGTGGTGGACGGAGAGACCTCGCTGCGTTTCTCGCCCATGTACCCGAAGAAGATCGTGCAGCTCGCCGACACCGACTCCACCATCAAGACCACTCAGAAGGAGTTCTACGCCATAAATATGCAGCCCGACTCCTTCAAGCCCGAGGACGACGGCCGCTGCGTACGCAAGGCCGACCTCAAAGAGGCCGAGCCTCACGGCTCCCTCAAGTACGTCGCATCCACCTACGACTTCCAGAACCACGTTCTGCGCGACGGGGTGAGCTACAAGGGTAAGCGGATACTCACCTTCGCGAGCATACTGAAATACAACATGTTCCCCCTCGCCGAGATCATCCAGGAGCTGCTGCAGATGGGGCAGGACACGATGAACACCCCCATAGAGATAGAGTTCGCGGTCAACCTCGACACCCCGCGCAACAAGCCGAGCATCTTCAGCTTCCTTCAGATCCGCCCCATAGTAGAGGGAGCAGAGCAGGAGGAGATCGAAATAGAGGAGGAGCTTCCGGAGAACACGATCATCTACGCCAACAAGGCAATGGGCAACGGGCTCTACGACGCGCTCTTCGATCTGGTCTATGTGAAACCCGAGGCCTTCGACCCTGCTCACACTAAAGAGATGGCCGCGATAATCGGCGAGTTGAACGAGCAGATGCGAAACGAGGACAGGGGCTACATCCTCATCGTGCCCGGAAGGCTCGGATCGAGCGACAGCTGGCTCGGTATTCCCATCACATGGGCTCAGATATCTCATGCGCGCGTCATCGTGGAAATGGGCCTGTCACACTTCCGGGTAGACCCCAGCCAGGGTACCCACTTCTTCCAGAATATGACGAGTCTGCAGAACGCATATCTGACGATCAACCCGTACGTGAACGACGGAACCTTCAACGAGGAGTATCTACAGGAAATGGAGCCGGAGTTCGAGAACGAGTACTTTCGTCACCTTCGCTTCGAGCAGGAGCTGACCGTAAAGATCGACGGCAAGACGAGCCGCGGTATCATCTATCCCGACAGCACGGGGAAGAAGACGAGGAGATCAAAGACGACGAGCGACATGATCGAAGAGATCACGCAAGATGACGAAGATTCTTTGCCCCCAAGTAATCCTCAACTCCCGCTCTGAGGATATCGAGGGCCCGCTCGAGCTTCTTCGTGTCCAGCACGTAGGCCACCCGCACCTGGCTGCTGCCGATCTGCGGACTCGCATAAAAACCCTGTCCTGGAGCCACCATTACGGTCTCTCCTCGGTTGCGGTAGTCCCGCAACAGCCAGAGGGCGAAGTCTTCGGTGTCGGGCATGGGGAGCTCTACCATCTGGTAGAATGCCCCCTCGGGCTTTGCAGAGGCCGCTCCCCCGATTTTTGATAACGCGCGGTAGGCGGCTTCGCGTCTGTCCCTGTACTCCTCCACCGCCTCATTCAGGTAAGCATCCGCAGATTCGACGGCTCGAGCCGCCGCCATCTGATCTACGGTTGGCGGGCAGAGCCGCGCTTGGGCGAAGCGGAGCACCAGCCTGCGCACCCGGTCGTTCCTTGTAACGAAGGTGCCGATACGAGCGCCGCAGGCGCTGTAGCGTTTGGAGACCGAATCGACGGTGATGCCGTGCTCTTCGGTACCGGCGAGGGAGAGGAGGGGGACCGCCTCCGCACCATCGTAGGTGAACTCTCGGTAGACCTCGTCCGAGATGAGGTAGAGCCCCTTGCGGCGAGCGAGCTCGACGAGCTGCTCGAGCCGGCCGCGGCTGAAAACGGCGCCGGTCGGATTGCCCGGATTACTGAAGAGAATCGCACGAGTTCGCTCGCTTATCTTGGCCTCGAAGTCCTCGATAGAGGGGAGATGGAATCCCGAGCTCAGCGTGGTGGTTACGGGCACGATCTTGACGCCCACCATGGCGGCGAAACCGTTGTAATTAGCGTAGTAGGGCTCGGGAATGATGATCTCGTCGCCGGGGGAGGTTATCGCCATCAGGGAAAAGATAATTGCCTCGCTGCCGCCGTTGGTGATCATCAGCTGCTCCGCTTCCACGTCTATTCCCCACCGGTGATAGTAGCCGGCAAGGGCCGTGCGGAATCCCGGCAGCCCCTCGCTCGGACCGTAGGCCACCACCTCCGGCGCCTCCGCATATGCGCTGCGCATTACCTCCGGAGTGGCGATATCGGGCTGTCCGATGTTGAGATGGTATACATGCACTCCCCTGTGCTCCGCTTCGGCGGCGTATGGGGCGAGCTTACGGATAGGACTTTCACCTACGAGCGCCTCGCGCTCGGATAGAGGCAAGCGGTACATAAGATTTACTCCTGTGCTTCGGTATCGACCGACTCTTTTTCGACTGGCCCGGAGGGGAGAGTAAACGAAAACATGGAACCTGCACCCTCTTTACTCTCGACCGAGAGGCTGCCGTAGTTCCGCTCTACGAACTCCTTGCAGAGAATGAGGCCGAGTCCCGACCCCTTCTCCTTGTCCGTTCCCCGCGTGGTGTTTCGGCGGTCTATCCTGAATAGGTTGTCGAGGGTCTCCTGATCCATACCGACTCCGGAGTCCTTCACGGTAATGACGACCTTGTCTTTCAGGCGTTGGCTGTATATCGAAATAGTACCCCCCTTGGGGGTAAATTTGATGGCATTGGAGAGAAGATTGCGGATGACCGTGTGCACGGCATTCTCGTCCGCCCAGGCCTCCTCTTTCTCGTTCAGGTGTTTCTCTACGGCTATTTCCTTGTTCTCTATGTTTACCTGCAGAAGCGAGAGGTTGTCCTCGAGGATATCGCTCACATCGACCATCTGCGGGGCCATCGGCAGACGTCCCGTCTGGATGCGGGACCACTCGAGCAAGTTTTCGAGGAGGTTGAAGGCGTTCTTGGAAGACTTGTGCATCCCCTCGAGGAACTCCTTCGCCGTCTCGGGGTCGAGCTGATCGATGCCCTTTGCGAGGTACTGCGACATTCCTACGAGGGCGGTAAAGGGGCTGCGCAGATCGTGTGCGATGATGGAGAAGAACTTGTCCTTGGATGCGTTCGACTCACGCAGACGCTGCTGGGTGTGTCGCAGATTGAGGTGAGTCTTTACCCTCATCCGCAGCTCCTCCCCGCGAAAGGGCTTGGTGATGTAGTCTACCGCCCCCGTCTTGAAGCCCTTGGTGATGCTGTCGGTGTCATTCCGTGCGGTGAGAAAGATGATGGGTATATCGGCGGTACTCTCATCGTTCTGCAACTCCTCGGCTACGGTGAAGCCGTCGATTTCGGGCATCATGATATCGAGGAGTATGAGATCTATCTCCTTCTCTCTAGCCAGCTCGATCGCCTTTGCCCCTCCTTCGGCGGTTTCTATAGAGTAGCCGTCCATGCCGAGGATCGCCTGCGCGATCTGGACATTTTGAGGGACATCGTCGACGATGAGCACCGTAGAGTCGGAAAGGAATACGCCGCTATCGGTCATTGTTGACTTATAACACTTTTTTCAGACGCTCTTCAAGCTCCTGAATGTCGACGCTGAGGGTCGAGGATTTTCCCTCCGGTTTGGCCAATACGTCGGCCGCGCCGAGCATCTTTGCCTTGCGGATGTTTTCGTCGTTTTCGTACATGGTGCCGCTCAGCACGACTACCGGCATCTCCTTCGGGATCTCGCCCGATCGCTTCTTCTTGCCGATCTCCTTGAGGGCGGTTAAGCCGTCCATCTCGGGCATCTCGATATCCATGAGTACCACATCGGGCTTCTCTGATTCTATCTTCTCCAAGCCGACCTTTCCATTCTCCGCAAGGAGCACGGTTTCCCAATTCTCGCTCTTGTTGAATGCACCTTCGAGTCCGCTTCTGATGAGGAACGAGTCGTCTACTATCAGAATTTTCTTTCCCATATCTTTCTAATCCTCCGTAATCAACAGTCTTCTCACTCCCTCTTCGACGTTCATTGCTATTTGGGGAAACCCCTCGAGCGCCTGATCGAGGAGAGCCGTTGCTTTTTGCATGAGTTGGAATCGAGGGCTGATCAACACAACTCTCTCCGGTGCGGCCTGCTTGACCGCCTCGAGCTTGCCGAACAGCGGAGCCTCCCGAAGGAAGGTCTCTTTCTTGAAAGCAAGCTCTACTACATAGAGGACGCCCTCCTCCTCGATACGGCTCACCACCTCATCGAGAGCCTCCACGCTGTCTATGCGGAAGTGTCTGAAGACTCCGATGACATAGAGCCTCTCCCACATGCCCCTGCGAAAGTCGTTCAGCAGGAGATAGAGCAGCTCATAGCTAATTTCGGAATAGGGTATCTGCTCCCTCGAAACAGTGGAGGTAAACTTCTCTATGTAGATGGCGATCCTGTCGAGGTACTCCGAGGCTTCGTCTACGGCGCTGCGCAACTCTATCGCCGCCATGCCCAGATCCATGAGGATGTCCTCCCAATCTTCGGGAGAATTGGGGTCGGCCATGCGGTACGCGTGCTTTTCCAGCTCGTAGAAGGCGGTGAGTATGGGGCGCCACTGTTCGAAGGTGATGAGCCGCTCCTGTTCTTCGTGAGACAGCCTTCCTCCGGCTGAGCTTCCACGGGCATCGGCCTCCGTGCCTAAACCGGCAGCGGCGCCGCTTCCCGAAGAGCCGGGCTCCGCCTCGGCCCGCGCTTCTTGCCGGTCAGCCCCTCCGGTCTCTCCCGCCTCGCTGCGCCCGCTCTTTTTCAGCGGACTCTCGAAGCTCTGCGTCATCTCGCTTATCTGCTGCTTGTGGGGCCCCGAATCTCCCTCCTGACAGACCATGTTGAGCAGATCCATCACCTCGAAGGTCGACTGCAGGAGCTCTTTGCTCAGCTGCACCTTGTTGTTGCGCACCGCGTCGAACTGCGACTCGAGGGCATGGGTAAGCGAGCTTATCTCCCCCTCCCCGACCATATTGGAATTGCCCTTGAGGGTGTGAAAGAGCCTGAACAGGGAGTGCACCGTATCTTCGTCGAACCCTTCGTTTTCCAGCTGGAGGACATACTCTTCGGCATCCGCGAGAACATCGAGCGAGTCGTTGAAGAACTGCGCTCTGAGGGACATTTCACTCATTTACTGCTCCGTGAGAGTCTTCTGGGCCGTCTTTTTTAACACCTTGTTCCACCTCTCCCATCGCTGAATAGAGACGTCGACCACTTCGGTGATGTCGTCCGGACTCTCGAAAGGCTTCATCACAAAGTCCATTGCCCCGTATCCGAGCGATTCGATGACCCTGCCGAGGGTGGAGTCGGCGGTCATCATGATGACGTGGGTAAGCGGATCGATTTTCTTAGCCTCCTCGAGCAGGGTTATGCCGTCCTTTTCGGGCATCACTATGTCGAGAATGAGGATGTGCACTTTATCCTTATTGAGGATCTCCACCGCATCCTTCGGCGTAGTCACCGTCTGTGTATTGAGAGTTTCTCGGTCCTTGAGGTACTGAGCAAGCAGCTTCAGGACCATTTCGTCATCGTCGACTATTACCGTATTGAGCTTCATTCCATACCTCTCCCTTTATACTTTTCTATTAAAAGGATAGTGGGCGCATCGGCGAGTGTCAATAAATTGTAAGTGAATAAATGATCGTCGATGGCTTTGAAATACCATGCCTCGAGTTCTATTGCCCTAAGAGCTTTATCATGTAGAGCTCTATGTAGCGTCGAAATGCGCGCTTCTGTTTGATTCTGTTGAATGCCTGGTACTCCGCGATCTGAGAGGCGAGGTTCTGGATCCTCGCACGGTCCGGAGGCGCAACCATCTTCCTCCGTATCTTCCTGAGAAAATCCCTTACCGCCGAATTCACGTCTTCCACGAGGTCCTGCTTCGCCTGGCCCTCTACCAGCGGGTTCCACTCTTCTATGAGCTCCTCCAGCGTCTCCTCTATGTTGCTTCCCGATTCCACGTACTGGGATGTGAGTTTCTCCATTGCCTTCTTATACTCTCTCCGTCGCTGAACCTCCTCCTTCCTGCGGTCCGCACCGCCGGAAGATGAGGGAGAGCCCATCATCATGGCACCGCCGCTCTGGGGGCTCGCTTCCGCCGTCGCGGGGGCCGCATCGCGTTCCTCGCGTCCCGGCCTCCGTTCTTCCCCCCCCTCACCGGAGGCGGCCGCCACCTTCCTCTCCTTCTTATCGGACCGCCGTTCTCCCCTCTTGCTGAAGGAGCTGAAGAGCTTTCCGAGATAGACCCCGAGCCGGCCGATGAGGGGTATGCTCTTCCAGAGAGGAAGATAGGTTCGCGCCTCCGTTATCAGCCGTTTCTGCTCGAGGCGGAGGATCTCGTCGATCGGGATGAGGGTGCCCTGTTTCTCGTTCAGTATCCGTTGCGCCTCGTAGTAGACCTCTTTCATCGGTTTGGTCTCGTGCAGGAGCAGGTAGACCAGCTCGTAGCGGAGCAGAGAGGCGAGGACCGGATCCTGCTCCTGCACCCGGCGCCAAATATCCTCCTGAAAGAGCTTCTTGTTGTTCATGAGCGAGAGCTTCTTGTAATCCCCCAGCACATCGGCCCACTCCTTCACGTACTGACTCTTGAGCTCGCGGCTTATCGCGTGGCAGCGCTGCAGAATTACGGTCAGGGCCTGCTCCTTTGCCGCATAGAACTCCTGACGGTCGTGGGTGCGCAACCTGAGGATCGAGGGCAGGGGAGAATCGGGCTCGTGAGCCGTTTTCTTCTCGAGGAACTGGGCGAGCTCGTCACGCGAGACCTTCCGTGCAATCGGCAGCCCGCTCTTGTCCTTGAAGGCGTGAATATCCGAAAAGCTGTGCACGTAGGGCGGCCGCTTCAGGTTCTCCTCGGCGGCCTTTATCGCCAACTCCCGCTCACGCTTGTCCTTCTTCTTGCCCTTGTAATAGAGCACGTACATGCCGATGAGGTAGGAGGCTTGACAGAAGGAGTGCTCTCTGTCGAGTTTGTTCTCCTTCTCTCTGAACTCGTTTGCCACCATCGTGGAGAGATTGGTCCAGAACTGGAAGGTAAAGTCGTCCGGATCGCGGATCGTGTTGAGCGCTTTCCGCTGCTGCGTCATGATATTCGAAAACATATCCTTGAGGGAGGACTCCTTCCGCGGGAAGAGCCCTACGAGCTTATTATAGGCGTACTCGTTGTTCTTCTGTATGGAGAGGTAGTTGCGGATCTTCGCGGTACAGAGGGGCAGGAGCTTGGTCAGCAGGAGATCGGATACCACCACCATAGAGCGTATCCCCTCGGGAAAGAGGAGCCGGTAGACCACACCGCTGTTATCCCTCGCATCCCTGAGCAGATCAACGAACTTCTCTTTTACATTTACCGCCGTGACTGCGGCGTCGGGGAAGGCACCTCCGTAGAACTGCTCGTTTGGAAACGGTTTCTCCGGATCTTTCTCCATCTCGGAGTAGATGTTCGTCACGAAGTAGGGATAGTAGCGCAGGTAGTTGATCTGCTGAACGTTGTTCTCGTCCTTGCCGACCGTGACTGCGCCTTCGTTTTCCAGGTCTTCGAGCAGCTCGTCGAAACGGTCCGAGGGATAGGTGCTGAAGTCGGTAAATCCCGGTTTCGATTTTCTGAACTCATCGGACCAGTGCGAGGCGTATTTCTCCATCTGGTAGCGGGATATGAGTGCCGTACCCTTCTTCAGCGAATACGCACGAAGAATCTGTTCCAAATCTTTTTCTGCCGCCACGAGCGCTCAACCTCCCTTTTCAGAGTATACGGTTAGGCGGAGTAATTTGCAACTGTCATAGAGAACGAACCGGCAGCAACCGGACGACATCATCCCAGGGTGCGGGTCGCCTCGGTGCTCAGCGCATGTTCTTCATGAACTGGTCCCACAGCACATCCTGCGGCGGATCGGCGACGATGCGCAACTCCCGATTCTGCACCGGATGCACGAAACTCGCCTGCCTGGCGTGGAGGTGTATACCCGCCTCGGGATTAGACCTTCGTGCTCCGTACTTGAGGTCTCCCTTGATGCGGCAGCCCACCGCAGCGAGCTGAGCCCTTATCTGATGGTGCCGACCAGTCTCCGGCAGGATCTCTAGAAGGTAGTAATTGTCCGTCGCAGCGACGAGCGTGTAGCTGAGCTCGGCCCGCTTCGCTCCGCTCCGCTCCTTTCCGTAGGCGATCGACTTGTTCTTCTTTCTGTCGCGAACGAGGTAGTGAACAAGTGTCCCCTCCTGCCGCGGCGGGGTAGAGTCCACGACCGCCCAGTAGACCTTCTTCACCCCCCGCTCCTTGAAGAGCTTGCCGAGCCTGCCCAAGGCCTTATCCGTCTTGGCAAAGATCACGACACCGCTTGTGGGACGATCGAGACGGTGGGGAATGCCGAGGAAAACGTTGCCCGGTTTTCCGTCCCGCGCCTTGATAAAGCCCTTTACCGCCTGGGCGAGCGATGCGTCGCCGGTGGCATCCGACTGCACGATCTCCGAGGAGCGCTTGTTTACCGCAATGAGGTGATTGTCCTCGTAGAGGATTCGGCCGGCGAGCGGTTCCCGCTGCTCCATGCCGAGGTCGGGCGTCTCCGACATGCTCAGGAACCTCTCTTCTTCGAGCCGCCGTTGCTGCCGCCGCGGGCAGAGCCGCCGTTAGTGCCGTTGCTGCCGCCGCGCGATTTGACCAAACGAATCGAGCTCACCGCCTTGGTC
>CAYFVU010000058.1:0-6889 GCA_964346645.1 uncultured Spirochaetaceae bacterium | reverse complement strand
GCCGTTGCTGCCGCCGCGCGATTTGACCAAACGAATCGAGCTCACCGCCTTGGTCGTCAGACGGGCACCGTAGGCCTTTACCCCTTTCACGAGGAAATCGGCCACATGAAACCGCTCCTCGAGCTTCTTGTAGCGCGGATTCTTCTTGTACTTTACCACGATCTCCTGGTCGCTGCGGTTGCTAAATGCCGCGACCTCCGAGCCCTCGGGCAGCAGCTCGTAGGTTCTTCCGATGATGTACTTCTCGATGGTAAAGCGCTTTACGTAATAGACTCCGCTCTCCTTCGTCTTGTAGACGAGGGTGAAGATCTCCTTCGCGAGCTCATCCTTGTCGGCAATCCCGCAGTAGAGCATGCCTCCGCCCACGAAGAGTTTCTTCGGCACGTCCGTAACGGAGTAGGTCCCGCTCTTTCGGATGACGAGGATGCGGTCGTAGGCTGAGACGGTGAACAGAGAATCGCCGCTCTTGACCTCGTAGCCGATGTAGCCGGTCTTGTTGTCGTAGCGCAGCTCGAGATTCCGTGCCGCGGCCTCACGCACGTCTACCTTGTCGAAGGAACCGACCTTCGTCAACCGCGGGAAACTGCTCTCGACCTCCTCGAGCACCTCGTCGAGAAAGCCCTCGGCGTATTCGGTGATGTGTTCGAGGTGGTACTTTATCTCGTCGAGACGTGCCCGAATCTGCTCGACCTCGCGCTTCGCCTTGTTGATGTCGTAGAGTGAGATGCGCCGGATAGGAATCTTCAAGAGGTGTTCGACGTCCTCGATACTTACCTTCCCCCTGGGAACCTCGCTCAGAAAAGGCTCGAAGCCGTCGATGACCGCCTGTACCACCTTCTCCTGGGTCTTCATCTCCTCGATCTGCTTGTATATCCGCTCTTCGACGAAGATCCGTTCGAGGGTGCGGAGGTGGAGTTTTTCGCGCAGATGGCCCCTCTCTACCTTCAGCTCTGCAGTCAGCACTTCGACGAGCTGTCGGGCATGGTAGGCGACGATCTCGCTTATCGGCATGACCGTCGGCACGTTGTCCCTTATGACGAGGGGATTGACGGTAATCGCGTACTCGCAGTCGGTAAAGGCGTAGAGCGCATCGACAACATCCTGGGTGTACTCACCCCGTGCGAGCTTTATCTCGATCTCCACCTCGTCCGTCGTGAAGTCGTAGATGGAGGCTACCTTCAGCTTGTTCTTCTTCGCCGCCGCCTCGATGGAGGCGATGAGGCTCTCGGTGGTAGAACCGAAGGGGAGCTCACGGATGACGATCCGCTTGGGATCGGATGTGTCCAGCCGCGCCCGCACGAGAACCTTGCCGATGCCGTCCTGGTAATCGGAGACGTCGACAAGGCCGCCGGTAAAGAAGTCGGGGTAGAGCTCTACCTTCTTGCCTCTCAAGGCCTGCTTGACCGCCTCGAGCACTTCGCCGAAGTTGTGCGGGAGTATGCGGGTGGACATGCCGACGGCGATTCCCTCGGCCCCCTGGATGAGTACTACGGGGATCTTTGCGGGAAATACCACCGGTTCTCTGTTGCGACCGTCGTAGCTGTCGTCGTACCCGGTGATCTCGGGGCTGTGGAGCACCTTCTTGGCGAAGGGCTTTATCCGCGCCTCGATGTACCTGGAGGCGGAGGCCTCGTCGCCGGTCAACAGGCTGCCGAAGTTGCCCTGCTTCTCGATGAAGAGCTCCTTGTTCGCCAGCACCACCAGCGCCGAGTAGATGGAGGCGTCGCCGTGGGGGTGGTACTTCATGCAGTGACCGACGATGTTGGCCACCTTGTGGAACTTGCCGTCGTCTATCTCGAAGAGGCTGTGGAGGATTCGACGCTGTACCGGTTTGAGACCGTCCTTCACATCGGGTATGGCGCGGTCCTTGATGACGTATGAGGCGTATTCGAGAAAGTTCTTGTTGTAGATCGTGCGCACGTAGGACATCTATCTGCACCGCTCCGTTAACCGCCGCTTCGTTATCAGCCGCTTGGTTATCCGGCCCGCACTCATACCAGGTTCTCCATGATGTATTCCCGGCGCTCCGGGCTGTTCTTGCCCATGT
Source organism: uncultured Spirochaetaceae bacterium (assembly GCA_964346645.1). Classification (GTDB taxonomy): domain Bacteria; phylum Spirochaetota; class Spirochaetia; order DSM-16054; family Sediminispirochaetaceae; genus CAYFVU01. Next base: position 4,842 of record CAYFVU010000058.1, on the reverse strand, counting down.
AGAAGTCGAGGGTCTCGTTTATGTTCTTGACCGACTTCACGTTTACCTCTATCAGCCGCATGTCCTCGCCGATGAAGCGGCCGAACTCCGAGGGGGAGATCTCGCCGAGGCCCTTGAAGCGGGTAACCTCGGGCGAGGAGATCTCTTTTATCGCCGCATCTCGCTCCTTGACGCTGTAGCAGTAGCGGGTCTCCTTCTTGTTGCGCACGCGATACAGCGGCGTCTCGAGAATAAAGACCCGGCCGGCGAGCACCAGCTCTTCGAAGTAGTTGAGAAAGAAGGTCAGCAGCAGGTTGCGTATGTGAAAGCCGTCGTGGTCGGCGTCAGTGGCGATGACGATCTTCGCATAGCGCAGGTTGTCCACATCGTTCTCGATACCGAGGGCCGTCATCATGTTGAAGAGCTCCTCGTTTTTGTAGAGGGCCGACTTCTTCTTGCCGAAGACGTTCTGCGGCTTGCCCTTGAGGCTGAAGATGGCCTGCGTGTAGACATCCCGAGCGGCGACCATGGAGCCGGAGGCGGAGTGGCCCTCGGTAATGAAGATGGTCGACTCGTCGCCTTTTTTGTCGCATAGATGGTACTTGCAGTCTTTGAGGTTCGGTATCTTGATGGCGACCTTCTTCGCCGCCTCTCTCGCCTCCTTTTTGACCGCGTTCAGCTCCTTGCGCAACCGCTCGTTGCTCTCGATCTTCTCCTCGATCTTCTTTGCCGAGTCGCGATTCTTGTGGAGGTAGTCTACGACCGCCGTTTTGACCTCTCCGACGATCCAGCTGCGGATCTCGCTGTTGCCGAGCTTGTTCTTGGTCTGGCTCTCGAAGACCGGGTTCTGCAGCTTTACCGCCACAGCCCCGGCGATTCCCTCACGCACGTCCACGCCGGAGTAGTTCTTGCCGAGAAACTCGTTTACCCCCTTGAGAATACCCTCGCGGAATGCGCTGAGATGGGTCCCGCCGTCGCTGGTAAATTGCCCGTTGACGAAGGAGAAGTAGGTCTCACCGTAGTTGTTGGTGTGGGTAAAGGAGAACTCGAGCCGTTCGGCCCGGTAGTGGCCGAGGGTATAGAGCCGCTCCTCGCCGATCTCGCCGGCGAGCAGGTCGAGGAGCCCCCCCTCTGAGTGGAAGCTCTTCTGCCCCAATTTGAGGGTGAGTCCCGCATTCAAACAGGCATAGTTCCACAGGCGCTGCTCGACGAACTCCATGTTGTAGGAGAACTCTCCGAAGATCTCCGGGTCGGGAATGAACTCGACGTAGGTCCCGTCGCGCTCGCCATCCTTCTTTCCCTTGCGCTCCTTTATCTTCTGTCCGCGCTCGAAAATCGCCTCGAAGTACTGCCCGCCGCGGAAGGAGACGACGCGGAAGCGCTCCGAGAGGGCGTTGACCGCCTTCGTACCCACCCCGTTGAGCCCGACGGAGAACTGGAAGACCTCGTCGTTGTACTTGGCCCCGGTGTTGATCACCGAAACGCACTCTATCACCTTTCCGAGGGGAATGCCGCGGCCGTAGTCGCGGACCTTGACCGTCCCGCCCTCGATCTTTACGAGTATTCTGTTCCCATGCCCCATGATGTACTCGTCGATGGCGTTGTCTATTACCTCTTTGAGGAGGATGTAGATGCCGTCGTCGACGTTGGAGCCGTCGCCGAGCCGGCCGATGTACATGCCGGTACGCAGGCGGATGTGTTCGAGGCTGCTGAGGGTGGTTATCGTGCTCTCATCGTAGCTGCGGGCGGCCGAGGCGCTCCCCTTCCCGGTTTTTGCAGATGCAGCGGCTCGTTTCCCATTGCCGCCGTTCTTGCCGTTTCCGCTGCTCTTAGAGCCGCTCTTTGCATTCGCGGTGCTTTTCTGCGACTTTTTTGTCGGTGCGGAGTTTTTTTTCTGTGCCATGAGCTTGTCTCAGTGTATCACAGCAGGGCTCCTGTGACAACGAGCGAGCACAGGAACTCATGACCTTAGACGCTCTACTCGACCGTCATCGTCCCCGCTTTTCATAAGGCCCTTTTACGGGTAGAGTTAGAGTCTATGAGCATCGCGGGTGCCGGCCGGCGTTTACAGCAGAAGCAGTTTCCTCACCGCCTGGAGCAGGAGGACCGGATGCAGGGCAAGAAGTACCTGCGTCGCTTCATCACGCTCAACGGCATATCCGTCGCCTTCCTCATGAACGACCTCCTCATTCTCTACGGCATACGAAACGGATTGCCCGATTCCCAGCTCGCCCTCCTCGCCTCGTTCATGCACCTGACCATGCCCTTCCTCTTCGTGGGCAAGCTGCTCATCCCTCGTCTCGGTCTTGCTCGCACCTGGGGCTACGCCTGGTTCATGCGTTACGTCTCCGGCTCGCTCCTCATCCTCGCCCCGTTCGTAGCCAATCGTCTGCCCCAGAGCTATGTCTCGGCAACGGTGCTCCTCGGCGCTTTCGGCTTCGCCATGTTCCGCAGCATAGGTATTACGGCGAACTCGCCTTTGACCGGCGAGATTACCACCTACGAGGAGCGAGGCAGCATCCTCTCCGGCAACTGGACGCGGGCTCAGACCACCTACTTCTTCTCCATGGCTCTGGTGCTCCTGCTCATCAGAATCTACGAGAGCGTCTGGGTCTACCAGTTAGTCATCGGCCTCGGATGTCTCGTCGGCTTCTATGCGAGCACCCAGCTGGTGAAGATTCCCGAGTCGACCGCGCCGAGCTCGTCCGCACGTACGCCCATTGCGCGGACCCTGCGCGATATCCGCCGCAGTCCGAGGCTCAGGAAGCTACTCGGAGGCTGGACGGCAGGAATCGCCTCCTTCGTGCTGGTCATCCCCTTCTCGATCGTGACCGTAAAGAACGGCTACGGCATCTCCGACTACCATGCCCTCTTCTTCTCGCTCCTGATCCTCGCCGGAGGTATCGCCTCATCCCTCATCAACGGCCGCATCGCCGACACCGTCGGTCCGCGTCCGCTGCTGATCGCCTATGTCTCCGGCTTATTCCTCACCGCCCTCTACTGGGCCCTCGCCCCCGACCGTTTCTACACGATCACCGTTGCGCTGGTATTCTTCTTCGCCGGATTCTGCAAGACGGGGATCATCCTCGCCACCAACCACTACTTTCTCTCGATCGTAGAGCCGGAGGAGCGCGTGGGGATTTCCATCTTCTCGAGAATGATCGCCGGTGCATCGGCCGGACTCGCGGGTGCGCTAGGCGGGGGGTCTGCCTTCAGAATAATACGTGCCTTCGGCACAGAGGGGCTCGATGTCTACCGAACCTATTTCCGCCTCGTGTTGGCGGCGCTGCTTCTGCTCGCCGTTCTTGCAATCCGCACGGAAAAGACTCCGGGCGAGTGGGGATTCAGAAAAACTGCAGAGGCGGTCGGAAGACGCATTGCGTCTAAAATACGAGATCGAAAGTAGCAACTCGAGCTCAACTCGATCGTAGAATCTACGATACTTAATATAGAGCACTATATGTCGATCGAACAAGAAGATACAACCGAGGTCTACCTCAACAGCCTCTTCCAGAACTCTCCCGAGGCCATCGTTTTACTCGACCGGAACAACCGCGTCGTTCGGATCAACGGAGAGTTTACCCGCTTGTTCGGATACCGCGAAGAGGAGATCCTCGGAGCCCACATCGACACCCTCATTGCAGGCTCCGACAAAATCGAGGAGGCGGGACGCTACTCCAGGCTCGCCGAGAGCGGGCAAAAGTTTAGTGCCGAGTCCGTTCGTTACCGAAAGGACGGCAGCCCTGTGCAGGTTTCCATCCTCGGGGCTCCGGTGGTAATAGATGGAGAGATAATAGGCATATTCGGCATCTACCGGGATATTACGGCTCGGAAAAAGGTCGAGAACAAGCTCGAGGCGAGCGAACGGCGTTACCGCTCCCTGATAGAGGACGCACCGGTCGGCATCTTCCGCTCCAGCTCAAAGGGTCATGTGCTTTCGGCTAATAGTTACGCGGCCCAGATACTCGGTTTCGAGTCGGCGGAGACGGCCAAGGCGTATTACAATGACCTCGCCACCCAATTCTATCTCAAACCCTTCTGGAGGGTGAAGTTTCTCCACGAACTCGAAACCCACGGACAAGTGACGAACTTCGACGCGGCGGTTAAACGCTATGACGGTTCGACGATCTGGATTACCCTCAATGCCCGCGTATCGGAGTATTTCGAAGACGGGGAGTTCATTATCGACGGCTTCCTCTCCGACACTACTGAGATAAAGCAGACGAGGGAACGTCTCGAACAGTCCCTCAGCGACAAGGAGGTGCTCCTGCAGGAGGTGCATCACAGGGTCAAGAACAACATGCAGATTATCACGAGCATTCTCAACCTCGAGGCGGAGAAGTTGAACAATCCACAGGCAGAGTCGGTGCTATTGACCAGTCAGAGCCGCATCAGCGCCATGTCGCTTATTCACGAAAAGCTCTACAACGCAGAAGATGTTTCTTCAGTGAATCTCAAGGACTACATACAGAGTCTCTGCTACGAAATCCGCAACTTCACCTACTCTTCGATGAAATCGAGCCCCGCGTTCTCCTTTCACCTCGAGCAGGTATACGCGGGAATCGACTTCGCCATACCTTTTGGGCTGATTCTCAACGAGCTGATCATCAACTCCTACAAACATGCGTTCGAGGGGATCGAGTCGCCGGAGATAACGGTGCGGCTCTCGAGAACCGACTCCGGCATTCGGCTGAAGGTCGGAGACAACGGAGTGGGGGTACCCCCCGGTGACGATTTCTCGGATCCGAAGACTCTCGGCATGCAGCTGCTCCGCTCGCTCGTAGATCAGCTCAAGGGAGAGTTCAGCATCTCCTCACACAACGGCACGAAGTACGATTTCCACTTTCCACTGCAGTAGGATCG
>CAYFVU010000057.1:0-21822 GCA_964346645.1 uncultured Spirochaetaceae bacterium | reverse complement strand
TCCGGACGATGAGATTCGCCTTGTTGACCTGGTACGGCAGCTCGGTGACGATGATACGCTCGCGCCCCTTCTTCGTCTCCTCGAGGGAGCAGCGGGCCCGAACGGTGATCTTTCCCTTCCCGGTCCTATAGGCCTGCTTGATCCCCCTCGTGCCGAAGATGATTCCCTGCGTAGGAAAGTCCGGCCCCTTTACGTACTCCATCAGCTTCTCGACGGAGACCTCGGGATCATCGATGTAGGCGTTTATCGCGCCTCCTATCTCCACCAGGTTGTGCGGAGGAATGTTGGTCGCCATGCCTACGGCGATGCCGCTCGCCCCGTTTGCCAGCAGGTAGGGAAAGGCCGCCGGCAACACCCACGGCTCCTGCAGGGTGTCGTCGTAGTTCGGGCCGTAGTCGACCGTCTCCTTCTGAATGTCCTTCAGCATCTCCTCGGCGATACGGGCCATCTTTGCCTCGGTGTAACGCATGGCCGCGGGCGGATCCCCGTCTACCGAACCGAAATTCCCCTGAGGATTGACCACCGGATAGCGCATGGAAAAGGTCTGCGCGAGACGTACGAGGGCGTCGTAGATCGACTGATCTCCGTGCGGATGATACTTACCGAGCACGTCGCCGACGATGCGGCCCGCCTTCTTGTAGGCCCGGTCGGAGCGCAGGCCCATCTCGTGCATCGCGTAGAGGATGCGTCGATGGACCGGTTTCAATCCGTCGCGGACATCAGGTAGCGCCCTGCTGACGATGACCGACATCGCGTAGTTGAGGTATGACTCCTTTATCTCGTCCTCTATTGCAGTGGGTATGACTTTTCCACGCAGCTCTTCCATGCGGTATTCTCCTTACGCGTCTATTTGCATCTATACATCGAGGTTGGTGACCTGCAGGGCGTTGTCTTCGATAAAGCGGCGTCGCGGCTCCACGTGCTCTCCCATGAGGGTGCTGAACATCTGGTCCGCCTCCACCGCATCCTCGAGCTTGACCTGCATGGTGTTTCTCGTCTCCGGATCCATCGTGGTCTCCCAGAGTTGGTCCGGATTCATCTCGCCGAGACCCTTGTAGCGCTGCAGCGTGACCTTCTCCTCACCGACCTGCAGCTCCTCGAATATACGGTCGCGGTCCTTCTCGTTGTAGGCATAGTAGGTCTTGTTCTTGAAGACGATCTTGTAGAGCGGCGGCATGGCGATGTAGACGTGCCCGTTCTCGATCAGCTCCCGCATGTAGCGAAAGAAGAAGGTCAGCAGGAGGGTGCGGATGTGCGAGCCGTCCACATCGGCGTCCGCCATGATGATGATCTTGTGATAGCGCACCTTGCCGAGATCGAAGTCCTTGCCTGCGCCGGCGCCCAGTGAGGAGATGATCGGCTGCAGCTTGTCGTTCGAGAGCACCTTGTCTGCCCTCGTCTTCTCCACGTTGAGCATCTTTCCCCACAACGGCAGGATCGCCTGGAACTGCCGGTCACGCCCCTGCTTTGCGCTGCCGCCGGCACTGTCTCCCTCGACGATGTAGACCTCGCTCTTCGACGGATCGCGCTCGCTGCAGTCGGCGAGCTTTCCCGGCAGGCCGCTGCTCTCGAGAAAGCTCTTTCTTCTGGTCAGGTCCCGAGCCTTCCTCGCGGCCACCCTGGCCTTCGCCGCCATAACCGCCTTCTCGAGGATCTTGTCCACGACCTGCGGGTTCTCTTCGAAGTAGTAGGTCAGCTGCTCGTAGACGAGCGATGAGACGATGCCCTTTACCTCGGAGTTGCCTAGCTTCGCCTTCGTCTGCCCCTCGAATTGAGGGTTCGGCACCTTCGCCGATATGACGGCGGTCAGACCCTCTCGGGAGTCGTCGCCGGTCAGCGATTCATCCATCTTTTTGGCGTATTTGGATTTTCTCAAGAAATCATTGAATACACGGGTCAGTGCCGCCTTGAACCCCACCAGGTGGGTGCCGCCCTCTCGCGTGTTTATGTTGTTCACGTAGGTGAAGATGCTCTCGTTGTATCCCTCGTTGTACTCGATGGCGATCTCGAGTTCCACATTGTCCCGTGTGGCTTCGATGTAGACAGGCTCCTTGTGAATCGGCTTCTTGCTCTCGCTTAGGAAGCTGACGAAAGACTTCACTCCGCCGTCGAACTTGAAATCCTTCTCCTTCTTCTGCGGAAAGCGATGGTCCTCGAGGTGTATCGTTACTCCCTTGTTGAGGAAGGCGAGCTCCCTGAGCCTGTTCGAGAGAATATCGAAACTGTACTCTACCGTCTCGAAGATCTCCTCGTCCGCCCGGAAGCGGATGGTGGTGCCGGTCTGCGCGGTCTCGCCGACCGTCTCCACCTCCATAAGGGGCACACCCCGTTCGTACTTCTGGTAGTAGATGTGTCCATCCCGGTGAATGGTTACCTCGCACCACTGGGCGAGCGCATTCATTACCGAAACGCCGACGCCGTGGAGACCGCCGGAGACCTTGTAGCTGTCCTTGTCGAATTTTCCGCCCGCGTGCAGCTTCGTCATGACGATTTCGAGGGCGCTCATGCCCTCCTGCGGATGCATGTCTACGGGTATGCCGCGGCCGTCGTCGGTAACGGCCACTACGTTGTCGTGCTCTATCGCCACATCTATGCGGCTGCAGTAGCCCGCGAGTGCCTCGTCTATGCTGTTGTCGACGATCTCGTAGACGAGATGGTGGAGCCCGTCCGGCCCCGTGGAACCGATATACATACCAGGACGCTTTCGCACCGCATCCAGCCCCTTGAGAACCTGGATGTGCTGAGCGGAATATTGTTCATGCATAATGTGTGTACCTGTGTAGTGACAATTTATAGTTCGTTTATTGTTCGTGAAAACAAGAAATTATACCGTTTTTAGGGGGAAAAGTAAATAGGAGCCCGTATGTACCTCCATACACGAGTCGTACGAACGGCCGACAAAAAATAAGAGGTTTCTCTTTGCATTTTGCACTATGGAAGTTATACTGTTTCTTTACGGCGGTGTCTTCGCGTGCGATGTACCTGCACTTTTCGGTACCGAATCATCTACCGAGGCACCCTCCTGGTTGTGGATAAACTGTGGATATATTTCGCACCTTAGTCTATGAGATCTGTAATATTACCAATTTGTTAGGTTGATATTAGAGATTTTAACAATTTGATTGTCGTTTTTAGTTAATTACTTATGTGTAAAATAATTACTTTTATTACTACAGAGAGTAACATATCGATGGTGTGATTTTATTCTCATAATATGCTACGGTGTGTTGTGGATAACTTGTGCACAACAACTGTAACACTCCGGGAGATTATTACATGGCTACGGATTCTTGGGACTATCAGATATTTTGGAAAGAAGCTACTAAACAGTTGCGGAGCGAGCTCTCAGAGCAGGAGTTCGTCATGTGGTTCGAAAATCTCAGCTACCACAGCGCACACGAGCAGGAGATCGTACTGGCAGTCCCCTCGAGTTTCTACCGTGACCAGGTAAAGCAGCGCTACCTCCGAAAGATCCAAGACACCTTGGAGGACCTCGCGGGAAAGCGGTTCGAGGTGTCGTTCGTGATAGACAAGCAGGCCTTCTCCTCTGAGTCGAATAAGAGATCAGAGGATAAGAGCACAAGAAGCGACAGTGGCTCTTCTTCGAATGAAAAGGCATCTACGGAACCCTCCTCATCCGTGGCGACCGCAGAAACCCGCGACAAGAGCGGGGCTGAGGGCAACAACGGCCGCTTCTCAGGATCCGGAGGACAAAGCGAAGAGGAGGACGGCAACGGAAACCGCCGGCGCTCCATCTCTTCTTCCGCACCGCAGCGAATCCATCAGGATCTCAAACCGGACTACAACTTCGACAACTTCGTCGTGGGAGACAACAACGTCCTCGCGGCCAACGCCTGCATCGCCATTGCAAAGAATCCCGGTACCGCCTTCAACCCCTGCCTCATCTACGGAGGCGTCGGTCTGGGCAAGACCCACCTCATACAGTCGATCGGCAACTACATCTACTCCGAGTTCGACAATGCACGGGTCGTCTACGTCACCGCCGAGACCTTCACCAACGAGTTCATCGACGCGATCCGCAACGGAAAGAACCACCAATTCAAAAACCGCTACCGCAAGGTGGACGTCCTGCTCATCGACGACATCCACTTCCTGCAGAACAAGGATCAGACACAGGAGGAGCTCTTTCACACCTTCAATGCCCTCTACGACTCGAATAAGCAGATGGTCTTTACCTGCGACCGTCCCGTCTCCGAGCTCAAGAATCTGACCGACCGCCTGCGCAGCCGCTTCGAACGCGGCCTCAACGTCGATCTGCAGCCGCCGAACTACGAGACGCGCTACGCCATTCTCAAGAGCAAGATCGAGCAGCAGGAGATCCCGATAGACGAGGAGGTCATCGAGCTGATCAGCCGCAACATCACCAGCCACGTCCGTGATCTCGAGGCGGCCCTTACCAAGCTCATCGCCTACTCCAACCTCCTCGGCAAGCGTATCACCCTCTCCATCGCCAAAGAGCAGCTGCGCGACGTCTTTTCCAGTCCCAAGCAGAACAACATCAACAGCGAGATCATCCAACGGGTCGTCGCCGATTACTTCGGACTCTCGCCGAACGACCTGCGCGGAAAGAAACGAACCAAGGCAATTGCACTGCCGCGGCAGATCGCCATGTACATAACCCGCGAGATAACCGAGCTCTCCACTACGGAAGTCGGTTATGAGTTCGGCGGCCGCGACCACACCACCGTAATGCACGCCTATCAGAGAGTCGAGAGCCGCAAGCAGATGGATCCCACCCTCGATAACACCATCAGCAAGCTCATCCGTGACATCAGGGATCATGGGACAAAGTCTTAATAACCTGTGTACACGGCGGGGAGATACGGTGTATATATGAACCTGTCGGTGGATATGTGGAAAAAGCGCGCGGTTTTTCCTTGAGTTTTCCCGATTGATAATCTACTCTAAGAACGATGATTAGGGGACTTATACACATTTACACAGTCCCTATTACTATTACTACTGAATTTTAAAATTTAAGTAGGAGAGAAGAGATGAAATTCACCTGCGAGAAAACGAGCCTTCAGAAAGAGATCTCCATAGCACAGGAGATCATCTCTACCCGCAATGCCCTCTCCATCCTTTCGAACGTACTGCTGGTAGCCGAAGAAGGCAATGTCACGATAAAAGCCACGGATCTGAAGGTGAGCTTCCAGACCGATATTCCCGCCGATGTAGCGGAGGCCGGCGACACCACCGTCTTCTGCGACAAGCTGCTCGGGATTCTCAGGTCGCTGCCTGAAGGCGACATCGAGTTCGAGCTCTCCGATGGCCGTCTCATCATCCGTCCGCTCTTCAAGAAGATCGATTTCCAGCTCAAGAGCATCGCAGGAGATAAATTCCCCGAGTTCCAGGAGGTCTCCGAGGACAACTTCTTCGAGATTCCACAGAAAGATTTTATCGAGATGATAGGTCAGACGATCTTCGCCGTCAGCGATGACGAGACTCGTTACTTCATGAATGGAGTTTACCTCGAAAAACAGGAGAACGGTCTCTCGATGGTCGCTACCGACGGCAGAAGGCTCAGCTATATCGAGAAGAGCTTCGAATCAGCCTTGCCCGATTTCGAGGCGGTTATCGTCCCGCCGAAGGTTCTCAACCTCGTAAGGAAGCTTGCAGGCGGCGAAGGCAGCGTCAAGATCGCCGTCGGCGAGAAGAATCTCTTCGTTCGCCTCGGCAATCAGCGGATCTCATCGAGCCTCATCGAGGGACAGTTCCCCAACTACAAGCGGGTCATTCCCGAACAGCAGGATCACGAAGCGGTTCTCGAACGTGCCACCCTCGAGGAGGCGCTCAAGCGGGTCTCTCTGCTCGTGGAGCAGAAGTCGCGCCGTGTCTACGTGACCCTCGCCGATGGGAGCCTGACTCTCAATTCCGAAGAGAGCGAGATCGGTGTGGCGAAAGAGGAGCTCGACTGTAGCTACACCGGCGAGGAGCTGACTATCGCGCTGAACTACCTCTACCTCCTCGAGCCGCTGAAGATCATCGGCGACGACGAGGTGACTATTCGTTTCAGTGAGCCGAATAAGGCAATTACCCTGCTGAGCAAGCCGGAGCACGACTATTTTCACATCGTCATGCCGATGCAGCTCGATTGAGCTAAGGTCTTTTGTGATGGTGTGTGCCTTCCGGTACGCAGCGGCCGTGTGACGAGATGGGATACTCTAGCCTCTCCACCTACCAATACCGCAATTTGAAGGATCAAGAGGTCTCCCTCGATGCGCCGAGCATCTTCCTCGTGGGAGAAAACGGACAGGGCAAGAGCAACTTTCTTGAGGTGATCTATCTCCTCTCCTACGGCAGCAGCTTTCGCACCAAGAGCGACAGCGAGCTCGTCACCCACGGAAGGAAAGAGATGAGCGTGCACGGAGCTTATGTGCGCGAGGAGGAGGATTCGCTGCCCGGAACCGTCTCCGTACGCATCTCCGGAAAAGAGAAGAGTGTCGTACTCAACGAGAAGAAGGTAGCCGACCGCAAGGAACTTATCTCCACGATGCCTTCTATCATATTCACCCACGACGACCTCTCGGTGGTCTCCGGTCCCCCCGACAGAAGGCGATGGTTCTTCAACCAAACGATGAGTCTCTTCGATCCCCTCTTCATCGATCTGCTGCGGACCTATCGAAAGATCCTCAAAATGCGCAACATGGCGCTGAAAGGCTCTCAGAGCCATCTCCTGGAGGCCTACGATGCACAGCTCACCGAACACGGATTCGAGCTTCAGAGACGCCGTCAGGAGCTCGTCAGCGAGTTCTCCGAGCTCTTCACACCCCTCTTTGCCGAGGTCTCCGGCCTCGGGGATCCATTGAAAATCGAGTACCGGCCCTCCTGGCGGGGCTGCGAGAGCGCCGACGGGGCTGCGGCCATTCTCTCCGAAAAGCGGAATCAGGATCTCGAGTTCGGGACCACTACCTCCGGCCCCCACCGTGACCGCTTTCTCTTCCGCTACAGGGAAAACGACTTTACCCGGATCGCCTCGACTGGACAGCTGCGGCTCATCTCGTTACTATTGAGAATAGGGCAGTGCCGCTATTTTACGGCAAAAACCGAGCGAAAGCCGGTGCTGTTGCTCGACGACGTGCTGCTCGAGCTCGACGGGAGAAGGCGCGAGCGTTTCCTCGCCCATTTGCCCCGGTACGAGCAGGCATTCTTCACATTTCTTCCGGACGAGCAGTACACCAAGCTTTCCTCCGGTAACACCCTGATCTTTCGCGTGGAGGACGGATGGATAAGGACTCCATGAAGAGCGCAGGCGACATTCTCAAGTCGATCCTCAGCGAGAGGCAGAGCGAAGAGGCGCAGGAGTACTACCGTTTCTTCTCCGCTTGGGACGAGATCATCGGAGAGAACCTCGCCGGCCGCGCGAGGGCGAAGGAGCTGAAGGGCAGCACGCTCATCGTAGAGGTGGATCATCCGGGTTGGATTCAACTGTTGGAGATGAGGCAGACGAAAATACTGCACGAACTGCGTGAGCGCTTTCCCGCCCTGGAGATAGAAAAGATACGATTCTACGTCGCCGGCGAACCGAATCGGCCGGCCTCTCCTACTGAGCCGTCACGGGAGACCCAACGCCCGTATTCCGGTGCAAAAACGGCAAGAACGGGAGAAGATAATTCGGCCGAAGAATCCCGTTCAACCGAAGCCGCCGAATATTCGAGTGTGGAGCAGGAGAAGCAGGAAGAGAGCGGATACACAGGCTCGGAAGGCTCGAAAAATCGGCTCGACTCGGTCCTCGAGCGGCTCGGTCGTCACATCGGAGAGGAGAGTGGAGACGAGGTCGAAGACGGAAAAGAGGGAGGTGAAGGGCACACCGGAAACAACAGCACATAGAAGCGAAAGGCGCGCTGCTGAGGTGCCTCCAAACCTTTAGCCATTTCCCCTTTCTCTAAGGGGTTGCTGAGTTGACACACCTTCCCTCCCTTGAGTATACTACTCCACCGATACTACGCGATATTCTAATCGAAACATACCGCTTTTTGCGATACAATAAGGAGTTATCCTATGAAACGAACTTACCAGCCGAGCAGGACGAAACGAAACCGAAAATACGGTTTTCGCGCACGAATGAAAACCAAAGGCGGTCGAAAGATTCTTGCCCGAAGAAGAGCGAAGGGCAGAAAGAAACTTTCGGTTGCGAATGAGAAGAAACCTTACTAAAGGGGAACGGTTAAAACGACGCAGTGACATCGGTCGGGTCTTTGCGGAGAGGAGAAAGGTCTCCTGTTACGGCGCAAAGCTCTTTTACCGAGAGAACGGCTGTGCGATAAATCGTATGACCGTTACCCTTGTCAGAAAGTACGGCAATGCCGTAGAGAGGAACAGGGCAAAACGTGTGGTGCGGGAGGCATACAGAAATCTGAAGCCGTCCCTCGAGACGGGATACGACTTGATTGTGGTCTTGTACCCTCACGAAGACAGCTACCGCAATCGAGCGAAGCAACTCTCCCGTTTGTGTGAAAAGGCCGGCCTCTTCGCCGGATCCCGGGACACGGCCCCGTACCACGGCGAAGAGAGCTCGTAAGAGGGGGCGAAAGGCCCCGCACCGGAGATCGTCGCCGACAAACGCTCCCCTTCCCCGGCCTCCTCTCTTTCGACCGATTCGTCCTGCTCCGTTGCACGCCGCACAGGAGAGAGTATGGACAAACGAACGCTACTAGCAGTAATCCTCTCGGTAATCGTCATTTCCGTGGGGTTCTTTATACAGTCGACCTTCTTCATGCCGCCGGTCGATGAGGTCGTCGAACGGCAGGGCACCTCCGGCGCCGGCACGAGCGCGCAGTCCGGAGCCGACGGGCAGGCTGAAGGCGCCGGCGCGGGAACCGGAGAGGCGGGCCAAACCGGCCGGGCGAAAGAGGGCGGCGAGGCTGCAGGAGAAGAGGAGCAGGGCGAGGCGGTACAGATCGCGCCGGGCGCCTCGGAGAACATCCGCCCCTACGGCGACACGCCCCCCGTTCAAGAGGTGGTCGTCGAGAACGAGGTAATGCGGGTCACCTTTTCGAGCAGCGGCGCGGTCGCCCGGTCGATCAAGCTCAAGAAGCACAGAGAGGAGGGAGAGCCTCTGGAGATGGTGCAGAACGGCGACACCGACTTAGGCGCCTTCGGCATCACCTTCGGCGAGCCCTACGACGGCTACACCGATGCCAATTTCCACGTGCGCAGGGTAGACGATCTCACCGTGGAGTTCTACCGTCAGTTTTCCGTTCCCTCCGCCGCCGGCGAACCGGTCCCGTTTACCCTCAAGAAGCGCTTCATCTTCAAGCCGAATGACTACCTAGTCGAGCTGCGGATTGCGGTCGAGAACAGCGTAAACGCCTACCCTCCTCTCGACTTCAACGGCTACGCCTACACCCTCGGCTACGGCCCCGAGATCGGGCCGGAGATCGAGAAGCTCGACGGACGCTACGAGTATCGCCGCTTCTACAGCTACGCCGACGGTGACAGGGACAAGCACCGCTTCGACGGCGAGGAGACCATAAAAGAGCGGGTGGTCTGGGCCTCCGTGCTCGGCAAGTACTTTGCGGTCATAGGCATCCCCGACGCCACGAAGTACGACATTACCTTCTCGGAGCGGACCATCGAGGGGCTCGAGCACTCGCACCAGCTCTTCTTCTCCCGCCCGCTGATCAAGAGCAGTGTGAACGAAGACGTCTTCCAGTTCTACATAGGGCCGAAGCTCAACCGGGTCTTGACCAACTACAACAATCCGGATCAGAACGGCTTCAACACGAGCGACCTCAACATGCAGGAGGTGATGGACACCGGATGGTCATTTCTCGGATGGCTCGAGTGGATCCTCAAGAAGCTGATGATGTTCTTCCACGGCATCATCCCGAACTGGGGTGTGGCCATCATCATGCTGACTATCGCCATCAAGATCGTGCTCTTCCCGATAACGCACAAGAGCTACGAGTCGACCAGCAAGATGCAGTCGCTCAATCCGAAGATCCAGGAGATACGGAACCAGTACAAGGACAATCCGCAGAAGATGAACCAGGAGATGGCCAACCTCTACAAGACCGAGGGGGTCAATCCCATGGGCGGTTGTCTGCCGCTCCTGCTGCAGATGCCGATATTTATCGCCCTCTACGGGCTGCTGAACAAGCACTTCGATCTGCGCGGGGCGACCTTTATCGAGGGCTGGATCAGCGACCTCTCGAGTCCCGAGTCGATACTCAGCCTGCCGTTCCAGATCCCGATTCTCGGCTGGAGCGATGTGCGGCTGCTGCCGATCGTATTCGCCCTCACGATGCTCGTCTCGAGCAGGATGATGCAGTCCCCCGCCTCGGGCAGTCAGGGCAACAACATGAAGATGGTTATGTACTTCATGCCGCTGTTCCTCTTCTTCATCCTCTACAACGCCCCCTCCGGACTGCTGGTCTACTGGATAATGACCAACTTCCTGACGGTGATCCAGCAGAAGGTCATCGGCAAGCATCAGCAGGCCCACCGTGCAGAGGCCGAGGGAACCGGAGGCGCTGCGGTTGCGACCGCAGGAGGCGCCTCGGCCGGAGGCAGCTCCGGATCGGCCACGAAGGGCAAGGAGGCGGTCAAGAGTGCGAGCGCCAAGAGCAGCGCCTCGAAGACTTCGAAGAGCGCGAAGACGTCCAAGAAGAGCGACTCGAAACCGAAAGGCGGGGGCAAGAAGGCCTCGAACGAGATGGCCCGCCGCTATTCGGTTCCGAAGCAGAACCGGACGAAGAAAAAGAAGAAACGCTGAGCGCGACATTCGGCCCGCCGGCGCGGAAGCCTGCGTCGGCGGGCCTGCGTCGGCAGCCGGCCGACGCAGGCACAGGAATACGACCATGCGGGTTTGAACGAGGCAATGCATATGAGCAGAGAAAGCAGTCCTTTCCAAGGAGAACTATATGGTGAAAGAATTCGAAGGAAAATCCGAACAGGAGGCGATCGATAACGCAGTCGAAGAGCTCAACTTAGATCGCGAACAATTCGACGTGGAGATCGTCGAATCGACGAAAAAGGGGATCTTTCGCAGAGGCAACGTGAAGATCCGCGTCTACATCGAAGACGAAGAAGAGAGCGAAGAGGGCGAGGACAGGGAAGATGAGTTCGAAACCGAGCCCGACCCGCAAGATGATTTCGAAGAAAAAGTAGTGGCACACCTCGAAACCATTACCGAGAAGATGGGGTATCCCGGCAGGGTGCACATCGCTTTCCGCGAGACCGGAAAGGTGGGACTGAGCATAGACTCCGAACACTCGGGGATCCTCATCGGAAAGAAGGGCAAGAATCTCGACGCCCTTCAGCTTCTGGCCAACATCTATGCCGGCAAACTCGACGAGGGACGCCGGGTGGTGGTCGATGCGGAGAACTACCGCAGCCGCCACGAGGAGAACATCGTGCGCATGGCCAACAAGACGGCCTCCCAGGTGCGCCGCTCGCGCCGCTCGCGGCTTCTCGACCCCATGAATCCCTTCGAGCGCCGATTGGTCCATACCACCCTCAACGAGATGGACGACATCGAGACCAAGAGCGAGGGGGACGGTTTGTACAAGCAGGTGAGGATCATCTATCGGGGAAAGGGCAAGCGGTGACACAGGACGAGCAGATCCTGCGCAGAAGATAAGCGAAATAAGCGAATGAGAGAGCGGGTCCCGCAGCCGGAAGGCGAGCGTGGGCCCGTTTTAGTGAGGGCCCGCTTTTTTATACCAGGTGGCTCTCTTTCACTCTTTTACTGCGGGAACGGAATTGCAGCTGTGACCGTTCGACCGGCTGTGCATATGGAAGAAGAGGTAGAGCGTGCCGACCCACACGCTGAGCAGGGCGACCATGGCAATGGTGGTACGGGTGAGGATCCACCAGTAGACGGTGACGGCGCTGAGGAAGGTGATGCCGTAGAGGATCGTGAGAATCGTCTTGTTCGACGCGCCGCAGGCGAGCAGCTTGTGGTGCAGGTGCTCCTGGTCGGGCGTGTAGAATGGCCTTTGCTTTCGGTTGCGCCGGAAAATTGCCGCCAGCGTGTCGAGTATCGGGATGATGAAGAGGGTGGCGGCGAATAGCAGCACGAATCCGCGGGTTTCGGCTGAGGGGAGCGAATAGAAGGGGAGAATAGCGGCCATTACGCCGAGAAAGAGACTGCCCGAATCTCCCATGAAGATGCGGGCCGGGGGATAGTTGAAGAAGAGGAAGGCCAGGCTCGCCCCGAAAACCAAGAACCCTACGATCGCGCCGATCTCGTTCTCCAGTGCGAGCCCTCCGAGGCCGAGAAAGAAGAAGCCGATGGCGGAGACTCCTCCCGATAGACCGTCGAGCCCGTCGATCAGGTTCACCGCATTCGTCACCCCGACGACCCAAATGAGGGTCAGGAGCGGGCCGAAGAAGCGGAGATCGACTACTAGATTGCTGAAGGGGATTCCGATAAAAGAAAAGTGTCTGCCGGAGATGACGATGACGATACCGATAACGATCTGTGCGGCGAGCTTATAGCGGGCCCGCAGGTTGGCGAAGTCGTCGAGCAGACCGATGATGTGGATCAAGAGCACGGATACGAAGAGGGGCAAGTAGAGAACGATCGACTGCTGAAGACCTTCCGTGCTCGGTGCAAACGAGGCGGCGATAATGATCCCCGAAATAATAATGGAAATGAAAATACCGACGCCCCCTATGCGCGGGATGTCGCCTGAGTGGATCTTGCGGCTGTTTACGTGGTCGTACCAATCGTTCCTGTGGGCAATATGTATGAGCAGTGGAATGAGACCAAAGTTGATGAGAAAGGGCAGGATGATTGCTGATAAGTAGATCATTGTATGTCCATTATTCGTTTCCTGATACTATTAAGTGTACTTGGAATTACCCCTTTTTGCAACATTATGGGCCGCTACTCAAACAGAGTGAGGTCAGAATTGCTGGAGTGAGGTAGCACAAAACAATCCTCTTCCGTTATACTCGAAGAGTTGATGCAAATGGTTAATCGTTGAGAGGAGTAGTATATGAAGAAGGACAGACGTTACCTGTTTACCTCGGAGTCGGTGAGTGAAGGTCATCCGGACAAGATCTGCGACCAGATCTCCGATGCGGTGCTCGATGCCTGCCTGAACGACGATCCCTCGAGCCACGTGGCTTGTGAGACATTCACCACTACCGGGCTCGTACTCGTGGGTGGAGAGATCACCACCGAAACCTACGTGAACCTGCAGGATGTGGTGCGCGGAGTGGTCCGGCGCATCGGCTACGACAGGCCGGAGTACGGCCTCGACTGGGAATCGATGGCGGTCATGGACACCATCCACTCCCAGTCTGCGGACATCGCCATCGGTGTGGACGAAGAGTCGAACCAGTTCAAGAGCCAGGGAGCCGGCGACCAGGGCATGATGTTCGGCTACGCCTGCCGCGAGACCGAAGAGCTCATGCCGGCACCCATCATGTATGCCCACAAGCTCCTCCAGAAGGCCGCAGAGGTCCGTAAGCAGGGCAAGGTTTCGTGGATGCGTCCGGATGCGAAGAGCCAGGTAACCATCGAATACGACGACGGCGTGCCGAAACGGGTGGACACCGTGGTCATGAGTCACCAGCACAACCCCGACGTCACCCGCGAGCGGATAGAAGAGGATCTCAAGAACTACGTCATCCACCCCGTCCTCGAGGAGACGGGACTCATCGAAGACGACACGACGTATTTTATCAATCCCACCGGCAGATTCGTTATCGGCGGCCCCCACGGGGACTCGGGGCTCACCGGCAGGAAGATCATCGTCGACACCTACGGCGGCATGGGACGGCACGGAGGCGGCGCCTTCAGCGGCAAGGACCCGAGCAAGGTAGACCGCTCGGCGACCTACATGGCCCGCTACGTGGCGAAGAACCTGGTCGCCTCGGAGGTCTGCGACCGCTGCGAGGTCGAGCTCGCCTATGCGATCGGCGTGCCCTTCCCCGTCTCGGTGATGGTCGACACCTTCGGTACGAACCGGGTAGACGAGTTGAAGATAGAGGATGCCGTGCAGCAGGTCTTCGACCTCTCCCCGTCGGCCATCATAAAGAGCCTCGACCTGCTGAAACCGGGCTACGAGGAGACCGCCGTCTACGGCCACTTCGGACGCGACAGTTTCCGCTGGGAGCAAACCGACAAGGTGGATGAGCTGAAGAGGGTGCTCGGCTAGCGCAACGGTATCGCTTGCTGCCGCGGCGAACAGCTTCGTTCTCCGCTAGAATGCTGAAATTTCGCGCTTCTACGATCTCGCGCTCCGGTATTGAGCTCCGGTCGTGAGCTACGATCATGAGCTCCGGTCGTGAGCTACGCTCCGTCGTAGTCGGAGAGCCTCACAGCCGCCACATCAGAGGCGCTCAGCTGCGCTCCGTGCTTGCGTATTACCTTTCCCGCCAGGTGCGAGGCGAGCCGGGCAGCTTCCGGATGGCTGAGACCCCGCAGGAGGCCGAGAATAAAGCCCGCGGAGTAGGTGTCGCCCGCGCCGGTGGAATCGAGGGCGCGGACCGGCCGTACCGGGATGTGGCTGAGCCTGTCCTCATTGAAGACGTAGCTCCCCCGGGCACCGTCCTTTACCACGGAGATCGAGCAGAGCCCTCCGAGGCTCTTCGCACACTCGCCCGGATCGTAGTTGTCGAAGAGAATGCGCGCCTCCTCCCCATTGGCGAAGACGATGTCGGCATGCTCCCGCACGAGCCGGAGGAATGCCTCTCTGTTGCGGCTGACGGCAAAGGGGTCGGCGAGGTCGAAGACCACTTGCACGCCGGCCTCTTCGGCCGCCGCGATCGCCTTCATCACGCCGTTCTTCTGATTCTCCGTGTCCCACATGTAGCCGGCGAAGTAGAGGTAGTCGGATTCTCTCACCGCATCTTCGGCCACGTCCTCCGGGGAAAACCGCCGGTTGGCGCCGAGGTAGGTGTTCATGGTCCGCTCTGAGTCGGGGGTGACGAGGATGATGCTCGTGCCGGTCGGCGCCTCGCAGCAGGCCAGCTCTCCTTCGATGGATAGATCGGCGAGACGGCGCGCGTAGAGCTCTCCGTACTCGTCTCGTCCTACCTTGCCGGCGAGCATCACCTTCTCGCCGAAGAGGGCGAGGGTAACTAGGGTATTCGGTGCCGAACCTCCGCACTCGTAGGTAATCTTCTTTCCGTCGATGAAGGCGAGGAGCTCGCTGCGCCGCTCCTCGCCGATAAGGTGCATCGTCCCTTTGTGGAGGCCGAGCGAGGCGAGCTCCACCTCTGTGACCTGCACTACTATGTCGATGAGGGGATTGCCTATTCCGTAGACGGAGAGCTCCATGACCTTAAGGATAGTAAAGGATCGATCGAGGGCTGTAAAGTCTGGAAAGTTGTGGTAGTATCTGCAGAGGAGGTAACGGACCATGATCATTGCAAAAACACCATTACGCATACCCTTCGGCGGCGGTCTCACCGACCTCAAGAAGTACTCGAGCGAGTACGGAGGGGCAACCGTCAGTGTAACCATAGACAAGTACGTCTACGTGACCCTCAAGACCAACGTAGACGGTTATATAAATCTCAAATACATGGATGTGCACGAGAAGATCTCGAGAATAGGGGACGTGCGCCATGACCTCATACGCGAGACCCTCAAGTTGATGAAGCTCGACCAGATTCCCGTGGACATCTACATCATGTCTGATCTCAATTCGGAGAGCGGACTCGGTTCCTCGGGTGCCGTCACGGTGAGCCTGCTCAACGCGATGCATCGGTTCAAGGGAGAGGAGGTGAGCCGGCAGCAGCTCCTCGAGGAGGCGAGTTACATAGAGGTGGAACTCCTCGACAGCGCTTCCGGCTACCACGACCCCTCGATCTGCGCACTCGGCGGGCTCAAGCTGATCGAATACAGAGATAACGAGATCTCCGGTAGAGAGATCGTCATCCCGGACATCCAGAAGCAGGTCTTCGAGGACCGCCTCCTCTTCTTCTACAGCGGCAAACACTTCAAGTCCAAGCCTTCGCTCGACCTGCTCAATACCCAGATGGAGAGTGCGATCGACACCATGCACGCCATCAAGCAGGTCGCCTACGACCTGGAGAACGCCTTCTTAAGCGGCAATCTCCAGAAGGTAGGCGAGCTGATCCAGGAGCAGCAGCGGCTCAAGCAGACGCTGCCGGGCAAGTTCAACGACGAATACGTGGAGCAGCTGATCGAACGGATCAACCAGCTCGGCGCGTATGCCCAGCTGCCCGGCGGAAAGATCGGCGCATTCGTCATCGTCTACTGCCGCGAGGACAACCAAAACAAGGTGCGCTCTCAGCTCTCCGATCTCCAAGAGGTCAGGCTCAAATTCTCTTATGAGGGAACGCAGGCGGTGTGCCTCTGAGCTCGCCGGCCTCCCCGTGCTCTTATTGAAAAAACGGAGCAGCTTGATATAATCGACCCCATAGTGAGATACTTTCAAAATTGCCACTTTGAAAGTATCTCGAGTATAGGAAAGAACCTCGAGTATAGGTATAACCCCCGGCGGTCTTGGTGCCGCGGATAGAGTCAGGAGCAGCATATGTCGAGAATTGCGGTAGTCGGCAGCGGCTACGTGGGTTTGGTCACGGGAGCATGCCTCTCAGATTTCGGTCACACCATCACCTGTGTCGACAACAACAAGAAAAAAATCGAGAATCTCAACAACGGCAAGGTGCCGATATTCGAGCCGGGACTCGAACAGCTGATAGAGCGGAACGTCTACTACGGCCGGCTCGGTTTTACGACGGACATCGATCAGGCGATCAGGGACAACGATGTGGTCTTCATCGCCGTGGGGACGCCCCCCGCCGAAGACGGGAGCGCCGACCTTCAGCACGTGGAGACGGTGGCGCGCAGCGTCGCGCGGGCGATGAACGGCTACAAGGTCGTGGTCGACAAGAGCACCGTGCCGGTCGGTACCGGGCAGAGGGTGAGGGGCTGGATAGCCGAGGAGCTCGAGAAGCGCGAGGAGCAGTTCGAGTTCGACGTGGTCAGCAATCCCGAGTTCCTCCGTGAGGGCTCGGCCATCCTCGACTTCACCCACCCCGACCGGGTGGTCGTCGGCACCGAGAGCGAGAAGGCCCGCGAGATCATGCAGACCGTCTACCGGGTCCTCTATCTCAACGAGACGCCGTTCATCGAGACGAACGTAGAGACGGCGGAGATGATAAAATACGCCTCCAACGCCTTTCTCGCCATGAAGATCACCTTCATCAACGAGGTGGCGAACCTCTGCGAGGGAGTGGGGGCGAACGTGCAGGACGTCGCCCGCGCCATGGGCCGGGACGGGCGCATCAGCCCCAAGTTCCTCCACGCCGGCCCGGGCTACGGCGGCAGCTGCTTTCCCAAGGACACCAGGGCCATCGTGGAGATCGGCAAAGCGGCGGGCACGCGGCTCCACCTCATGGAGCAGACGGTCGAGAGCAACGAGCGGCAGAAACACCTGATGGTGGAGAAGGTGCTGTCGCAGATGGGCAGTGTTGAGGGAAAGACCTTCGGCGTCCTCGGCCTCTCCTTCAAGCCGAACACCGACGACATGCGCGAGAGCCCCTCGATCACCATCCTCTCCGAGCTCGCGGAAAAGGGGGCGAGGTTTCGCGCCTATGACCCCGAGGCAATGGAGGAGGCGGCCTGGCGTCTCGAAGGGATCAAAGAGCACATTGCCTATGTGGCCGACGAGTATGAGGCGATGGACGGGGTGGACGCCCTCCTGCTGATAACCGAGTGGAATCAGTTCCGCAACCTCGACCTCGAGCGGGCGAAGGAGCTGATGAAGAGTCCCCTCTTCTTCGACTTCCGCAACATCTACAACCGGCCGATGATGGAGAAGCTCGGTTTTACCTACGTGGGGGTGGGCGTGTAAAAAAATGCGGGGCGGCATCGTCGGCTCGGATCGAAATCCGGCCGGAATGCGCCCCGCAGAAATTATTCGGCAGAAACCGCCTCAGCGGCAGTGCGTGTCCGCCGCAGCCGGGTTATCGGCTGCCGGAAGGCATGACGACCTTCTGTACCTGAGGGTTCCACTCGGAGACGCAGGGTATCTTGCTGGTGTCGCAGCGGTCTTTGTACTTCTGCGCGACCTCTACCACCTCCTCGAGCAGCCCCTCCTTCAGGGTAACCGGCTCGAGCCCGGCGTCGAGGAATGCCTTGTTTGACATGTAGAGATCGTTCTCGTCCGCCTCGTTGCGCGGATTCTCCAGGTAGCTGATCTCGGTGCCGGTGAGCTCCGAGACCTTCTTCGCCAGGTCGATGACCCGGTGGGTCTCGGTCAGCTGGTTGAAGGTCTTTACCCGGTCGCCGCGCTCGGGCGGATTGTCCAGCGCGATGGCGATACAGCGCACGGTGTCCTGGATGTTGATGAAGGCGCGGGTCTGTCCCCCCGATCCGTGCACGGTCAGCGGATAGCCGATGGCCCCCTGCATGAGGAAGCGGTTGAGCACCGTGCCGTAGTCGCCGTCGTAGTCGAAGCGGTTGACGAGCCGCTCGTCGTACAGGTTCTCGGGAATGTTGGTCCCCCAGACGATGCCCTGGTGCAGGTCGGTAATCCTCATGCGGTCATTCTTGGCGTAGTAGTGGAAGAGCACGTTGTCCATGCACTTGGTCGAGTGGTAGACGCTGCCGGGCTTGTAGGGGTGGACGATCTCCTGCTTGACGCTGTTGCCGTCGTCGCCGATGGTCACCTCCAGGTAGCCCTCGGGGATCTCGAAGCCGGCGGTGCCGTAGCCGTAGACGCCGGTGGTGCCGAGATGCAGCAGGTGGATGTCGTGCATGCCCGAGTCGAGGATCGCACAGAGCACGTTGTTCGTGGCGTTCATGTTGTTGTCCACGGTGTAGCGCTTGTGCTTGGACGACTTCATGGAGTAGGGGGCCGCCCGCTGCTCGGCGAAGTGGATGACGGCGTCGGGCTCGAACTCGATGACCGCCTGCAGCAGTACCTCGTACTCGTGAGCGATATCTATGTTTTTGAATTGGATCTCATTACCGGTCGTCTCCTTCCACGCTTGTATCCGCTGTTCGGGAGTGGCGATGGGAGTGAGGGAGTTGGCCATGAGCTCGTTGTCGATGTTTCTCCGAGAGAGATTGTCGACGATCATGATCTCGTTCCCCAGGTTCGATAAATGCAGGGAGGTCGGCCATCCGCAGAAGCCGTCTCCTCCAAGTACCATTACTTTCATGTAAACCTCCGTATAGTAGTGTATGCTCTTTGTTTCTAAGCTATTCTCCGAATAGCGTTGATTACAGATGCAGCCCGCACTCGAGCTTTCCGCTTCCCCGCCATCTTCCGGCGCGTTCGTTCTCGCCCTTCGCGGCAGGCGAGGTGCAGTGCCTGCAGCCTATGCTCATGAAGCCATCGTCGTGCAGGGGGTGGTAGGGGAGCTCGCGCGCGTTGATCTCCTCCCAGACCTGGTCGCCTGAGTAGTGGGCCAGGGGATGCACCTTGAGGGTCCCGCGCGAATCGAGTTGGAAGATGTTGATAGAGTTTCTCGAGGGACTCTGGTCCCTGCGAAGCCCGCTCAGCCATGCGTCCTTTTCGGGGAGGATCTGCAGGAGCGGGGCCACCTTCAGAAAGTGGCAGCAGAGATTCGGGTTCACCTTCCACGGTTCGTCTCCGAGCTCGTCGGTGACGTATTTCTTGATCTTCTCGTCGGCGGAGATGGTCTGTATCTGCAGGTCCCAATTCTTCTTTATCTCCTCGGCGAATTCGTAGGTCTCCGGAAAGTGGTATCCCGTGTCGATGAAGTAGATGTCGATCGGCAGCTCCATCTGCCGGATGAGATGCATCAGGTAGACTCCGCTGTAGCCGAAGGCGGTGGTCATGCCGAGTTTTCTACCCCAGCGTTCGTAGGAGTGGCGGATGATCTCTCGCGCCCCCGCATCGCCGAGGCGATGGTTCAACAGATTAAGCTCCACACTATTTATTATGTCCATATCTCACGCTCCATTTGCGGCTGAATTCACAGCCGTCTGCAGATTCGCCGTACCGGCTTCCTCATCGTACGGTCTAAATAGTACCGGTTTTCCGGAGGTATGGGAAATCTAAACATTTAATCGGGGGTGAAGGGCGATTAGTCTTTTCTATTGAAGAACGGCAAAAGCTGTGAATTTCGTGAGAAACGGGTGAGGAATCTGTTATCCTGGCCGTTACCCGAGCATAGAGGTGATTTTTTCGACCACGTTGTTGCTCAGATACTTGTTGTGGCAGAGAAGATAGAGATTTCGCTCGAACTCGTAGCGCTCGGAACGCGCCACTTTGGGGTATTTGCCCCGGACCTCATGGTAATAGGACTCCGGAACGAAGGTTCCCACGGGAAAGGTGTTGATGAGCTCGAGCTTCTCGAGCGAGTTGCCTATCTCTCCTGCGATGTGGGTGTTCTCGAACTGCTCGAGGTAACCGAGCACGAGCTCGTGGAGACCCGAGTGGATCTCGTCGTTTATGATCGGGATGTGCGCGATGTCGTCGACGAGCTGCGAGTTGTAGATCAAGACGATCTTCTCGCTCTCGAGCTGCTTGGTGTAATACTCGTGCGAGTCGGGCTCAGTCTTCAGCCCGCCGACGATGGAGAGCATGGCCTGATCGTCGAGCAGATCCGAGACCGCCTCGTCGGAGGTGGTGAACTTGATGATGGGAAAAGCCTTCGTGTCTCTGAATATCGCATAGATCTTCTCGAGGTAGTGGTACCGTGCGGCGGCGCTGAGGTCGATGCGGATTATGTTGCGGTTGTCCAGGCCCTGGATAAAGCCCTCGTGCTCCTTGAGCGCCCGCTCGCAGAACTGGTAGAGCTTCTTCCCGCTCTCGGTGAAGTGGAACTTGCCGTCGTAGTGGTAGAGCTTCGCGTCGAGCTCATCCCTCAACCTGTTGAGCCTGTAGCTGAGGGTCGGCTGGCTGAGGTAGAGCTCCCTGGAGACCTGGGTGAGGTTTCTGGTTATGTAGAGCTTCTTGAAGATCTTCAGATCGATAAAATCCATTGACCGCTCCTATTTCGCTATATATAGTCGATAATACTATGAATGAGTGGAAACGTGAAGACAGGTTTTTCCAGCTGCACACCCCCTGGGCCGCCTTCTACGGCGAGCACCTGATAGATCACATGGGCGTACGGCTGGAGTACTACCGGGTCGAGAAGGCCGACTCGGTCATCGTCGTCCCCCTGCAGGGAGATCGGCTCCTCTTCCCGAAGCAGCAGTACCGCCCCGGCGCCGGAAAGGCCACCCTCGACTTTCCCGGCGGGAGGGTGGACGAGAGCCGGGGCGTCGCCGCTTCGGCGGCCCGCATCCTCGAGAAGGAGCTCGGCATCCCCGCCGCCTTTTCCAGCCAGACCTCCTCCTCCGGCCCGGCCGCCCCGGCTGTCTCGTCTGCTTCCGGCGGTCAAACATCCTCCTCCGGCCAGACCTCCTCCTCCGGCCCGGCCTCTGAAGAAAAGGCGATCGTCGAGCTCATATCGCCGCAGGGATATCTCATAAACAGCTCGTTCTCCAACCAGCGGCAGTTCAACGCACTTGCCCGCATTCCCGAGCACCTCAGGGTCCCTCAAGAGTACTTGGGGAGCGTACGAACGTTCGAAGAGGATGAGATCGAATCGCTCCTCGCGGAGCTCGAGTGTGCCCAGTGCCGACTCGCGCTCTTCGAGTTCCTGCGGTCATCCGAGACCCCGACAGCGCGTTCCTGAGAGTTCGAGAAAATCGGGGAGTACGTGAAATCGCACCTCGGCGAGTGGATGGGAGAGATCCGCAGGGAGCGTGAGCTCGATCTCGTGGAACGGTCCGCCAGGGTCGAGGTGGTTGAACAGCGTTTTATCGATCTCCAGGCGAGAGTGGGCACGAAATTCGAAGCCATAGAGAAACGGTTCGAGGCAGTAGATGACAAATTCGAATCGATG
>CAYFVU010000056.1:2205-22320 GCA_964346645.1 uncultured Spirochaetaceae bacterium | reverse complement strand
AGCCGGTCTTTACCGTCCACGATGTGGTCCACTACTGCGTGGCGAACATGCCGGGAGCCGTCGCACGCACCTCTACTATGGCTCTCACCAGTGCGACCTTGAAGTACGGCCTGCAGATCGCAAACAAGGGGCTCGAGGCGGCGGCAAAGGAGAGCGAAGCACTGAAGATGGGCATCAACCTCTACAACGGCAAGCTGACCTACGAGGCGGTTGCCGAGGCATTCGGCATGGATTACACGCCGGTCGACGAGGTCCTCTGAGGTAAAAGAGGGCTTTTTCACGGTTTGAGGCAAAAAAGGAAAAAAGAATTTGACGAATTCAGAAAGCCATAATACCATTTTATATATATTTAGGTATATATAAATTGGCAGGAGGCATGAAAAAAGTAACATTCGATAGAATCAAAATCTGGCTATAAGGAGGTGGCGGTAGAGAAGAGAGAAAGATCAACGTTCTCAACCACATTTCTGTTTTTGGATTTTTCATCAGAGATCGTTTGTAAGTAAAAATTTTTGAGAAAAGGGGTTTACAATGCAAGCTATTACAAATGCTGTTAATGCAGCGGGTTCTTTCGCATGGGGTCCGGTAATCATTACCATCCTCTTCATTGCGGGAATCACACTTACCATCGGTACGAAGATAGTCCAGTACCGCAGAATCGGTAAGGCATTCAAGTACCTGTTCTCCAAAGACGTAACCGGCGAAGGAGACATCAATCCGTTCGCCGCGCTCATGACCACCCTGTCGGCCACCATCGGTACCGGTAACATCGGCGGTGTGGCAACCGCTATTGCAGCAGGTGGTCCCGGAGCCGTCTTCTGGATGTGGGTCACCGCAGTCTTCGGCGGTGCCATAAAGTTCGCCGAGGCGGTCCTCGCCGTTAGATACAGAACCACCGACGAGTTCGGTGAGAAGGCCGGTGGACCGATGTACTACGCGAGTGTCGGTATGGAGGAACGCTACGGCGGCAACTGGAAGTGGCTCGGCTGGCTCTTCGCCCTCTTTGCCTTCGTCGCCTCCTTCGGCATCGGCAACATGGTGCAGAGCAACGCCATCGCAGACGCCATGTTCACCGCTACCGGCGTTTCCGAGTGGATCTCCGGTCTGATCGTGGCCATACTCGTCGGTCTGGTCGTTATCGGAGGAATCAAGCGAATCGCGGCGGTAGCCGAGAGACTCGTCCCCTTCATGGCGGTCATCTACGTGCTCGGCTCCCTCTTCGTCATCTTCGCCAACATCGAGTTCCTGCCGAGAGCTTTCGGCTGGATCTTCGGCAACGCCTTTAACGGGCGTGCGGTCGCAGGTGGTTTCCTCGGCGCGGTAGTCCGCTATGGTGTCGCCCGCGGTGTCTTCTCGAACGAAGCCGGACTCGGAAGTGCGCCTATCGCACACGCGGCAGCTCAGACCGAAGACCCCGTCCGACAGGGTCTCATCGCATCCCTCGGCTCCTTCCTCGACACCATCGTCGTCTGTACCATGACCGCACTGGTTATCTTCATCTCTCCGGTCATCAAGATCGCCGAGAACGGAAGAATGCAGGTCCTGAACAACCTCGACGGCGCCTCCCTCACCTCCACGGCCTACAACATGGCGCTTCCCGGAGGAATAGGGCAGTTCATCGTCTCCTTCGGACTGCTGCTCTTCGCATTTACCACCATTCTCACCTGGTACTACTACGGCTACAAGTCCCTCGAGTTTATCACCGGTGCGAAGATCGCATCCTACTACAAGTACCTGTGGGTTCTGCTGGTATTCTTCGGCTCCTTCGCAACTCTCGACTTCGTATGGAGCCTCTCCGATGCCTTCAACGGCCTCATGATTCTGCCGAACCTCATTGCACTGGTAGCACTGAGCGGCGTGGTATTCAAGATGCTCAGAGAGTACGAAGACAAGTACTTCCGCTCCTAAGCATCGCAGCGTGAGCCTAAGCATCAAAGCATTGAAAAAAAGTGGCGCCGAGTCTCAGGACTCGGCGCCTTTTTTGTGCAGTGTGTATGTGTGCAGTGTATGTGTGCGGCGTGATCGATTAGTCTGTGTCCGGCTCAGCTCTGGTCGGTTTGCACATCGGTCTCTTGGCCGTCGATGCCGATATTCTTTTTCACCTCGGAAAGGATCTCCTCGAAGGAGAAGGCGGAGCTCCTCTTGTCGTGGCCGAGGGCTCTTTTCAGACGCTTCGTCAGTTGTATTATCAGCCGCTTTCGGGGAAGGTGCTCGGCGAGCTCCTCGCGGTACTTGCCCGACTCGGCCATGATCTTCTCAGCCTCCGTCTGGATGATGTAGAAATCGAGACCGACGCTGTTGAGGGCAATCGTGGCTCTCCAAGTTTGTCCGTGGTCGCGGTATCTCTGAGCAACCACTAGATCCTCTCCGGTCATCGTGAGCATTCGCCGTGCCATATTCTCGATTTTCCGGTAATCGTACAGCCCCTGCTCCTCGTATACCTCCGAGAGGTAGCGGGCTGTGGAATCGGCGATCATAATCAGAGACTCGTACTTGGCATCGTACTCACTCTCTTCCTTCAGCTCATCGTGATACGCGTCTATCTCTTTACGCAGCTCTATAATACTCATTATGTTTCACCTTTAAGTTTCTCACAGTTGCTGAGGATAGACGGTTTCGGCGAGTGATTCTATACCCACCTGCCTGCCGCCGTAGAAGTATATTCGGGGCACTCGCTTTCCGATAAGACAGGTGACCTCGTAGGTGATCGTCTTCGCGCGTGCGGCGAGCTCTTCGCTTCCCACGGAGGCGCGGCGCCCGTTCCACTCTTGGCCTCCCATCAGCACCGCCTCGTCTCCCACTCTCGCCTCCTCGGGCAGATCCGTGAGGTCCACGGTAATCATATCCATCGACACGCGGCCGACCACCGGCAGACGAGTGCCATGAATTACCACCTCGGCATTGTTCGAGTAGTCACGAATGAATCCGTCGCCGTAGCCGATCGGGAGCACCCCGATCACAGAGGGCCTCTGGGTAACGAAGGTCCTGCCGTATCCCACACTCACCCCCTTCGGAAAATGGGTAACCTTTATGAGGGCACTCTTCAGGCTCATCCCCTCCTGCAGGGGAATGCCGTGATCCACCTCGCCGCTCGGGTACATGCCGAAAGTGGAGACTCCCGGCCGAATTACGGAGAATGCGGACTCCTCCGGAAAGTCGAGAACTGCTCCGCTGTTGGCGGTGTGGGTGTACTTCGGCCTGATCCCCTTCTCCTCGAGCTCAGTCACGACCCGTTCGAAAAGCGTCAACTGCTGCCGGCTGAAGCTCTTGTCCGCCTCGTCTGCAATGGGAAAGTGGGTGTAGAGTCCTTCTATCTCGATGTTCGAAAGGGAGGCGGTCCTGACGACCATATCCACCGCCTCTTCGGCACGTATACCGAGTCTACCCATTCCGGTGTCTACATTCACATGGACCTGCGCCGTGTTCCCCTTCTTCTTCGCCTCGCGGTTGAGCGCGCGTGCATACTCGTAGCTCGAGACGGTAAAACGGACGTCCCGCTCGAGGGCGGGCGCGATCTCGTCCTCGAAGATGTCCTCGAGCAGGAGGAGGGGAAGCGCGACTCCATGGGAACGGAGGTGCTCGACCTCCTCGAGCGCCGCCACACCGCCGCCGAAAGCCCCGAGCTTCTCGGCGAGCTTCCCCACCGCCACATTGCCGTGTCCGTAGGCATCCGCCTTGAGCAGAACGAGATAGCCCTTTTCCCGCCCCACTCGGCTCCACAATGTGCGAATATTCTTCTCTATTGCATCTAGATGTATCTCAGCCCTCGTCTTACGAACGGGTACTTCCATACACATCTCCTTTTTTCTATGCCCTCGTATTGTTGGTATTCCGCCTCACCCAGTCTACCCCCTCCCCGATGAGGCGTCAACAGAGATTTCGGCCGACCGCCTTGTCCTATCGTTTGACTATGAGGCGATGAATGCATACCCTAGTATCAAGAGATCGATAAGGAGGCGTGTATGAAACCTCATTACGACATCGTAGAGGTAAAGGAAGTCCTCGGCTACGAAAAGGTAAACGATTACCTGCACAAGGGCTGGGTTCTCATTTCGACCCACTGCGCGGGCGGCGAAGCCGAAGCAGGCGTGCCGAACCCCCTGCTCGTCTACGTACTCGGCTGGCCGAGGAAGAAGGACAGCGAAGAGGAACCGAGGCAGTAATACATGCATCGAGCATCGGAGCTCCCGGCAGACTCTGTCATAGACTCGCCCGAGCGCTATTTGCGCTCGGTGCCGGGGTCCCTGCGCAGATGTGAAAACTCCTCATGACGATTCATGTAACTTGCCACATAGGAACAGGTGGGGACAACCTTGTAACTGTTCGCCTCGGCGTATGCGAGGGCCGCTCTTACCAGAGAGGCGGCGATTCCGCGCCCTCGCAGGGACTTCGGGACGAAGGTGTGAATGAACATAGAGGCGATTTAGAAAGAGAGGTAACTGAGCTATGTCGACTATAGGGTGGACGGATTTCGAGAAGGTAGATCTGAGAGTCGGAACTATCGTCAACGTCGAGGATTTTCCCGAGGCACGCAAGCCCTCCTACAAGATTCACGTGGACTTCGGAGAGGAGCTCGGAGTAAAGAAGACGAGTGCCCAGGTAACCGCTCTCTACAGCAAG
Organism: uncultured Spirochaetaceae bacterium; assembly: GCA_964346645.1. Lineage (GTDB taxonomy): Bacteria > Spirochaetota > Spirochaetia > DSM-16054 > Sediminispirochaetaceae > CAYFVU01. The sequence continues at coordinate 17,700 of CAYFVU010000056.1, read as the reverse complement.
TCACAACTCATCGGCAAACAGATAATCGGCGTGGTCAACTTCCCACCGAAGCAGGTCGGCTCGTTCATGTCTGAGTTCCTCATTACCGGATTCTACCAAGACGATGCTGCGGTAGTACTCGCCGTGCCTGAGCGCAAGGTAGAGAACGGCAGAAAGCTGTTGTAGCCCCCGCGTCCCATCATACGCACCTCCCAGCCAGTAATTTAGATTGCCCGGATCGCAAAGCAGTGATACATTAATACTCATATAAAGGAGGCTGTGTATGGTAAAAAAGATCAGATGGTTTTTTGGTAGCATAGCTGCTCTTTTCGTGGTCGCTGCGCTTCTCTCGAGCTGTACGGGCATCGTCGATGCAATCGACAAGGGAAAGCAGAAGGTCAGCGGCGCGGCAGAACGGGCGGTAATGGATGCGACGGGGCTCGCAGCCATGCAGGATGCGATGGTGGCGAGCATAGTCTACTCCTACGCATTCTTCGCCGGCGGCTACATGCCGGGCTACGACGACTTCGCAGAGGGCGAAGGAGTGGTCTGGAGACTCACGGTAACCGACGAGGACGGGACCGAGTCGGTAGATATCGAGCGAGCACTGCTCAAGCGTTTGCCGGACGGAAAGGAGTGGTGGTTCCTCTCCTACTCGACAGAAGAAGAGGAGATGGTATCGGAGGCGCTTCTTGACGAGAACTACGAAATACAGGTCTTCCGCTACCGCGACACAGAAACCGGTCAGATAAACGAGTGGATACCCGAAACCGAGGCGGAAGCGGCGGAAGCGGCGGAAGCCGAAGAGGCCGAGGGAGAAGAAGAGGTAGAGGAAGCACCGGAGTTCTATGAGGGAAACTGGCAGGATAACATCGTCGGGACGGAGCAGGTCGAAGTGCCCGCCGGAACCTTTACCGCCGACCACGTAGTGGTAAACATGGAGTACGAGGCGGCAACCGGAGAGGCAGAGGGAAACGAGGCAGAAGACTCCGAGTCCGCAGATACCGAGATGCACGAAGTCCGCTACGAGTGGTGGATAAGCGAAGATGCTCCCGGAAACCTCGTAAAATACCGATGGACCGATTCGGCCGAGGAGGGAGAGTACCTCGGTGAGCTGATCGACCACGGAACGGGCTACAGCACACAGTTGGAGTCGTTTTAACAGTCGGGCCACGGAAACGGATTATGCTGCCGATCTCCTATTTCGGAGAGAAGAAGTTTCGTTTCCTCTACACCGGTCTCATCATCGCCGGTGGAGCCTTAGTATTTCTCGGTATCCTAAACTTCCGACGCAGTGCCGAGATACCGGGATATTGGGAAAGAACCGAGGGGCGGGTGAGCTATTCGGAACGCCTCGCCCCTCACTCATACCTCCCCACTGTTCGCTTCTCCCTGCCGAGCGAGCGAGAGATAACGAGCACCGCTCAAAAGTCGTTCCGCAACAATTTCGAGGAGAACGAAGAGGTGAAGGTCTACTACGACCCCGTAGAGCCGACACAGATCCTCGTGGAGAGAAAGGGGCCGATAAACTATCAACTCTACCTCTTCTTCGGCATCACCCTCGCAGGCATCGGCTTCCGGATGTTTATAGGCACGCTCATGCGAGGATTCAGAATCGTGTTTATCAAGGAGAACGGCAGGCGAATCGTCCCCGACAGCATCACGTGGGGTGAGGCCTACATCCGGCTTCCCATCCGAAAGCGGCGGGTCTTCTTCCTCAAATGCAAGTGGACCGATCCGAAGACGGAACAGCAGCTGAGCTTCGTCGGAGAACCGCTTCCCTCTCCACCGGAGATTACGGAGGACGGACTGATCGAAGGGAGCAGGGTTTATGTCTATTTTCTTCCACGGTCTACAGATAAATACGTAATAGAGTGGTAGTTCAATAAATCGAAACACCGTTCACCATGCAAAAATAGCTTGACGTACAGTCCCATCTGTATTTTAATGAACCTATACACTTTATGGGAGGTTCTGTATGACCACACTTATCGTAATAATTGGATTGGCCGCCTACGTGCTCCTCTACCTCTCCTACGGAAGGAAGTTAGAGAAGAGCGTAGTGAAAGCGACCAATGACAACCAGGCTCCGTCCCAAAGACTCTTCGACGGAGTGGACTACGTACCGGCGAAAACTCCGGTCTTGTTCGGACACCACTTCGCATCCATCGCAGGAGCAGCTCCGATCGTCGGTCCCGTTGCCGCAATGGCGTGGGGATGGGTACCCGGACTGCTTTGGGTTTGGTTCGGCAACATCTTTATCGGCGCCGTGCACGACTACCTGTCCCTCATGGCTTCGGTAAGATACGACGGCCGATCGATCCAATTCGTCGCATCCGATGTAATCACCAAGAGAACGGGTACCCTCTTCTACTGGCTGGTGCTCTTCCTGCTCATCCTGGTTATCGCCGCCTTCGGAGCCGTTCTCGCCAACATGTTCGTGGGCAACGGGTCCGTCCCCTCGGCCTATCTGTTGAAGCTTGTGGCCGCGCTCATCCTCGGTATTTTATTGTACCGGGTAAAGATGAACTTCACCTTTGCTACGCTCATCGGTATTGCACTGCTGATATTGGCCATTATCGGTGGAAAGATGTTCCCCATAGAGGCGAGCAAGAACACCTGGTTTGCGATAATGTTCGTCTACATAATTATCGCCTCGGCCATACCGGTGAACGTGCTGCTGCAGCCGAGGGACTACCTCAACAGCTGGCTCCTCTACGCAGGTCTGGCTATCGGTGGCATCGCTGCACTTTTCAGTTTCGGCGGCTTTACCGCCCCGGCCTTTACCTCCTTCTCTCCGATTCTCTCCGGTGGTAACCCCACCCCCTTCTGGCCTGTGGTTCCGCTGATCATAGCCTGCGGATCCCTCTCCGGCTTCCACAGCCTGGTAGGTTCCGGCACCACTTCGAAGCAGATAGAGAAAGAGTCGGCTGGGCTCCCGGTAGGTTACGGGGCCATGCTCACCGAGGGATTCCTCTCGACCATAGTAATTATCTCGGTTGCCGGCTTCGGCCTCGGCCTCCTGCAGGAGACCTCTGAAGTAGGTATTACCGCCGCGAACTGGGGCTCCAACTATACTCCCGCAATGACGGGAGCCTTCGGGGCTGCAAACATGTTTACCAACTCCTATGCGGGACTGGTCGATTCCACCTGGCTCAGCTTCATGCCCACCGGCATCGTCAAGCTGATTGCGGGCATGTGGGTCGCCTCTTTCGCCATGACCACCCTCGATACCACCAACAGGTTGGGCCGCTATACCATAAGCGAACTTCTCTTGCCTTATAAGACTAAAAAGGAAGGGGTCTACAACTTCCTGACCAACCGCTGGGTCGCCTCCATTATACCCGCGGCAATCGGTATCTACCTCGGATGGAGCGGCAGCTTCACCATTCTCTGGCCCTCCTTCGGTTCGGCCAACCAGTTGATCGCCGCTATCGCCCTGCTTACCGGTACCGCATGGATTACCAAGCGCCTCAATACCAAGAACGTGAACTTGGCGCTCATCCCCGCATACCTTCTCTGGATTACCGTCACCGCTGCAATCATATGGTTCAGCGCAGTGGTACTCCCGGGGACTATTGCAGGAAATCCCGTAACCGGTATTACCGTTCTCATCATAGAAATCGCCATGCTTATCCTGAACATCATTTTCATCATCGATTTCTTGAAGACGAAGAACAAACCCCTCGAGGCTCAGGCCTAAGGGACGCACATTATGAACGAAGGTGGAGAGAAGTTAAAAAACCGGGTGAGGCACTTGTTGCGTTCACTGGTTTCCCCAATTAGGGGCTTCTACTCCACCATGGATCAAGCCCATCGGAGCAAGGTCACCGATCTCACCGAGTATGAGATCCGGGAACTCGAGAACGTGTTCCTCCTGCTCCTGATGGGCTCTTTTACCGGGCTTCCCTCACCTCCGTCCTTTATTTCCGCGGAGCTCCTGCCCCATCTCGAACACGAGATAAAAGTGCTGAACTCGAGAGCTGAGAAAGCCTCCGATTCCTTTGCGGAAGTGTTCGGGATACTCGACGTAGACTAATGACACAGGAACCACATATATGAAGACGCTTTTTTTTACCGGCAAAGGTGGGGTGGGAAAGTCGACCCTCGCTTCGGCCGCCGCATGGCAGCTCGCAGAGAAGGGCAATCGCGTATTGGCCGTCTCCTTCGACCCGGCCCACAATCTTGGGGACATATTCCACGAAGAGCTCTCCCATAAGAAGAAGAGGTTCAAGAAGACCTCGCTCTACCTGCAGGAGACCGACCTGGACAGCGCCGCGCAGGAGTATCTCTCCCAAAACATGGGCCTCATGGAGGAGGTCTACAACTACACCAAGGCCACCAACCTCGACCGCTACTTCAAGGTACTCAAGTACTCGCCGGGGGTCGAGGAGTACGCGGCCCTCACCAGCCTCGAGACCATCCTGTCCACGGAGGAAGAAAACTTCGACTACATCGTATTCGACACCCCTCCCACCGGCCTTACCCTGCGGATACTCGCCCTTCCCCAGATAAGTGTCTCGTGGATAGACAGGCTCATCGGCATACGCAGGGAGATCCTCGAGAAACGGTATACCGTACAGAACATTACAGGAAAGTATGGAGAGAAGCCCTTCAAGGTTCCCTATACCGAAGAGGAAGACCAGGTGATGAAGAAACTCCTGCAGATGCGGGAAAGATATGAGAGGGTGCGGGAGGTGCTGCAGGGTGCCGATGCCGCCGTTGCGGTGGTCTTCAACCCAGACTTCCTCTCCCTCCGCGAATCGCAGCGCCTCTTCGATGGACTGCTCGAGCTCAAACTGCCTCTCAGAGTAGTCTTCAACAACAAAATCACCGACAAAAACCAGGGTGTTGCCGAAGAGGTCGAAAAGGAGCTGCTTTCCGGACGCAAAGATATCAATATCGAGAGGGTCAGGCTCATCGACCAGACCGAGCCGACCTGCTATATTATGGACCAAGACTTGACCACGTACCTATAAGGGGGATTTTGTGGAAGCCGCAACCGGTATTACGCAACAGCCGCTATTTTATCTCTTCATAGCCTTTACTATCATTCTGACCCTCGGCTATACCTGGGGCCGGCGGATCAACATAAAAAACTACCTCTCCGCTTTCAACGCCATAGTAGAGACCCTGCAGCCTAAGGACAAGAACTTCACCAACATAGGGGGGCTTACCGGCTACCATGCAAACCTCATTCCCCACCGAAACCGCTTTATCCGCAGGGTCGATGCAACCATTACCCTGCTTCCCCGGCAGTCGTGGCTCTACCTGCCCCTCTCCAAACTCACCCGCAAGTACGACCGTCTCTTTATCATCCTCTTCTTCTCGAAGAAGGCGATGGGACTCGTGGGAGAGGGTCATCTGATCGAAGAGAAATACTCTCGCTTCAGAGGGCCGAAAATTACCAACGAAGAGTCGCTGCAGTCGGAGAAAATTCGCTGGAGAGAGAAGGACTTCATCCTCTACTGGGAGAACGACTCGGTAAAAGGCGAGATGGAAAAACTGCAGTCCCTCCTCCCCTCCCCCGGAGAAATTCGACATGTGGCCCTCGTGCCGGACCGGGAACAGGCATTTATGTTCATGGTTCCAAAGAGAGGTCATGTGGGAGAGGTCTTTCCCTCCGTATATACCTGGCTCAATACCCTTCTCGAAAAGAGATACGAGAAAAAAGAGGCCGCCCGAGCGGAGAATCCGACCAAGAATAAAAAGAAGAAGTAGGAGACTATGGAACACAAAATCGCCACAAAATTCGATGAAGTTCTAGAGAGAGTAAAGGATCCGGAAAGCGGACTCCCCCTTTCACGCATGGGTATAGTAAAGCGTTTTCGCCACAGCGAAGAGGGACGGATAATCTACGTATTTACCGATTTCGGTCGACACCGCCCCGGCTGCCTCACCTGTGCCGGTATTTCCATGGCTATAGAGGGGACGATAGAACGACAGCTCCGGGAGGAGATCGAAAAGGAGTTTCCCGGTTTCTCAGTCGAGTTCGTGCCGGAATAGACGATGTTCTCCCCTTCCACTTCCGTTACCAGGGCCTCGAAGAGGGTAATCACATCCCGGTTCATCTTCCGCAGCGAGGCGGAGAGCTTTCGGGCGATCTGCATGGTAATCTTGTAGCCTATGTAGGGATTTTCCTCGCAGAACTGCAGAAAACTCTCCCTGGTGATGCTGAAGAGGGAGCAGGGCGTTTCGGCGACCACTGTAGCCGAGCACTTGTCGCTGTCGATGAGGGCGACCTCCCCGAAGTAGACATTCTCGTGCTCCTTGAGGATGACCACGGTGTAGGGCTGATTCTGCAGAGTGGTCTTCTGGATGCGTACCGAGCCCTCGAGGAGAATGTAGAGAGTGTCGCCTACTCTCCCGAGAAAGATCTCCTGCTCCCCGTAGGGCCGCAGCCCGGAGGCATCCACCTCGGTAAGCCTCTTTGCCTCCTCGACAATCAGACGCCGCTCGCCGGCCCTCAGCAGAAAGGTCACCACGTAGTTTCTTTTCCGGTCCGCCGGAAGTACGAAGAAGTCGACCCCGTATTCCGCCCGCATCCGTTCCAGCACGGAACGGTCGAGCTCTTTACCGTCGGAGAGCTCGTCCACACTTCCCACCAGCTTCTCGTCGACGGCGAAGGCGAGGTTGGCAACCCTGATGATATATACGTTCATCTCTCTATCTATCACTCTATATAGTATATCGAAGAATTTTCCACAGGATTTGTACCATTTTTGCTTGAGTCAACAGGAAGCCTAAAAACCGAATAAGCACATCATTTTGTTGCAAATCACCGAATCATCCGATAGTATTACCGGTAGAACCGTCACTTCGGTGACCACTTTGAAAGGAACCCTATCATGAAACGACGCATAGTTTTCACACTTATATTGATTTTGCTGAGCTCCTCTCTCCTTGCACAGGAAAAACCGGAAAGGGGACTCAGTCTGCGCAATGCGTTCGGCGGCATGCTCAACCCTTCGGGTGTGGGATTGACCAGCAAACTCTACTTCACTGAACCCCTCTATGGAGAAAGGGAGGGTGTGCTGTGGGATACCGCCCGGATCGAAATGGGAATAACCAACAAGCTGTCGCCCGCCTACGATGATGTCTCACTGGAATTGTTCGTAGAACCCATTGCCATCTTTGATTTTCGCAGCAACATAGGCGTGAGATACGCATACGACGCCCTCGGCTACGGTTACACCCCTCTCTCTTCGTACGACGAGAACTACTCGGACGCCGGCTCACTCCCCTCTCAGGATGAGACGGGACTCTTTATCAGTCTTACTCCCAGGGTAAAGGCGGCGGCCGGACCGATCATCTTCCTCAATTCTCTCACGTGGAACCACTACAGTTTCGGCATAGATTCAAACGACATCGAGGAAAACTACTTCTACGAGCCGACCAACGACGTTATCCTCAAGGAGTCGGAGTACCTCGTAAAAAACAGCACGACCGTTCTCTACGACCTTCCCTTCGATACCGATAGCGAAAACACCTATCTCGCCGGGGCGGTCTACGATATCCTCTACGTTCCGGACTCCAAATACATGTCGCAAAAAGCTTCGCTCATAGGAGCGGTGCAGGTTCCCGTCGATAAATGGGATATGAGCATCGATGCGGCTCTCATTCTCGGCGCATTCATCGAGAACAAGTACTACGCAGCTAAGGACGGGTACATCGCTCCTGCTGTACAGATCGGTGTGACGAAAGGACTCTGAGGGGGCATAGTGTCTGCTCGTAAACGCTTTACTCCGATAAACCGCAAGGTCTCTCTCATTATCCTCATCACCCTCGCGGCGGGGCTCGGCGCGGTCATCATCTTCTTCGCCTCCTCCCTCACCGCGACCATCGAAGAGAGCACCGAAGAGAACCTGAGCGAGCAGTCGCAGATCCTCTACACCGCAATAGAGAACTTCATGCTGCCGGGGCAGGCTCCCCTGGCGGTGAACTACTTTGAAGAGATCGAAGCGCAAAACCCCCTCTCCACCATCAAGCTCTTCCGCTCCAACGGCACGGAGGCCTTTGCCGACAACCGCACCATCGAAGAGGTAAACGATCACCTCGGCGGAGACATCTTCGGTCTGAAGGAACGGGCGGAGCTCGAACCCGAGAAGAGAGAAGGCAGCACTTTCGAAATGGCGACGGCAAAACCTCCCCGCACGTCGGTCTTTCGGCAACGACACTCCGACGGGAAAGTCTTCTTCCGCATCTATAAACCGCTCATCAACAAACCGAAGTGCACCCGTTGTCACGGCTCCGGCCACACCATCCGCGGTGTCCTGGACATTCGCACCGACATTACCTCTTCCGTGGTCAGGCGCCGAAACACGATCATGGCCTCGGCCTCCATCTTCATCGTCGGCATCCTCGTCCTCAGCCTCATCCTGACCAGATTCATGCAGATTTCGATTCTGAAACCGATAAAGACGGTACGGGATGTGTGTACGGCGGTGACGGGGGGAGATTTCAGTAAGAAGGTGGGATACCGGAAGAACGACGAGATCGGCGAGCTCGGGACCACGGTCAATACCATGGTACAGGGGCTCTACGAACGGTACGAACTCTCCAAGTACGTCTCCAGCTCTACCCTCGAATCTCTGCAAGGAAGCGGAGCCGGAAGCGAAGTAGAGCTGACCATTCTCTTCAGCGACATACGAGGCTTTACCTCTTACAGCGAGAAGAACGAGGCGGAGGAGGTCGTGTCGAACCTCAACACGATTCTCAATCGGCAGTCGGAGATCATCATCGACAACGGAGGAGATATCGACAAGTACGTAGGAGACGAAATTGTGGCCCTATTCACCGGAGCCGAGGGAATCGAGGCCGCATGTAAATCGGCAATGGAGATACAGGACGAGATAGCGAACGAGTCGAGCAGCTTCGGGGGGCTCGAGGTCGGCATCGGAATTAACTACGGCAGGGTAATACTGGGAATGATAGGTTCGCAGAGGCGAGCCGACTACACGGTCATAGGCGACAATGTCAATATCGCCAGTCGTCTCTGCAGCGCCGCAAAGGCGGGGGAGATAATCGTCTCCAATGCAGCACAGCAGAGAGTGGCCGACCGTTTCCAGTTCGAAGGCCCCTACAAGACCCGGGTAAAGGGTAAGAACCGCTACATCCGGGTCTATAAATTGAGGTTGCTGCGAGATGCATAATTTCCCCGCTGCCGGCCGGACTCCCTCGATCCTTCGGTCCGCAGGGATCGTCCTCCTCACCGGTCTCTGCTGCCTCGCCCTCCTCTCCTGCGGAGAGGAGGAGGTGGATCTGGTGCCCGCCTCGTATGGGGACTGGAGCAGGACGACCGAGGAGGAGCTCGACTACCCCATTCCCGGTCACGAAAACAACTACCGTAAGATCTACATAAACGACAGGGGGCTGGAGTACACGGTCGAAAAGGAACAAGGGGAGACCCGCTACCGCTTCCCCGAAGGGACGAAGATCATCAAGGAGATCTACGAGGGCTTCGACCCCACCGAGGATGAGGAGCCGATTCGCATTACCGCAATGGTAAAGGCCCCTTCACACATAAAGGCAAGGGGCGGCTGGCTCTGGGTGATCGAAGACGGCGAAACCGGAGAGGAGAGTATCTTCTCCGGTGAGTTCTGTATTACCTGCCACTCGAACGCCAACGAGCAGCACCCGTACGGCGACGGTAATCCGGAGGAGGAGTTCAGAGACTACGTCTACTTCGTCCCTCCCCGCGAATGAGCGCGGCGCACCGCCGCCCCTGCCTACACTCTCCCGATCCGTAAACTTTCCCCCGGTACGCCAAGCTCCCGGTCTGCCCGACACTTCTGCCTACACGGCGAAGCGTTCGCGCAGGATCCGCCTCTCTTCGACTCCGCGCTTCGTCAGCTCGTCGCAGACAAACTGCATCATCACTGGCGGGCCGCAGACGAAGAAAAGGCTCTCGTTCATTGAGTCGGCTGCACCTCCTTCTTCTCCCGTTGCCTCCCGTGCTTCCCTTGCAGCCGTCGATGCCGCCGGTACTCCGGCGGAGCTCGAAGCCTTTGAGTTTTCATCCACCACCCCTGCGATCATCGATGAGTCGAGGAGCCCCACGACGGGACGAAAGGCAAAGCCGTCCCATCTCTCCTCGGTCTCCTCGAAGAATCTGCGGTGCACTAAATACTCTTCTTCCTGCACACCCCAGAGTAGCGTGACCTTCGGGGGTTTCTGATCCTGCGACTCGTGCCGCAATGCCTCGGTCATGGAGAGGAAGGGGGTGATGCCTATTCCTCCCGCTATGAAGACGAGGGGACGTTTCGCGGCATCTGCAAGATAGCGGTAGGAGTAGACGCCGAACGGACCCTCGACGGCTACCGGATCGTCGACAGAGACCTCCTTCAGCCGTGAGGTGAAATCTCCGATCGCCTTTACGGTTATCCTCAACTCCCCCGCTTCGCCGTAGGAGCTGATGGTAAAGGGGTGCTCCTCTCTTCCGGGCCCACTGCCGAGAAAGCTAAAGTAGGCGAATTGTCCCGGACGCCGCTGACTCCAGTGGTGCGAGAGCCTTCCGCCGAGCGGTGCGGCCATACGGATCTCCGTGTGCTCGTCTGCAACGGCCTTCACCTCACGCACACGCCAGGCTTTGCTTCTCAGCTCCCGGGGAGCGAGCAATTTTCGGTAGAGGTAGGCCCCCGCGCCGAGCGCCGTAACAAAGAGAAAGTAGAACGTAAGGATCCCCGGCCCGCTCGTTGTCGATGCGAGCGCAACGTGGACGACGGCCAAGAGGGAGAGAATGAAGGTACCGTTGTGCATGATCTTCGTCTTTTCGTAATCGATACCCGTGCGTTCCTTTGCCCGCTGAGAGAGCCGTTTGAGCCACGGCGGCGTCGCAGGTGTACCGAAGAGGAGCATGGCGAAGGCCCCTGCGCCGATGAAACCCACGAGCACCATATCCCCGATGATAGACTGCAGACTCGGAGAAAAGATGACCACTTTGAGTACGAAGTGAGGAAGTAGCACGATGAGGCTCACAGCTCCCATTTTCCGGTGGAACATGAGCATACGGTCCAGTCCTATTCCCCGCTCCAGAAACGGGATCCGGGCACTGAGTACAAACTGGAACATGAGCCAGCTGAAGCCGCAGACCCCTGCGAGGATAGAGCCTGCGTAGAGCGGCTCATAGAGGCGATACGGATTGAAGGCAATATAGCCCGCCGTTGCCAAGACCGGCAGCCCGAAATAGATCGTGAGTAGCAGCTTCTCTTTATTCTTATTCACGCCCAACCTCTCGCAGCTTGCGTATCAATATCAGGATAACTCCCGCACCCAAAAGAAACAAGGCAGACCTTACGAAAGGGCCGGAGGGGTCGTACACCGCCGAGAGAACGGTGTTCAGTCCCCCACTCGTCTCTCGAAAACTGCTCTGATAGATCGTTACCCGCCCCACCTCAAGAGGTTCGTTTACACGAATTTCCACTCCCTCGCGCACGACCTCTTCATGATACTTCACATCGACCGTGGAAATCCACGCTTTCGGGGCACCACTCTCGTAGCGAAGCGCAGTGAAGTCCCTCAGAGTGAGGGAATAGTCCCTGTTGATAACCACCGTTTGCCCCGGCGCGAGCTCCACGACCCCCTCCACCCGGCTCTGCAGGCTTACCACTCCCGCAACTATCAAGAGGAGGAGAGAGAGGTGCACCACATCCGGGCCGACTCTCAGCCACCCGAGTTTTCCACCGTATCCGCCGGAGCGCAGTGTTTTCACAACACGGGAGACGGTGCAGACCGCCAGATTGAAGAAGAAGAGCGCGAGGGGAAGGTAAAAGAGGAGAAAGCCGACGGCTCCACCGGGAACGAGCCTCTCGCCCCACAACGAAGAGGCGGCGAAAAATGCGGCGAGATAGCCTATGAGCATAAGCGCCACTCGGATCGAAGCGAAGAATCTGTACAGCGCTCGAATTATCTTTCTCACCTCTGCTCCTCGCAGCGCACGATCTCCTGAGTTTCTGTTTTTCTCATGTACCCTGATCCTACTAAGTCGGTGCAATACCTGCAAGGGAAAAATGTTATATACACATCGACGTATGCACTGCGATGCGTTATACTACTATTCAACACATTCATACGAAAATGTACACTAGGAGAGGTTGAATTTCGTGAGCTACACTTTTACCCCAATAGTTACACCGCTTATCGCCGGCGCCGTCATCCTCCTCCTGCTCGGCTTCTACTCGCTCAAATATCTCTCCAAACCCTCTGCGATACCGTTTCTCCTCGTGATCATCGCCTTTCTCGAATGGACGGTCTGTTACACCTTCGAGCTCTCTGCGCTCACATTGCCCCTCACCCTCCTGTGGGCAAATCTCCAGTTCATCGGTATCGGTGCGGCCCCCATCTTCTGGCTCATGACCTCACTCAAGCTCACCGGACATCAGAGATATCCTGCGCACGCGCTGCTTATCATCGCCATTCTCCCCCTCATCACCGTCATACTGGCGTTCACCAACTCCTCCCACCATCTCTTCAGAGTCGATCCCATCCTTATCGAGAGCGGGCGCACCTTGCTTCTCGAGGCGAATTACGGCATATGGCACAAATGGATCTTCATGCCCTACCAGTACCTCCTCTACGGCGCATCCATCCTCGTCCTGCTCTACGCATACGAGCACGCGAAGAGACCGTACAAGAGACAATACCTCGCTCTCGTTGCGGCGGCTCTCATTCCCCTCATCGGGAGCGTCCTCTACATCATAGCCGTTCCTCCCTTCGAAAACCTCAATCCAACTCCGTTTCTCTTCGTCATCTCCTCTCTGGTTTTTGGAAAGGCCATCTTCAGTTATCGCATTCTCGATATCACTCCTATTGCCCGAGATACGGTGGTGGAGAATCTGAAGGATGCGGTGCTCGTATTCGACAGCTCGCACCGGCTGATAGATTACAATCCTGCGGCGGTGGCCCTCTTTCCCACACTCAGACCGGAGTCTATCGGCATTGCCTCATCCGAGCTCTTTACCGACGAGGATACCCTCTCACGACAGATCAGCAGCGACCTCGGAGAGAACGAGATAGATCTGACCATTCAGCAAGAGTCCTCCGGAGAACAGAAGCACTACCGCTCCTCGCTCTCGATACTCACCTGCGTAAAGGGTGACCGAATAGGCAAGATCATCACGATTAGCGACATAACAGCCCAGGTAAATCTGCTGCGTAAGATGGAGTGGCTCGCCACCACCGATGAGCTGACCGAGTTGAACAATCGGAGATCCTTCTTTCAGAGGGCTACTATGGAGATGGAGCGTGCCCGTCGGTACGACCGTCCTATCTCGTTCATCCTCCTGGACCTAGATCACTTCAAACGCATCAACGACAGTTACGGCCATGCGGCGGGAGATCTTGTGCTCACAGAGACGGCACGCCGTATCCGCAGATCTATCCGCGACACCGACATCGCCGGCCGCTATGGGGGTGAGGAGTTCGCCGTCTGCCTTCCCGAGACGAGACAGCACACCGCCGAGAACCTTGCCGAACGCCTGCGCGCAATTATCGCCGACTCCCCGATCGAATACGGGGACAAGGAGCTCTCCATAACCGCGAGTTTCGGGATCATAGGCCGAGACAAGATAGACGAGGAGACGGTCGAAAATCTCTTTGCGAAGGCCGATAAGGCCCTCTACATGGCGAAGGAGAAGGGCCGGAACCTCTGCGTCCCCTTCAGCTATTGAGTACGGAGGAGACGGAGCGATGAGCGCCGACGAACGCTACGCGTTCCTCGAGGCCCACGCGGAAAGCGCCGAGGACGTCAGGACGATAGAGCGCATCGTCGAGCTGCGCAGAAGGCTCATGCACGCATCCTCTAAGCAGGCCGGCGGCCGAGATCACGATTACTTCTCCAATGAGCCGTGGCGACTGCGCATCTTCGGTCTGGACCTGCTCCTGTCTCCGGAGCTCGCCCCTTCCTCCATCGACACGCTGACCGAGATCTTCCGGGACCGGACGCACATGCGCCTTCCCGGTTTCTCGGGAAAGGACCTGGGGGCAGAGCACGCGCGCGCCCCGACACTTGTCGATATCGGCGCCAACGAGGGCTTCTACTCCCTTGCCATGCAGCGGGTGAATCCCCGCCTTCGGATCTTCGCCGTAGAGCCGCATCCGGAAGTCTACTCGCTTCTGGTAGAGAACTGCAGGCGTAACGAGGCCGACATCAGAACCATCCGCACCGCGCTTACCGACTCCACCGGCACCATCGAGCTCGAGACCTATCCTCACCTCAGCACCATGTCTTCTCGGAGGATACTGGATCTGGAACAGAGATGGATGGATCCCGGACGAATCGGCCGCATCCCTGTTCCCGCAACCACGCTACCGCAGCTGCTGCGGGAACAGGGAATCGGGCATGTGGATCTTCTCAAGATCGACGTCGAGGGGGATGAGGCGGCGCTGATCGAGGCGGCGGCAGGATCCGGCAACGCCTGGCCATCCGCATCGGGAGAGAGTGAGCAGGAGATCCCCGAGATCCCGGAGGTTTCGGCCTCGCCGGAGTTCCCGGCCTCGACGACCCCCACGGCCTCGCCGGAGTTCCCGGCCCGTTCATGTCTGCAGGGGGTCGACCGAATCGTGCTCGAGTGGCACACGGAAGCGCTCAAGGAGCGTTGCATCTACCTGCTCAGATCGGAGGGATTCGCGCTGCTGCACGAGGAGCCGCAGCGTTTCGGCGATCTCTACTTCAGCCGTCTTTGATTCCCTCCATGCCTTGCCCGCTCTGAAAAGGCGGTGTATTATGTGCCATGAAAAACGACTACCGCACACGGCTCAACCGGATCGTCGATGTAGTCGACGATCCGGAGGAAGACCCGTAGGGCAAGCACCACTTTAGCATTAACATACCGTTAAAACCGCTATAGGGCCTCCGGCTCTCCTTTCGAGGCTGCAGCTTTGCAAAAAGCTCCTCCCGGGGAAAAACCTCTTTTATCCACCTCAGGTTTCGTAGTACAATGTATTAAGACTTGGCACTACATACACTGTAAGGAGGCTACACGTATGAAATCGACTGCACGACTGGTGGAAGGCTGCTATCAATCGATCGTAGACAACGACCGACACCACGGAATCGTTCTGGACCTGCCGGAGGCAAAGTCGGGTGACGACCTCGGACCGACCGCGCTGGAACTGGCGGTCATGGGGCTCTCCGGCTGCATTTCCACCATCTGGGCGGTAGTTGCAGGCAAGGCGAGAGTATCCTACGAAAAACTACGGGTTGAACTCGAGGCGGACAAGCCGGACGACGCGCCGACTATCACTGCAGCGAGGGCGAAGGTCTACATTAAATCCGAAGAGAGCGAGGAGAAGCTGAATAAGACCTTAAAACAGGTAATGAAGACCTGCCCCGTCGGACAGCTCTACGAGAAGGCCGGTATTGAGATCGAGACCGAGCTAATCAAGGAGTAACACTCGCGCCGGCGCCGGTTCCGTGCGTTCCACTTCCATAACATCCGCCCCTCGCTCGGACACCCTGTCCATGGAAGTACCGCACAGCTGGAGGAGTTGCTCCTTTGCATGCGACGTTTTTATTAG
>CAYFVU010000056.1:0-2105 GCA_964346645.1 uncultured Spirochaetaceae bacterium | reverse complement strand
TGGAAGTACCGCACAGCTGGAGGAGTTGCTCCTTTGCATGCGACGTTTTTATTAGTATTTTTATAATAGTAATACTGCATGAGCGGAGGTGACTATGTCCGACCTTACTACCAGAGAGTGCACGGCCTGCAGGGGAGACGAACCGCCCCTGAGCAGGGAAGAGACAGAGACGTTTTTGGCACAGATTCCAGATTGGAACCTCGACGATAGCAAGGATATCCCCAAGATTACCAGGCGCTTCAGCTTCGGAGACTTCGCAGAGGCCCTCGCATTTACCAACCGTGTGGGTGAAATCGCAGAACAACAGGGCCACCATCCGCGGCTGACTACCGAGTGGGGCAAGGTAAAGGTGACCTGGTGGACCCACAAAATCGGAGGGCTGCACGCAAACGACTTCATCATGGCGGCGAAGACGAATCAGCTCTACCGGGATCACACGAAAGGCTCGGGCTGAGGGGCCCGGGGATAGAGCCCCCGGTACCCTCCTGCCCGACGGCACCTACACCGACGGCACACGATAGTTCCGGGCATCGACCTCCGTACGAGCCTCGGATAAGCTGCTACTTCTCCAGCTCCTTCTCGACGACGGTCAGCCCCTCATCCAAGTCCTCTCTGCCGAGCCCGATGCGGAAGAACTCACTCGGCATTCCGAAGAGATCTCCGGGGAGGAGGAGCAGGTTCCTCTCGTCGAGAAGACGCTGAGAGAAATCCGAGGCCGATGTGCCGTCAACAAAGCGAGGAAACACCACTGAGCCTCCCATACCCGGCGGCAGCTGCATACGCTGCGAATGCCGGGATACGAACTCTTCCAGGAGCGCCAGGTTCGAGCGTACGAGCGAGAGGTTGCGCCCGACGAGCTCCGTGCCGGCGGCTACGGCGATTCTCCCGAGAAACTCCGAAGGCGCCGCGCTGCAAATCGTGGTGTAGTCCTTCAGCTGTGCCGCCGGCTCGAGCAACGCGGGACTCCGGGAGGCAAGCCAGCCTATCCTCAAGCCCGGAAGCCCATACGATTTAGAGAGTCCGGACAAGCTTACGGCACGATCGTAGAGATCGCACAGCGGGGTCGCATCGGCGCGCTCGTCATACTCGAGCTGCCAGTACATCTCGTCGGAAAAGAGAACAATGCCGCGCGAACGCAGCAACTCGACCAATCTCCTCTTCTCGTCGGCATTCATACAGTAGCCGGTGGGATTGTGGGGCAGATTGACCACCACCATCTTCGTTCTCTCGGTGAGCAGCCCTTCGAGCACGTCGAGATCGTAGCGCCATACGGCCGAGGCTGCGGTTTCATCCGACTCGCTGAGCTCCACGGGCCAGAGATCCACATCGCATCCGATCGACTCGGGTACAGACACGAGCGACTGGTAGGCGGGACTCATGACCACCACATGGTCTCCGGGATGCAGGTGGGCCTGCAGCATGAGGAAGATGGCCTCCTCCGGCGCCGCCACCAGCACACCCTCCGGTCTTACCGCGGTGTACAGACCGGCGATCTCATTTCGAAGCTGCGGGGCGCCCCGCGACTCGGTGTAACCGAGCTCGAGCTCGAGGAAAGAACGCCGTACGGAGTCCCTCGCCCCTCCGCCGCCGGCGAGGTCTAAGAGGCCTTCGATGCTCACCGTTCGGCAGTCCGAGGCACTTATCTGGCGCTCTACTTTGAACTCGTACTTGTCGAAGAATCTCTCTAATCTGAATGGCTCGATGTTCATTGTAAACTCCTCATCGATGTTCCCTGCCGGGCGCACATGAGTCTCCCTGCGCACTACAAAAAGAGCCCGGCTCTCGGCCGGGCTCGTATGTTATGTATGTACTGAGCTCTCTTTTTCAGTCTTAGAAGCTGCTGTCGCGGCGGGGCTTGTCGTGAGCCTCGTTCACGCGAAGACGACGTCCGCCGAACTCCTGCTCGTTGAGGGCGGAGATAGCTGCGGTTGCGCTGTCGGAGCTCTCCATCTCGACGAAACCGAAACCCTTGGATTGACCGCTGTACTTGTCGACGATGATGTTGACGCTCTTTACCTCGCCGTAGTCCTTGAAGAGATCCTGGAGCTCTTCTTCGGTGGTCTTGTAGTTGATGTTACCTACATAGATTTTGTTGTTAGCCATAA
>CAYFVU010000055.1:3486-22420 GCA_964346645.1 uncultured Spirochaetaceae bacterium | reverse complement strand
CCGGCGACGAGGCTGAGCACAGTCTTCAGTAAGGTGGAGAGGCCGTACCACTGCACAGTCCCCTCTCCGGCCTCCCCCGAGGCGATGAGAAAGAAACCCATGCGGCTCGCCTCGGGCAGCACTCCGAGGAGAATGCATCCCGCCGCGAGCACTGCCGTCGAGAGGAACGCGGCGACTTCGGTGGCTCTCGCCCCCGCTTCCGGTATAGCGGGGCGGTTGTCTTCGCGCGGAGGAGCGGCCTCGGGCGGCAGAACAGCGTGTGTGCCTGACGGTTGGACGGGCCTGCCGAGGAATACCGTCGAGAGCTTGAAGAAGGAGGCGGCGGTGCCGATGCCTGCAAGCGTCAGGAGCAGATACGACGGGTGGTAGTGCAGGGCTTCGGAGACGAGGAGCTTGGCCGTGTATCCGGCAAACAGGGGCACCCCGGTAATGGAGAGGGCCGCCACCGCGTAGAGAAGGCTGTAGGCGGGAAGAATCCGCCCCATTCCCCGCAGCCGGTAGACGTCCCGGCTGCCGGCCTCCTCCGTCACCCTTCCGATGCTGATAAAGAGGATACTCTTGAAGAGGGCGTGCGCAACGATATAGAGGAGGGCCGCAGCCCTTCCCTCGGGGCCGCCCCATCCGAAGGCGGCTACGATGTAGCCCATCTGGGAGACGGAGTGGTAGCCGAGCAGACGTTTTGCATCGCGCTGCGCCATTGCGGCGATTACCCCGAAGAGGGCGCAGGCAGCGCCGATCCACACGAGGATCTCCCCGAAGGCGAGCGCCGGTATGTAGGTGTAGATCCTCCAGAGTGCGAGTACGGGTGCCTTGATGACGAAGCCCGAGAGGAGCGCGGAGATGGGATAGGGGGCTGCCGCGTGAGCTCCGGGCAGCCAGGTGTGGAACGGGAGAATCGCCGCCCGGGTGAGGATGCCGGCGGTAATGCAGGCCGCCGCGAGCGACAGCTCGCCGCTCTCTCCCTGCTCGGGGCCGCCGCCGATGACCGAGCCTATGTGGGAGAGGGAGAGGCCGCCGGTGTGACGGTAGAGTATCCATATGCCGAGGAGAAAGAACATGATGCTGACCGTGCTGATGAGGAGGTATCTGAACGCCGCCTCGTATGCCTCGCCGCTGCGATTATGCATGATGAGGAGAAATGAGCTGATCGACAAGACCTCGAACCAGACGAAGAGGTTGAAGAGGTCGCCGGTGTAGAGAATGCCCTGCAGGGAGAAGAGCGCCATGAATAGGAAGAATGAGAACTCCTGCGGGTAGCCGCCGTTCCTGCGGCTGTGGAACCAAACGGCCAGGGCAATGAGCACGTCGGTGAGGGTGGCGATCCAGGTCAGTCCCGTCAGCTCCAGAGAAATGCCGAAGGGCTCCCGCCAGCCGCCGAGCGCGTAGGAGAGAGTCCCTCCCTGCAGCACCGCAGGAGCCGAGAGGAGCAGGCCCGCTGCGGAACCTCCGAGCCACAGCATAAACGCAACGGTTGATACCGCCGCGGCGACCGAACGTCGAGAGCCGATGAGCTTTCCCGCCAGACTCGCCACCGCGGCGAGGAGCGGGGAGAAGAGGAGCATGATGAGGGAAAGGTTACTCACCGTGCTCATGCTCCGCCTCTTCTATTGCCTCGATGTCGAGGGTCCCGTAGGCCCGGTGTATCTTCACAGCGAGGATGAGCGCCACCGCCGAGATCGAGAGCCCTACGACAATGGCGGTGAGCATCAGCGCCTGCGGCACGGGATCGACGACCACAGCTCCTCCTCCGCTTTTCGTGAGGATGGGAGCCGCATCAGCGCCTATCCTGCCGCCAAGCACGAAGAGGATCACCACGGCACTGTTGAGGAGGCTCAAACCGATGATCTTGCGTATGAGATTCCTGCCGCCGAGAACCGCCCAGAGACCGATGCAGAACAGCAGTACGATGGAGAGCTTGATGATCATCGGCTGCCTCCTGCCCGTCCTTCTCCGGCGTCCTCCCCGCAGTCTCCTTCCTCTTTTCCGAAAGCCTCTTTCCCGCGTTTCCCGCGGCCCCTTTTTTCTTCGTCGGAGCTGTACGAGCCGCGGAGTATGAGCATGCTGAGAAGGCCTATGCCGGCCCCTACCTTGAGCCCGATGGCGAGGTTGAGGAGGTAGATGAACCATGCATGGGGCCGCCCCGAAGCGGCGGTAGCCGGAAAGGGATCGGAGAGGAAGTAGCCGCCCGCGAGTATTCCTGCGAATCCCAGCAGGAGGAGCGCGATGAATCCCAAGGTCTCGTAGATCGAGAGCGTACGGTTGGAGAGGAGATCATCCATCCGCTCCGGTCTGCAGCCTAGGGCGGGAAGAATGAGGCCCGAGGCGAGCACCACCCCTCCCTGAAAACCTCCTCCGGGGGAGAGATGCCCGTGACTGATGAGGTAGCAGCCGAAGAGCAGCACATAGGGGGTCAGCTTTCTGGATGCCACATCGAGCATGTCCGTCTTCGTCCGCATCGGCGCCCCCTACCTCTTTTCCGACAAAAGAAAAACCGATCCCGATACCGCACAGAGGAGTACCACCGTCTCACCGAAGGTGTCGAATGCCCGGTAGCCGAGGTAGACGGCGCTGACCAGGTTGCGGGCGCCGGTCTCTTCGTACCCTCGTGCCTGAATGGCATCCCGCAGCATCTCGGGACCCCCTTCTATTGGAGGAAGAACCGAGAGCAGAATCAGGCCAATCGAGGCGACGAGCACAATGTCGAGCAGCTGCAGCGGACTGATGCGGTGTTTCGGCTCTCCCTCCTGTGCGCGGTTCGAAGTCGTGCTCCGTGCAGCCCAGACGAATATGAAGGTCGTCATACCCGCACCGACCGCCGCCTCGGTAATGGCTACGTCGGGAGCGTGGGCCACGTAGAAGAGCAGTGCCGAGAGAAAGCTGAATCCCGACAGCAGCACCACCGAGACGAAGATATCGGGATAGAGGACCGATACGACGCCCGTAAGGACTACCACGAAGAGCAGTGCGGTAATGAGAAGTTCGCTCATCTCGGCCTCCTCCACGGAACGATCCCCTCTTCCCATGCAAAACGGGCGATGATGTGGGTAGTCACAGGGCCAGTGGCGAGAAAGAAGATGATAATGGCGACGATTTTACCGGTAAACGGTCCGAGTCCGGCGGATATGGCGCCGGCGATGAGTATGGAGAGTACTCCCGTGGTGCTGCAGGTCGAAGAGGTCTGCAGCCGGGTGTAGACATCGGGTGCCTTCAAAAGACCTATGTGACCGACGAGCGAGAAGAGTACCCCGAGGAGGAAGAAGAAGAGGGCCAATGCATGGGCTGCGCTCAAAGCTCGTCCTCCTCCGGTCCGCGCCTGCCGAGGTATCTGGTGAGGGCGAGAATGCCGATGAAACCGAAGACCGCGTACACCATGGCCACGTCGAGATACACCGCAGCTTCGGTGCGGATCGCGGTGAGCACCAGGAGGGCGAGTACCTGCGAGCCCGAGAGGTTGAGGGCGGTGAGCCTGTCCGCCGCAGTGGGACCTGCGATGATCCTGACGATGCCGAGGATACAGGAGCCGAGGAGAAAGGCGATCGCTGCGTCGATCACGGTGGGTATACCGAGGTCGGCAATCATGTCCACACCCTCTTGAGGATCTTCTCGAGCCTTCCCTTTACCAGTTCGCCGGCGTAACGGCTGTGGGTGGTGCGCGCCTCGAGCCAGTGGACGACCAGGTGGTCGTCGGTGAGCTCCAGAGTAATGGTACCCGGCGTGAGGGTGATCGAGCCGGCTATGACCGAGCGTGCGATGTCCGACTGCAGCCTGGTGCGGAAGTGGACCACCCTCGGTGTGTAGTTGCTTCTCAGTACCGCTAAGGCGGTGCGGAATCCGGCGGCGTAGAGCGCGTAGACGAGATAGAGGAGGTAGAATAGGAGGAAGTGCACACGAGGCAGTAGCGTTCTGCGGGCCGCCTCCCCTTCGTCGATGAAGATGCGGTAGGTGGCGGCGGCGATGATGAGGGAGAAGGCGCCGCCGGTGATGAGGGAGCCGGGTTCTATGTTCCAGGTAAAGAGGAGCCATCCGATGAAGAGGTAGCCTGCGGTGAGAACGATGCGGACGGCCGCCCACTTGCGAGAAGTCGTCATCGCTATACCTCCTCCTCCGAGCGGAGGATCTCGATCACCTCCCGGGGATCCTCTGTCTCGAGAAGGACCTCTCTGAGTGATGCCTGCGTGAGAATCCGGCTCAGCTTGCTCAGGGTCTTAAGGTGCGTGGCGGTGGAGCCGGGCGGTCCTACGAGGAGGAAAAAGAGCCTGACCGGGCGGTTGTCGACCGAGTCGAAGGGAATCTCGTGCACGCTGCGGCCGACGGCCATTAGTGTGCGGTCGACGAGTTCCGTCATCACATGGGGAACGGCCACGCTGTGGCCAATGCCTGTGGATGACATCTTCTCTCTCTTGTAGAGCTGCTTTGCCAATGTAGAGGTTTCCTCTCCGACTTCCGATCGAAAGAGCTCGGCCAACTCGAACACGACCTGCTTCTTCTTCTTAGACGCGAGATCCAGCCGAATCCGCTCGGGGGCTAGAATATCGGTAATGGAATTCACTTCTCCTCCTCGTTTCGTTCTTCTCTCGTCTCCTTCCCGCCATCGGTGAGCATCGGACCTGCATGGTCGACGTCCGAGGCCGCATCGCGTCCCTTAGTGTCGCTCTCTTCGATCTCGACCTCTTCGGTGTCGATCAGGCCGACTGCGTAATCGACGGGAATGCTGAAGAGGATGCCGGTTCCCGGCCGGCTGAGACCGCCGGTAATCTTGTCCAGGAGTTTCTTCAATTGGGGGATGCCCCGCTCGTCGCGCACCACGGAGAGAATGGTCTTGTTGTAGGGCTTGTTGCCCTTCATGTACTCCTTGAAATCGGCGAACAGGGGTACCTCATAGGTGAGATAGCGCCCCATGCCCTCTGAGTCGAGGACGGTCGCCCCCGGTATTCCCGCCTCGACATATGCGGCGAGCACATCGTCGAGGAGCTCTTCTCTATTGAGGACGAATACTACGAGTTTCATCTCACTATGGAGTATAAAGTGCTCCATGCGAGGTGGCAATACGGTCTGCTATGCTTTTTCTATGAGTGTTTGGAGCCGATACTCGGCCTGCTCCTCCGCTTTGAGCCACTTGGTAATGAAGGGAAGCCCCTCATAGACGGATTTCAGCCTGGCTGTCAGGTGGGTCCACCACACGATCTCCTGAAATGCCTCTCCTCTGAACCACTCGACATCGAGATGGCGGTTTATTCCGAGATGGCGTGAGACGTAGTCCTTCCTGATGATCTCTTCGAGCAGCTTCGCCGAATCTTCTTCGGCGAGCCGGACGTTCTCCGAGCGGTTGTCCCCGAAATACGGCTGCAGCACCCTCTCTATCTCGGTAACTGCAAGAATCAGAGAGTGGAGTTGGGCCAGGTTTACCTCTTCGACCCCGTAGGAGCGGAGGAGGGGAAAGAACTGCTCCGGAAGCAGCGTGTCCTCGGCAAAATCGGCAGCACCCGTATACGAACCGGCATCGCCGCCCGTACCGTCATCGCTGAGCGAACCGGCAGCGCCGCAGTCTTCGTCTGCTGCGGAGAGCCGGTCTTCCGGGTTATGCTCCGTGTCGGCCTGAGATGCCTCTTCGGAGGCGAACTGCGCGAGGGGACTGAGGAGGAGCCAGGAGAGGAGGACGGGCGCCGCCTCGGGCATGACCTCGAGTCCGCGGTAGAGGTAGCGGTCGCTGCGGCCGGCGCCGTCGAGCTCGTCGAGGGCGGCCAAGCGTTCGCCGAAGGTCTCTACCGTCCGAGCTCTCCTCTGCTCGGAACCGTAGCCGAGCTCAGTGCAGGCCTTCAGGAACTCGTTGTAGAGCTCCTTCGGTTCGCCTGCGAGGTCGCCGCGCTTAGCGGCGGAGCCTATGCCCGTGCCTGCACCGGAAAGCAGCTCGGCGAGGCGCTCGGTAAACTCTTCGGTCAGGAGGCGGCGGAAGGCGCTGTGTGCGGGCCGCAGGTAGAGCTCCTTCTTCGCCCGCTCGATGTCCGGGGTGCCCCGTCCGTCGAGGGTTTCGAAGAGTCGCCGGTACAAGCCGTGCTCGTCGTAGACCTCGTAGATGTCCAGGTAGACTTGGCTCTCGTACCCGTGCAGAGACACGTGCAGGCCGTGGTTCCTGAGTTCCTGAGACTCCCGGATGTACTGGAGTCCCGAGCGCTGCTCGCGGAAAATGGTGAAGCTGTCGTTGCCGCCGGAGAGCTCGAGGCCGTCGGCAATCTCGCTCCTCACCGTCTCCTTTCCGCCTTCGGCGCTGCGGCGTGCGTAGGGCGTCGAGGTTTTTATGTATCCGCTCGTCGAGTAATACGAGTTGTTGAAGAGCACGAGGGCCTTTTCGCCGCCGGATCGGTTGCTGTAGGCGAAGACGTTGTGGTCGACCGATCCGTCCTCCCGGTGGAGGTCGTAGAGGAGGAAGTTCCGCACCTGGCTGAAGAGGTGACGCCGCTTCATCAGGGGAAATACGAACCGGTAGTGGTCGGTGATGAGCTGTTCGTTGGGGATCTCGTCCCAGTAGGCGCGCCGGTACTCCATGCCGTACTTCTCGCGGAAGCCCTCTATCTGTCCGTGGCCGAACATCGGCAGTCCCGGCATGGTTACCATCAGGGTGGAGACGCCTATGTACTTCTCTCCGGCGCCGAACTGGGCGATCGCCGTCTCCTCGTCGGGATTGTTCATGAAGTTGACGAAGCGCCCGAGGATCTCGGGCTCGAAGGAGAGGGTATTCTTTACCGTGTTCTTGTACTTCTCGTTCTCCTCGTCCTTGAGCATGTTCATGAAGGCGCTGTTGTAGACACGGTGCATGCCGAGGCTCCGTACGAAGTAGCCCTCCATCATCCAGAACGCCTCGGCCAAGAGGAGGGTGTCGGGCGCCTCCTCGGCTACCCGGTCTACCACCTCCCGCCAGAACTCCTTCGGCATGCGGCGGTCGAACTCCTCCTCGGAGAGGCCGTGGATCGAGCGGCCGGGTATGTCGCCGCCGTGTCCCGGGCTCGGGTACCAGAGACGGTGGATGTGCTTCTTCGCGAGGGTCATCGCCGCATCGAAGCGAATGATGGGAAAGTTCCGTGCCACGTGCACGATCGTCTGAATGATCGCCTCCCGTGTGTCGGGGTTTAGGTAGTCGAGCTGGGCCGTGTCGTTCCACGGCATCGAGGTCCCGTCGTTGCCGTGGTAGATGTAGCGGGTATCTCCGGAGTCGAAGTCGACCCGTTTGAAGGTGAGGGCCGCGTCGGTGCGATCGTAGTAGTGGTCTTCGAGATAGATGCCTATGCCGGGATGGTCGGAGAGGTTCCGGCTGTTGTAGCTGTAGGCCGGGTAGGGGGGCTCCGGCAGCTGGAGGAACCAGTCGGGGTGGTCGTAGACCCAGTCCCCGTCGATGCCGGTGTGGTTCGGCACCATG
Organism: uncultured Spirochaetaceae bacterium; assembly: GCA_964346645.1. Classification (GTDB taxonomy): domain Bacteria; phylum Spirochaetota; class Spirochaetia; order DSM-16054; family Sediminispirochaetaceae; genus CAYFVU01. The sequence goes on along the minus strand of CAYFVU010000055.1, from coordinate 15,009 downwards.
TCGCTGGCGAGGCGGATGCCCCGTCTCCAGGCCCTCTCCCTCAGATTGGCGAGGGCCTCCCATCCGCCGAGCTCCTCTGCGATCTCGTAGCGTTTGAGGGAGTAGGCGGATGCCTCGGCCTCCGGATTGCCGCAGGAGCGCTTGATGGTCTTGGAGGCGATGCTCCGCTCCCACAGGCCGATAAGCCAGAGTGAGCTGAAACCCATGCCGGCGAGGCGGTCCAGCTCCTCGTCGGGAATCTCGTCGAGCCGGTTGATGGGGCGGCGGTACCTCTTGGAGAGCTGGTCCAGCCACACGAAGGTGCTCTTCGCGATGAGCACGACCCTCGGCATCCAGTCGGTGTCCTCGCTGAACTGCTCTATCTCATCCTGCAGTCCGCCGAAGGAGAGCTCGTAGGCGGGACCGGGGCCGCCGGTGCCGAACCTCGGACGCGACTCCTCCCGCAGCAGGTCGATACCGGTCAGCAGCTTCTGCGCCCACTCGCCGATGTACTCTCCCCAGTAGTCGCGGATGTACTCGAGTTGTCCCATGAGGTCGTCGGGCACCGCGTGAGCCGGTGCACGGAGGAACTCGATGAGGTTGAGCTTGCCACTGCCGATACCGGGCTGTTTCTGGAAGAAGAGATAGCTCTGCGCCATCAGCTCGCGGTAGACGGTAGTGGAGTTCAGCACTCGGTCGTCGAAGAGCTCCTGGTAGCGCTCGACCGCGGGGTTTTGGTTTGTCACCCACAGCAGGAGGATCTCCTCCTCGGTGAGCTCTAGAGCGGGAGTGCCCTCTATCTCTTTCTCGAGGTACTCGTCGACAGAGACATCTCCGCGATAGAGGCTCGTGGGAGGAAACTCTTCGAGGAACCGGCGCAGCGTGCGGCCAAGCTCCTCTCTGCCGAACGATTCGCGTAGAGAAGCGTGCAGCTCCTTCAGAATATCGGCTCCGTTCGTAGAGAGGTATGAGTGTATGATGTGGTGGAATATTTCGTGGATGAGTCCGAGCACGTAGATCTCGGATCCGGTGACCCTTCGTTCGGGATAGCGGTCTGCCCGGCGGTGCTCGTTGATCCGCTGAGCCATCCGCTGAGCGGCGGGATAATCGGCGGAGACGATGTGACCCCGTTTAGAAAAGACGGATTCTTCGAAACCGTATCGGTCCCTCGACCGACTATTGACGTGGAACTCAACGAGCCCCCGGCTCCGCAGCAATGGTCTGAGCGCGAGTTTCTCCGCTGCCTGCAACTGCATGTCTACTCCTTCTCGGTGAACTCAGCTATTCTCTTTGTCGTCGAGCTCTTGCAACTTGTCGCGAAGCTTCGCCGCCTCTTCGTAGTTTTCCTCGTTGACCGCTTTTTCCAGCTCCTGCTCGAGCCGCTTCTTCTCGGTGTCGGGAGTTCCGTCTTCCGGGGTGTCGGTAATCTCCTCCGGGGGAATCTCCTCAGGAGTGACCTCCTCTCCGGTCTTCTTCTCCTCTTCGGGCTGCTCCTCCGGTTTTTCGACGGTCTGTTCGGTTATCGAGCTGAGGGGGATCCCCGCTTCGTCGACGACGGCTTCGGCTATGAAAATAGGACATTTTTTACGTACCGCAATGCCCATCGCATCGGACGGACGTGCGTCGATTATCAACTTCTTCTCATTTTGGAGGAGTACCAGCTTGGCGAAGAAGGTGCCCTCCTTGAGGGCGGTGATCTCTATCCTCTCGAGCTCGGCGTGGAGGTCCTTCAAGAGAGAGATGAAGAGATCGTGGGTGAGAGGACGCGGCATAGGCACGTTACCCATTCCGATGAGAATAGACTGGGTCTCGAGTTGTCCAATGAAGATGGGAACGGCCACTTCCGCCCCGAGAGGCCTCACGAGCACTGCGTTCCCCTGATCGGTACGTGCTACCGTCCAAATTTCGGCTTCAACCAACATGTATGCTTCTTCTGACCCCCTGTTCTTTAGGATAAGAAATTTGGGGGCGAGAATCAATAACAGTGGCTTTTTTAGTAGCCCTTCTACTCGTACGCCTTCGGTGTCTCCTCTCCTCTTACCACGCGGAGAGCCGCATCGCGCAGCGCCTCGATCTCTCCTTCTCCGGGATAGACGAAGACCTTGGCGAGAAAGTGCACGCGGTCCTTGATAAGCGTGACGAGGTTTTCGTTGTAGGCGAGGCCTCCGGTCAGGATAATACCGTCGATCTTTCCATACAGGACGGGGGCCAGCAGACCGATCTCCTTTGCAACCTGATAGGCGAGGCTCCGGAAGGCGAGATCGGCTTCTTTGTCGCCCTGCTCGGCTCGGTCGGAGACCTCCTTGCCGTCGGCGGTGCCGATGTAGGCCATGAATCCGCCCTTGCCCTTTATCATCTTCATGATCTCTTTCTGCTCGTACTTGCCGGAGAAACAGAGCTCGACGAGTTGTCCGGCGGGAAGGCCTCCCGAACGCTCGGGAGAGAAGGGACCGTCTCCGTTGAGGGCGTTGTTTACGTCTACGACTCGCCCGTTGAGGTGTGCGCCTACCGAAATGCCTCCTCCCATGTGTGCGACGATGAAGCGTGAGGATTCGTACCGCTTGCCCAATTCGTCGGCGGCTCTTCGCGCCACGGCTTTCTGATTGAGGGCGTGGAAGATCGACTTCCGCGGCAACTCGGGATGACCGGAGAGTCTGGCGCAGTCCTGGAGCTCGTCGACGACTACGGGATCGGCGATGAGGCTCGGGGCTCCGCTCTCCTTTGCGATCTGGTGGGCGATGAGGCCTCCGAGGTTGCTCGCGTGCTGACCGTTCACCCCTTTCTCGAGATCCTCGAGCATTGCCTCGTTCACGCTCCAGACGCCGCCGGGAATGGCCTTTACCAGGCCGCCGCGGCCGATGACCACATCGAGCTCTGCGGGGTCGATGCTCTTCTCCTCCAGTTGCTTCGAAATGATCGAGGTTCTAAAATCGTACTGATCGGTGATTTGATCGAACTTCGCGAGCTCGTCCGCGTTGTGGCGTATCGTCTCGTTCAACAGCTCATTCTCTCCGTTAAAAACGGCGATCTTCGTGGATGTAGATCCGGGGTTTATGACAAGGACCATCTCTCCCATAGTTTTTCCTCCTCAACGGCTTCTGTGAACCGAGTTATATTCGTGCTCTCCCCCTATTATTGCGTACCTTTGGCAAATTGACAATTCCCCGAACTATGCTGCGTATGATACGATACGGTGGAGCAGGTAATGTGAGTAACAGATACCCGATCATACTCGTGTACGGTTTTATGGGCTTCGATGCGAAATCCTTCGTCAGGCTTCCCTACTGGGGAGGGGCGGTGGATCTCGAGAAGAGGCTGTGGCAACTCGGCTATACCGTCTACACGGCCCGTATAGGACCCGTCTCCTCGAACTGGGACCGCGCCTGCGAGCTCTACGCCGCCATACGGGGCGGGCGGGTAGATTACGGCGCCGCCCACTCGGCGGGGCAGGGACACGCGCGCTACGGGCGCAGCTACGAGGGGCTCTATCCGGAGTGGGGCGAGGCCGATCCTGCTACGGGAGAGCCGAAGAAAGTACATCTTGTCGGTCACAGCATGGGCGGACAGACCTCCCGGCTCCTCGTATCGCTCCTCGAAGAGGGGGATGCAGCCGAGTTGGAGTGCGGGAAAGAGGGGTCGCGCCGTACGGGGCGGTCGTGCGGCAGCGACCGGCCGCCTTCCGAGCTCTTCGAGGGAGGTCGATCCTGGATCGCGAGCGTGACCAGCCTCAACACGCCCCACGACGGGACGACCCTCACCTCTCAGCACCGGAACGTGGGATTCATCCGCCGCCTCTTTGCCAAGTGGCTCGCCGTCTCAAACGCCCGCAGAGAGGAGCCGATGATAGATCTGCAGCTCGACCACTGGGAGACGGCTAAGGCCGATGGAGAGACCTTCCTCGAATTTCTGAGGAGGGCGGTGGACGAGGAGCTCTGGATGGAAATAGAGGACCTCTCCTTCCACGACCTCTCGCCTGCAGGATCCCGCCGCATAAATCTGCGTGCGCCGGCCTCTCCGCGGGTCTATTACTTCTCCTTGGCTACCAGTGCCACCGTCCCGGATCCGGAAACCGGATACCACGTGCCCGCGAAAGGGATGAACCTTCCCCTGTACGCCAATGCCCGCTTCATCGGCTCGCTAGAGGAGCTGCCGGAGGCTGCGGAGGGCGAGCCCTCTCAGTGGTGGGAGAACGACGGCATCGTGAATACTCGTTCCATGGACGGTCCTAAGATCGGTTCGGAAGACCGCATCGAGGACTTCGACGGTGTGCCGAAGAGGGGCGTGTGGAACTACATGGGAAAACTCTTTCCCTACGATCACTGGCAGATCCACGTGGTGCCGCCCCTCATCCGCACGCCGCCGCCCGGCTACGAATCGCTCCTCGATTTCTACAGGAGTCTCTGTGAGCTTCTGTGGCGAACATAGATATGGGTGAGGAGCGGCGAGCATCGTCATCGAAGATACCCTCATCGAAGGTAAGGAGGTTTGTATGTACATCCTCATCGTGTATGTACCGGAAGATCATGTGGAGAAGGTAAAAGAGGCTCTCTTTGCCGCCGGTGCCGGCGATTTCGGCGGTTACGACCGCTGCAGCTGGCAGGTGAAGGGGACCGGACAGTTCCGCCCCCTCGAAGGCTCCGACCCGTATCTAGGCTCGACGGGGAAGGTCGAGCGTGCCGAGGAGTACAGGGTGGAGGTGAGCCTTCGGCGGGAGATCGCCGGCGAGGTCGTCGATGCGCTTCTCGAGGCCCATCCGTACGAGGTTCCCGCCTACCATCTGATCCCGGCGTTGACCAAAGAGTCCCTGTAGCCCTGGGGCGGCAGCGTTCCCCCCGGGCGGCAGCGGGGCCGGGGCGGCGACTCTCTCGCCTCGCCGGGCTGCCCTTACCGCGCTATCCCCTCCCGTAGTGCTCCTCTCCGGTAATCTCGAGCCGGGATTCGCCGGAGCTGAGGTCGGCGATCTTCCGCTCGAGCTCACCGACAACCGGCGAGGGGAGGGACCCCCGTATCGTCACCTCACCGGCGAACGACTCCTCATCTATCGTGGCTCCGGCCTCCTCGAGGAGCTCCTTGCCGCGCCGATAGCGCGAGTAGTGGAGGCTGAGTGAGAAGGGGAGCCTGAGGAGACGCTCCTCGGTGGGGAGTACGGCCAGCACCTCTTGAGCCGCCTCCGTGTAGGCCTTAACCAGTCCACCTGTCCCCAGCTTGGTACCGCCGAAGTAGCGGACCACCATGATCAGGAGATCGCTGATGCCGCTGCCCTTTATCACCTCTAGCACGGGCCGACCCGCGGTGTTCTTCGGTTCTCCGTCGTCGCTCATGCCGAAGATGTCGCCCCGCTCTCCGGCTTGAAAGGCCCAGACTATGTGGCTCGCCTCCGGATCGAGCTCCCACTGCCGGGACACCGCCTTCTTCACCGCCTCGCGGCCGGAGGCTGCCCCGGCGACGGCGATGAACTTCGACTTCTTGATCTCTAATTCGGCTCTCGCCTCGTCGGATGGTATCCGCATGACTCACCTCGGATGGTGGCCGAAGATGTTCTGGTCTTCGGCGAAGATCCGGCTCAGATCGGCGGTTATATCGTCGAGACGACGCTCGGTCTCCGGGCCCAGGCCGCCTCGGTGAAACCTGTCCTCGACGTGGAGGTTCTCGCGAAGCTGAAGTGGAGTGCGTGCCCCGAATAGAACCGTGTCCGCCCAAGGGCGGGATAGGTTCCACATGAGGGCGAGTTGAGCCGGTTTGACGCCGATCTCCCCCGCGGTCGAGAAGAGCTCCTGAAGTGTACGCTCCGTCCGGTCTATGATGCCGGATTCGGCGGGGACGAGCTCCCGCCGCGGGTCCCCCGGGGGGAGGTTAGAGGGGAGGCGCTCCTCTCCGGTCAGTAGACCCTCGGCGAGGCTGCCGTAGGTCACCATGCGAATGCCCCTCTCCGCGCAGAAGGGCACGAGCGACTTCTCCGCTATCCTCCAGATGAGGTTGTAGCCGAATTGGCAGTAGTCGATCTCTCCCGCCTCGAGCAGGGGTTCTATCTGCTCGGGAGTAAAGTTGCTCACCCCGATGTGACGGATGATGCCTCGCTGTTTCGCCGCCTCGAGCGCCTCCACCATGGGGCGCAGATCTATGTCGGGTTTCGGCCAGTGGATGTAGTAGATGTCGATGTAGTCGGTGAGCAGGCGTCGGAGGCTCTTGCGGATGCCCGCATCTACATCTTTGGAAGGATGGTAGAGCCCCTTAGTGGCAATCGTGATCGTATCTCGCCGCCGCAGTTGCTGGCCGACGAGCTGTTCGGAGCGGCCGTTTCCATATGCGGCGGCGGTGTCGAAGTGTGTAATTCCGTACTGCTGTGCCTCTCTGAGCGTCGTCACCGACTCCTTGTGAGACTGCTCTTTCCAGTAATCTCCTCCGAAGGCCCAACATCCGAGGCCGATCTGCGTTTCACCGCTGCTCATATCACCACTATGGAGAAAATTGGCCGAATTGGCTACCTGTATACTTGAATTTTTTCTCCATACATGGTGTAAACGTGTTTCGAGACGGGAGGAAGCATATCAAACGAATGATATTATTCGTGTGGTTGTCGATGCTCCTCGTTACCTGCACCAACATCAGCGACACCGGCAGCAAGGCGCACAATCAGTTTCGGGAAACCGAAACCAGGCAGAACGAGTCGAATGTACGTACGGCAACCGATACACAGAAGAAGCGCGAGAACGAGACGAATAGAGAAATGATGACTCTGACCGAGGGGCTGCGGCTGCAGCTCGCGGAAAAAGAGGTGTGGATTGACGATCCGAAGGCACGGGAGGCGGCGGTGCACTTCTTCGAAGAGCTCGCCGGATCGAAACAACTCGCCCACATCATACTCGAGCAGACGGCGGAGCATCAGGTGCCCGCGCCGCTCGCCTTTGCCCTGGTCTGGGCGGAGAGCAGCTTCGATCCGCGCGCGGTAAATCAGAATCGCTCATCGGTCGACAGAGGACTCTTTCAACTCAACAGCAGGTCCTTTCCGGAGCTCGAGGAGGCGGAATTCTTCGACCCCGAGACGAATGCCCGAAACGGCGTCGCCTACCTGAGCGAGTGCCTCGACGACGGAGAAAACGAAATAGTGGCCCTTGCCATGTACAATGCCGGTAGACGGCGGGTCAACGAGCGGGGCACACCCAAGATGACCCTCGATTATATCTCGAAGGTGCTCGACTATCGTGAGCGGATCGAGGAGCGGCTCCGGATCTACGTCGAGCACGTGGAGGAGCGGTACGTAAAGGCAAATACCCCCGAGACTCTCGCCTATGTAGTTGACAGTAAGAGAAGAACGAAATAGCTTACATGCTATGATTGTTGTTCTCAATAAGAACATTACTCCGCAGCAGAAAGAAGAGACTCGCTCCTTCCTCGAGAAGCAGGGTTTCGACGTGCGTGAGATCGTGGGCGAGGAGGAGACGGTGCTCGGAGCCGTCGGTCGGATGAGGATAGACACCCGGCAGGTAGAGATCCTGCCGGGGGTGGACCGGGTCATTCCCATCTCGAAACCCTACAAGCTCGCGAGCAGAGAGCTGAAGAAGGAGGACACGGTCGTCCGGGTAGGGCGGGTGCGTATCGGCGGCGGCCGCATCGCGGTCATTGCCGGGCCCTGCGCGGTGGAGGACCGCGAGCAGATCCACGCCGCCGCACGCAGCGTGCGTGAGGCGGGGGCCGTCATGCTCCGCGGCGGGGCCTTCAAACCGCGCAGCTCTCCCTACTCGTTCCAGGGGCTAGGCGAAGAGGGGCTCTCCCTGCTCAAGGAAGCCGGTGAAGCGGTGGGACTGCCCGTGGTCAGCGAGATCGTCTCCTCGGAATACGTCGACAGGATGAGCGAGTTCGTCGATGTATTCCAGGTCGGCGCGCGGAACATGCAGAACTTCGAGCTGCTGAAGGCGGTCGGACGAACCGGCAAACCGGTGCTGCTCAAGCGCGGCCTCGCCGCCACCATAGAGGAGTGGCTGATGGCCGCCGAATACCTCATGTCGGCGGGGACCGACGACGTAATCCTCTGCGAACGCGGAATTCGGACCTTCGAGACGATCACGCGAAACACCCTCGATCTCTCGGCCATCCCCGTGGTCAAGAAGCTCAGCCACCTGCCGGTCATCGTCGATCCGAGTCACGGTACGGGAATACGGGAGAAGGTGCTGCCGATGTCTCTCGCGGCGGTGAGCGCCGGCGCCGACGGCCTCATGGTGGAGGTCCACCCCGATCCGCAGCAGGCCCTCTCCGACGGTCCACAATCGCTCTATCCGGAACAGTTCGAGAAGCTCATGCGGGACATAGAGGCGATCTCTCCGGTCATCGACAAGGAGCTCGAGCGGGTGCCGGATCTGCAGCCCTCCGAACGGGCCGCAGGCGGCGGCGCGTATACTACGGGCGGCGGGCCTTCGGCCGAGCCGAACATCGCCTTCCAGGGCGTCCGCGGAGCCTACAGCGAAACGGCGATCCATCGCTTCTTCGACGACTCCACCGACACGCTCCCCTGCGAGAGCTTTACCGAGGTCTTCGACCGTGTGCTGACCGGAGAGGCGGCCTACGGCACCGTTCCCATAGAGAACTCCCTTGCCGGCACGGTCTTAGAGGTGCTCGACTTGCTGTTGCAGTACCCCGACATAAAGCTGGTGGGGGAGCAGAAGATCCGCATCGTTCACAACCTCATCTCCGTCCCCGGGGCGAGCATCGATGGTGTGCGTCGTGTCTACAGCCATCCCCAGGGACTCGCACAGTGCGGCGGTTTCTTCTCGAAATATCCCCACATAGAGAAGATCCCCTTCTTCGACACCGCCGGGGCGGTGGCTCACGTGGCCCGGGAGGGGAGTCCCGAGGCGGCGGCGATCGCCGGCAAGGAGGCGGCTCGAGTCTACGGTCTCTCGATACTGAAGGAGGGAATCGAGACCAACCCTCATAACTACACCCGTTTCTTCGTCATAGCCCGTACGGAGGTCGAGCCCTTCCGCACGCCGAACCGGGCGGCGCTCGTGTTCTCCACGCGTGACGAACCCGGCGCCCTGTACACCGTGTTGCGCATACTCGCCGAGCGCGGTCTGAACATGAAGAAGCTCGAGTCCCGTCCCATACAGGGCAAGCCGTGGCAGTACATGTTCTTCGTGGTGGTGGATATTCCCGAGGAGGAGGGGGCCCTCGACAGGGCATTCACCGCACTCAAAGAGGAGGCGGGCGACGTGAGGCTCCTCGGTCTCTACGCATCGAGCGATGCGACACCCTCTTCTCTTCGATAGCAGTAATAGCTGCGGTGATAGGTAATTCGATAGGTACGTGAAAGGTAATGCGATAGGTTGCCGGAGGCGGGATTCTACTCTACGTTGGTGTCCACGCCGAGCTTCTTCAGCTGCTCGATCTCCTCTTTGTGGGAGACGTACTCGTGGCGCTTCTGATTCGCCTTTACCACCGAGTTCTTCAACGCTGAAGTCTCGAGTTTTATGCCCTTTACGAAGTTGCGCTGGTTCTTCGGCACCTCGTGCTTGAAGTAGGTGTCGAGCGCCGGGAGCTTGAGCAGTATCGACTGCAGCTCCTCTATGGTCTTCGAGAGATACTCGTAGGCCTTATCCTCCGAGGTCGACTCGAGTTTCTTGTAGGTGTTGCTCATTTTCGACCCCAGAGAAGAGAGGAGCTTGGCCTTCTTCTGCAGCTCTGCAAGAAACTTGCCGTAATCGAGTTGGACGGGCTTATAGGTCGCCGTTTTCGGATCCAGATACTCGATCTCGAAGATCTCGTTCTCTGTATCCTTCTTACCCATGTTGAAGAGCCATCGGCGGAATTTCTCCGCGAAGGTCAGGTTCTTGTTGGTGAGCAGGTTCTTGTTGTACTGAAGCTTGGTGATGGCCTGCTCGAGGGGAGTGCTTCCCGAGGAGAGCAGCCGGAAGGAGTCCATGATGATACTTTTCCCCGAAACCTTCTGTTCCTTCTTCTGCTTCGGCTTCTCTTCCTGAACGGAGAGTTTATCGAGGAGCGCCGTGCGGTTTTGTTCGGCTTTCGGCCCTTCGCTCTCGTCGAGGATCTCGTCCACCAGCTCGGGATAGAAGGTGGTTTTCGGGAGGTTCTGGGGGAACTTGCGTTTTATCGCCTTTATCACCTCCTCTCGCTGCTCGATAATGGCGTTCTCTTTGAGCTTCATATGATTGAAGAGTTTGTCACGAACCTGATACTTGTAATTCTCCCTCTGGTAGATCGAGATCTTCTTCAGAATGGATAGGATGTTCTTCGACTGCTTGTTCAGCTGCTGCGCGCTGTCGTTGATGATGTTGTAGGAGAGGGTGTCGCTTCCCTGCGGAATCTTCTTGATGACCTCTGCGAGTACGCGCGTGTTGAGATTCGAGCTCGTTTCGGTGAGGTTGTCCCACTTGATGTAGGTGGTGAGCTCGACGAGCTTCTTGATCTGCTGCAGCGTCATGTGGTCGAGCTGAAACTGGTAGTAGTTGTTGAGGAACTCGAGTATGGAGTCGAACACTGAGAGCCGCTTACTGAGCTCTTCGACCTTCTCCGACTCCTTCAACGGTCCGGAAGGTGGGGTCTGCACCTCCGAAATCCGGTACTCGCTCTTGTACGGATCTTCCTGCAAGAGTCCTTTGCGGATGAGAATGTTGAGGATCGCCTGCAGAGAGGAGTGGAAGTTTCGGTAGTTGTCCTTCAGCTTCGGGAGCTCTTTGTCCTCGAGGTATTTTCGGTACTGTTCGGTCGCTTGTTCGAGCGCATCGAAGAAGTCGGTATTCTCTTCCATGACAGCCTATTATGGGATAAAATCGCGAAACTAGCAATCTAGTAAGAGCTCGTACAGGAATTCGCAGTAGAGCTAAAAAGGATCGAGAGGAATCATGAGCCGAGCCGAGACCTTTCAAAGGGAGATGCTGATCGTCGGAGTGCTGTCCACCGACCGGGAGATGAAGGAGGATGCGAAGCGGCGGCTCGAGGAGCTCTACGGCAGCTGCCGTTTTGCCGGGCCCAGCCTGCCCTTCGTCTACACCGACTACTATGACGCTGAAATGGGGGAGGGGATCGAACGCGACTTCCTCGCCTTCGAGACGCTCGTCGATCCCTCCCGACTCGCAGAGATAAAGCTCACCACGAACCGACTCGAGGAGCACTATGTGGACCGGGGAGGACGGCGTGTGAACCTCGACCCGGGCCTCATCTCCCTCGGAAAGCTCATACTCGCATCCACCAAGGACAACGCGCAGCGGATTCCCCTCCGGGACGGCATCTACGCCGAGATAACCCTCATCTACAGAAAGAAGTCATATCAGCCGCTGCCCTGGACCTATCCCGATTACCGGAGCCCGGAGTACATCGAGATCCTCCACGCTCTTCGCGAGGAGCTCAAGGAGAAGCTGCAGCGCGGGGTGTAGCAGAGTCTTTCGCGGGCGTGTTCCCGCGCTATGCGTGTTGGCTCTGCATGAATGCGGAATATTTTTTTGCGCAGGTCGAAAGCGTAGGCTCCTGCGATGCCCTATTCGGGGGTATGAAGAGAGATTATTCCCGCGCCCGTAATCCCCACGGTCGTAA
>CAYFVU010000055.1:0-3386 GCA_964346645.1 uncultured Spirochaetaceae bacterium | reverse complement strand
TATTCGGGGGTATGAAGAGAGATTATTCCCGCGCCCGTAATCCCCACGGTCGTAACCCCCGCATCCGTCACCACCGCGCCCGCTACACCCACGCCCTCCTCTCGTGCATGATCCTTTCGGCGCTCTCCGGCTGCGCGTTCCTCACCCCGGAGCTGCAGCTGAGGGTGGTGCTGCCGGACGAGCCGTGCCCGTGGGAGGAGTTTTTTCCCGTTAAATGGCGGATCGTATATCCCTCCGGGAATGGAAAGCTGAAGAGCAGGACTGTATCGGCGCGCAGCACGCGTATCGAAACGGCTCGTGGGCTGTACGTGCCGGTGGCGGCTTATCCGCTGGGCAGATTGAGGCCGGCGGGAGCATTCGTGTCACACAGCGTTGAGGCGAAGGAGCGTCTTACGGGAACGAGAAGGCTCGAGCTCAGCTGGGAAGCCGGGGCGGCGGCCGACCTCTTTCTCGAGCTGTGGAAGGAGCAGGAGAAGCTCTCGAGAGTGGACGCCTTTTACCTCGCGGCACAGATGGCTGCCGAAGGAGAGGGAGACCCGTGGGCCTGCGATCTCGAACGGATCCGCAGCGCCGTGCTCTTCGATTCCCTCTCGACGATACAGATATCCGACGCGGATCGCTACGCGGCGGAGTTCGAGTTGTCGGCGGCGGATTGGATCTGCGCATCGCCGCTCTTTGCGGGGAGCATCGAATCGGTCTCCTTCGAGGCGGAAGCCGGAGACGAGCCGGAGGATGGGAGCTGTGAAGAGGGGCGCGGCACCTGTAGGGTCCGTTTTACCGGTCTCTATCCGGGCCTGCACCGCTTCTACAGCCCTAGCGTAGAGTTGGAGCTCCACATCCTGGTCGAAAAAAACGGAGAGTGCCGCAGCATATGCGTCACTCCCCGGTGATATCTGGGTATCAGTCGCCGATCGGCGGCCCGCAGGAAGCGAGCGGCGAAAACTTCGCCTCCGGTTCGCCGCCGGCGTGGTGCCTACTTCACCACGATGTTGACAAGTTTGTCCGGCACGGTAATGACCTTTACGAGCTCCTTCCCGTCGATCCACTTCTGGATCTTCTCGGACTCGAGGGCCATCTTCTTCATCCGCTCCTCTTCGGTCCCGGCGGGCAGGTCGAGTTTCTCCCGAACCTTGCCGTTGACCTGGATGACGACGGTCACCTCTTCCTCCTTGGTCAGCTCCTCCTCCCAGAAGGGCCAGATGGTGTTGGAGACCGAGGGCTTGTTGCCGAGCCTCTCCCAGAGCTCCTCGCCTAAGTGCGGTGCGTAGGGGGAGATCAGCTGCACGAAGGGCTCCCAGAGGCGGCGCGGGATCCGCTCGAGAGCGAAGATCTCGTTTATGAAGATCATCATCTGGCTGATCGCCGTGTTGAACTCGAGCTGTTCCGTGTCCTCGGTAACCTTTTTGATGGTCTTGTGCAGCAGCTTTAGCTGCTCCTTAGTCGGCTCCTCCTCGGAGACCGGCCGTTCGGCCACGCGCCAGACACGGTCGAGAAAACGGTGAACGCCTGCGAGACCGTTGGTCGACCAGGCCTTGGAGACCTGCAGCGGTCCCATAAACATCTCGTAGACACGCATGGAGTCGGCGCCGTAGTCGCGGATGATGTCGTCGGGGTTGATTACGTTGCCGAGGGACTTGGACATCTTCACTCCGCCCTCGCCGAGGATCATTCCCTGGTTGACCAGCCGCTGAAAGGGTTCAGGGGTGCCCACCGCACCGATGTCGTAGAGCACCTTGTGCCAGAACCTCGCGTAAAGAAGGTGGAGCACCGCGTGCTCGGCTCCACCGATGTAGAGATCGACAGGCATCCAGTAGTCGACCTTCCCCTTGTCGGCAAATGCCCTGTCGTTGTGCGGATCGAGATAGCGCAGGTAGTACCAGCAGGAGCCGGCCCACTGCGGCATCGTGTTGGTTTCGCGGCGTCCCGGACCTCCGCACTTAGGACACTCGGTGTGGACCCACTCTTCGATAGTAGCGAGCGGCGACTCGCCGGTGCCGGTCGGCTGATAGGTGTCGACCTCCGGAAGGGTAAGCGGCAGCTCTTTCTCCGGCACGGGCACGGTACCGCAGGTCTCGCAGTGGACGATGGGAATGGGCTCTCCCCAGTAGCGCTGGCGGCTGAAGATCCAGTCGCGCAGCTTGTAGTTGGTGGCGCGCCGCCCGAGGCCCTCTTTCTCGAGCCACTGTATCATCTTCTCGACCGCCTCCTCTTTTCCGAGGCCGTCGAGGAACTCGGAGTTGACGTGGGGGCCGTCCTCGGTGAATGCCTCCTTTTCGACATCGCCGCCCTTCAGCACCTCGATAATCGGGAGGCCGAACTTGGTGGCGAACTCCCAGTCTCGTTGGTCGTGGGCCGGCACGGCCATGATGGCGCCGGAGCCGTAGGAGATCAGCACGTAGTCGGCGATCCATATGGGGATCTTCTTGCCGTTTACCGGATTGATCGCATAGGAGCCGGAGAAGACACCGGACTTGTCCTTGGCGAGGTCGGTACGCTCGAGATCCGACTTCTTCTTCGCCTCGTCGAGATACTCGTGCACCTTCTCTTTCCGGTCCTCGGTCGTCACCTGGTCCACGAGAGGATGCTCGGGAGCAAGTACCATGTAGGTGGCGCCGAAGAGAGTGTCCGGGCGGGTGGTGTAGACGAAGAAGGATTCGCTGCCGTCCTCGAGCTCGAAGGTGACCTCGGCACCTTCTGACCTTCCTATCCAGTTGTACTGCATCGTCTTGATGGAGTCGGACCAGTCCAGCCCATCCAGTCCCTCGAGGAGCTTGTCGGCGTAGTCGGTGATCTTGAGGACCCACTGGCGGATGTCCTTGTGGGTCACCTCGGTGCCGCAGCGGTCGCACGTACCCTCCTTGACCTCTTCGTTGGCGAGGCCGGTCTTGCAGGAGGGGCACCAGTTGATGGGAGTCTGCGCCTCGTAGGCGAGTCCCTGCTTGTAGATCTGCAGGAAAATCCACTGCGTCCACTTGTAGTAGTCGGGCTCGTGGGTGGAGACCATGCGGTCCCAGTCGTAGCTGAAGCCGAGAGACTTGATCTGGTCGATGAAGAGGCGGATGTTCTCCTCCGTCGTTTCCTTCGGATGGGTTCCCGTCTTTATCGCGTAGTTCTCCGCCGGAAGTCCGAAGGAGTCGAAGCCCATCGGATGGAGCACGTGGTAGCCTCTCATTCGCTGAAACCGGCTGTAGATATCGCTTGCCGTGTAGCCCTCGGGGTGTCCGACGTGGAGCCCCTGGCTCGAGGGATAGGGGAACATGTCGAGGACGTACAGCCGCTTCTCCTTGGGGACCGAGGGGTTCTCGTCGACCTTGAAGGTCTTCTTTTCTTCCCAATACCGCTGCCATTTCTTTTCTATCTCGTTAAATGGGTACTTGCTCATGCGG
>CAYFVU010000054.1:0-23206 GCA_964346645.1 uncultured Spirochaetaceae bacterium | reverse complement strand
CCGTTCGACGCCTCATACCGCTCGATCAGCGCGGTGAGGTAGCGGGACTTCATCTGCTTGCTCGCCATTACCTGCTTGACCGGGGGGAGCTTGAGGATGACCCCGAGAATGGCCGCCATAGCCCGGTGCGAGAAGAGGTACTGGTTGTCGAAGATGAGATTCTGTAGCTTGCCCCGCTCGATGGCCATGAGCACGACACGGTGGGTGGAGTTTACCGGTGTAATGACCCGCTCCTCCCTGGCCTTCAGGCTCAGGGCACCGGTTGGGCAGGTCCGGACACAGACCCCGCAGCCGAGGCAGGTCTCCTCATCCAGACTCGCCTTCTTCCGGCTCTTCTTCTTCGGATCGTTAGCGGAGGTCAGGCTCAGGGATTCGACCGGACAGGCACTGACGCACTTGCCGCAACCCGTACAGCGCTCCGTGTCTATCTCCGGGAGGTAGTTGCTGGTGTGGACCGGCTGTAGGAAGCCGAATTTGCGGGCCGCCACGAGGGCCTCGCAGCAGCAGCCGCAGCAGTTGCAAATGAAGTTTACCCCCTGCTGTACATTCTCGCCGAACTGCACCAGGTCGTGCTCGTAGGCGAGGTCGAGCAGGTCGAGACACTCCGCGGCATCGACCTGACGGGCGAAACCGTGCTGGATGAGTGAGGCTGCCGAGCTGTTGAAGGTCATGCAGATGTCCATCGGCGCGTCACAGGCCGTTCCGGCATGCTCCATCTTGTGGCGGCAGTAACAGGTCCCCACACCTATGTGGGTGGCCGTCTTCATGACCTCGCTCGCCCGCTCGTAGGGCAGCACGTAGAGGCCGTTGTCCTGCGGCAGCACCTCCTCGTTCACGAAGACCCGGCCGAGCTGCGTCTCTCCGTCGAGAAAGAGATTCTTTATGAAATCCTCCTCCACGTTCATGTACTGATAGAAGAGCTGTCCCAGGACCTTCTGGTCGATATCACCGCGGACCCGCATCATGGAGAACTCGAAAAAGCCGGCCATCGGCGGAGGCAGCACGTAGACGCTCTCCCCGTTGTCGGACACATCGAGGAGAAGCGCCCGGGAGGCGAGCCTCTCTAACAGCTTTCGCGCCTCCTTCTCGGAACACTTCCACGCATCCGCCGCCTTTGCCGCCGTAAAGGGCTTTATGGGCAGGAGCGAGACCATCTCCGCCTCCTTCTCGTCGAACAGCATCTTCAGAATGTCGAATAGCGTCTTCGAGGGCGGCGCTCCCTGAGGGAAGCGGTTCAAGCGTTCTATGAGGTTGTCGTAGCCGGATTTGAGTGTTCTGTGTGCCATTTGCCCATTGTAGGTGGGAAGTCGAATTCATGCAAGGAAAACAGAATTCCTGGTACGAACTCGTCTTTTGAACTCGAATGACACTATGAGGAAATGATTTTCATAATCTTCTCCCGAACCTCCTCCCGATGCTGCCGCTTGTCTTCATACATGCGGTTGTCGGCCTCCTTGAAGAGCTCGTTCGTGTTCACCGGCGGAGTTTCGGCAATGGTATAGCCGATAGAGATAGAGAGGACGAAATCTACCTCTCGCTCATTGTGGCGGGCGCAATTTTCCCGGATCCGGTCGCAGGCGGAGGAGACGACCTCCTCCCCGCTTTTCGGAAGCAGCACGGCAAACTCGTCTCCTCCTATGCGGGCGACGATGTCGCTTCCGCGAAAGCTCTTCCGCAGGACCTGCGCGGCGGCAATGAGCAGATCGTCTCCTTGGCTGTGACCTATCTCATCGTTGATCAGCTTCAGCCCGTCTACGTCGCAGACGATCATGCCTACCGGAGTGTGTCGCCCATCCTCGAGACGGCTCATCTCCTCCTCGAAGAAAGAGCGCGCGTAGAGTTTGGTGAGGCTGTCGTAGAGGCTCAAATTCTTGAGCTTCTCCTCCAGCCTTTTTTGCTCGGTGATGTCTCTGGAGATGATCTGGAAGGTGTTCCGGGCTCCGCGGGTAAAGACAGGAACGTAGGTGTTCTCGTAGACCTTTTCGTCGCTCTCTTCCTGATACGATTCAACCCCGGCCTCGTCAATGGCTCGCGATCCTCTCTCCATGTGGCGCTTCGCTTGCTCCGACGGCATGACCTCGTTTAGGTGTGCCCCTTCCAATCGACTGCGTTCGACCGAGAGGCGCTGCGCCATAACAGGATTAGCCGTGAGGATACGGCCGCCTTCATCCACGAAGGCTATCGCCTCGGGAGAGGTATTGATCAGCTTCCTGTACTTCTCCTCGCTCTGACGCACCCGTATCTCTGTAATCTGCTTGTCCCGCACGTGCCTGCTCCAACGCCGTATAGTCACCGCCCACAGGCCGAGCAGCCCGATAAAGCAGGCAACGACGACGGAGAGAAAGGTGAACGAGCGCCTCCTGTAAAGAGAGGTCTTCTCCTCTATCATCTCCTGTATTATGTGTACTATTTCCCGTGTCTCTTTTTCGAACTGGAGCCGGCTCTTTGTGTACTCCCAGCCCGACAGGAGCTCTACCGCCCGCTCCTTTTCTCCTGTGCTGATGAGCTCGAAGACTCGCTGCTCTATGTTTCGCGTCTTTCGGTAATATGTACGAAGCTCCTCACTCTTCTCTCGGATTTTCGAAGAGTACTGCAGATCGGTGATCTCTCCCAACACCGCCTCGAACTTCTCTTGCGCCTCCGTGTAGTTGTCCTTCCACTTGAGATTTCCGCCCAAGGCGCTTACCCTGGCCGTCATCTGCATCTTCTCCGTGTACAGAAGCAGCTTCCAGGAGGAGCGCTCGGCCCTCAGCTCTTCCCTTCTGAACGAGTCTATAAAATCGATAGAGAAGGCCAGGTTCCCGCTGAGTAGAAAAATGAGGAGGAGAGTAATGACGATAGATGAAATAAACCAAGGCTTCGTCGAGCTGTTATCCGCAGGATTGAATGTACCGAATCTCATGTTTCATAATGCGGCTTTCTAATGCGCCGCCCTTCCATTCTCTTAGTCTCCGCTGCGCTCATCGAGCCATCCGTCGACCAGTTCTTCATTCTCCCGCACCCACTGCCGGGCCGCCTCCTCGTAGGAGGTTTCGGGATCCGTCGCCATCAGCATTACCTTCTGCATGTGCTCCGGTTTCCAGTAGAAGGCGTCGAGAAACGCGTAGACCTCAGGCATATCTTTCTTCAGTCCTTCTCTTACCACCGTGTGAATGCGCTCCGCGTCTCCGTAGACCTTCTTCGGATCTTCGAGATACTTCAAGTCCCACTCGGCGAACTTCCAGTGGGGTGTCCATCCGGTTACGACGATCCAACGATCCTCCTCTATGGCATTTCCGAGGGCGGTGGTCATGGTGGGACCGCTTCCCGAGACGAGGCTGTAGTTCGAGAGACCGTACGCCTCCATCGCCTCCTCAGTCGTCTCCATGATGCCTGCGTGCGGATCTATACCGATGATCTTGTGATTGAAACTCTCTCTGTGCTCCTTCAGCTCTCCTATGGAATCGATACTCACGTACTCCGGAACAACGAGTCCGATCTTCGTCCCCTCCAGGTTCGGGCCGAGATCCACGACTTGCGAACGGTGTTTCTCGAGGAATCTAGATTGCAGGGAGGGAAGCCATCCGGCCACCATGCCGTCCTTGTCGCCGCTCGCAATAGCCTCCCACATCGCGATCAGCGTGACCGGGAGGAGCTTACAGCTGCGATCGAGCCGCTCTTCGATAACCGTCTTTACCACATGTGCGCTCGCCAGTTCGGAGGCCCAGTCCACATAGACGAGCTCTACAGGCTCCTTATCTCGAGCCTCGGAAGCCTCTTCTCCCTCTCCCTCCGTCTGTGAGGCCTTCTGTGCACAGGTCGAAAGAACGAAAAGGGACAAAATTATTACTGTGAGTGTACGTATCTGTGGATGTTTCATAGTTTTAGTTTTCGGATCCGAATATATTTCGCGCGTCTGTGTAAGAGTCCGAGGAGAGCTCGAAGGAGATCCTCTTCCGGATGCTCGAGGGATCGACCCCCTCGTACTCGAGCATGACGGGCACATCTTCACGTCTACCATAGTAGAAGTGGCTCGGCTCGGTAAACATCCTCACCACGAAGTTGTTCGCCCGAGTTTTGTATTCTAAGGCCTCTACCGAGCGTCCATCTACCTCATAGCCCTCGATCACACCCTCGAAGGTAAGCGTAACATCGACGAGAGAGGGTTTTCTGTAGTTCAGAAAGCTGAACTGCCGCTTCTCTCCGGCCATCTCATCGTAGGGAAGGACGGAAAAGAGTGTGGTGAGGATATAGCCGTCGAGGCCCCGGTCGTTCTCGAGTATGTCGACTCGGGTCTCGCCGTCCTCCGTGTACTCGACCCTCACCTCGTCCTTGTTATAGGTGATAAAGACCTCGGCATCCTCGTATCCCTGCTCGTCTATGCGAGTGTAGACCGGCGTCCCCTTTTCTATGTCCACACAGGACCTTACGCGAATGATTTCTGATTCGGTGACCGAGACGATACAGTCTCTGCCCCTCTCCTCTGCCTGGAAAATCCTCACCTTCGAGGGTAACTCTCGCCCGTCGTCGAGCGTCTCGGTAAATCTGAGCTCGACCTCCTCTTTGCCTTCATATATCGAGAGCCCGTCCACTGAGAACTGCTCTCCTAACAGAGGGAAAAGAGAGACCAAACTCATACACATGACAAATATTAACTGTTTCACACGTACTCCTCTTGAATGTTACGGACCATACGGCACAGAATCTCTAAAACTATAGACTGATTCCAATATAATCATTATCTGCTGAGACTTCAAATTCGGTATGTTATTCCTTCTCTAAACGGACATTATCGAGATCGGCGGAATCCGCAGCTCAGATTACCGGGACAAAATCGGCACACTCTACTATACTACCTGCATGGAACGTCTGATTTTCGTCCTCTCGGTCAGTCTCGGAAGCGTTGCCCTCGGCTATGTAATACGGCGCGCGGTCTTAGACCGCTATGTGCGTTCGAAAGAACGGATAAAGATGGTCTCGAAAGACATGAAGCTCACGGCCATGTTCGTCCTCAACCCCGTACCGATCGTCAGCTCCTTCTGGGGCTTCACCCTCGTGAGCAGATCCCTGATCTCCTTTCCGTTTCTGGGGATTCTCTGCACTTTCCTCGGCGGCATCAGCGCCCTGATCATCAACGCCCTCTTCAGGATTCCGCCGAAGCAGGCGGCCTCGGTCTTTACGAGCGGAATGTTCTCGAACATCGTCACCTTCGGAGGGCTGACCGCCTTCGTCTTCTTCGGTGCAGACGGCTACGTGTTGATACTCCTCTTCAATCTCTTCATCGTGGTGATGTACTACATGGTCGGCTTTCCCATTTCCGAGCAGGTGAGCAAGGGGAGCCGCTTCCGCTTCTCCCTCTCCCTCGACATATTGAAGGAGCGGCCCTACATATTCGTACCTATCATCTCCATTGCCGTCGGTCTCGCGCTCAACGGTATCGGACTTTCCAGGCCGCGGCTGATAGAGACCATCTCATCGGTGCTCATACCCCTCATCTCGGGCCTCCTCGGCTTCTCGATCGGGATCACCCTGTACATAAGACGGATACAGAGCTATGTCAGAGAGATACTGCTCATCATGCTTATCAAGTTCGGCATTTCGCCGCTCGTCATGACCACGGTCGGACTGCTCATAGGCCTGCAGGACGTCATGGGCGGCATGCCCTTCAAGATCCTCGTCATCTCGTCGGCGATGCCGGTCGCCTTCAACTCGCTGCTGCCGCCGGCTATCTACGGCTTCGATCTCGACCTGGCAAACTCCGCGTGGGTGGTCACTACCTTCTCGTACCTGGTGATCCTCCCGATACTGTATCTGATTCTCGGCTTATAAGAGCAGCGCAAGCACCTCCCGCTCTACGCTGCGGCCGGTTCCAGCTCCGGATAGAAGGGAACGGGCATGGAGGACAACGGCTGTTATGAAGAGTGCGGTGGTCCTCCAACGGAAAACCACGGAGGCAGTAAAAATCCGGCCGACGTCTGGTAATACCAGCCGCCGGCCGATGCAAAACGAGAAAACGGCTCAGACTTCCGCCGTCGGTTTCTGCATATCCCGCTCCTCGAAACCCTTGTACGCGAGGACGAGGAAGACGGTGATGAAGCTGCTGTACGCTGCGGAGAAGATAATACTGAGCACCACGCCGAGAATGGGTATCAACCCGACGATCGCATCGATTATCACCACCAGCACTCCTATGGCGATGAGGACGAGGAAGAGTACGAATACCGCACCGAAGTGCCCGGTTACCATGCGTGCACTCTTTCCTATTGCCCGAAACGCATTTTCGCTGTCGATCATGACGGCCATGAAGGTGAACATCAGCAGAAACATTGCCACTATGCCGGGCAGTACGAGAAGCATGAATCCGACACTGACGATTAGCCCCACTATCACCGCCGCCAGGATAATAGGCAGGAGCCGCTCCTTGACCTTATGCAGTCCTCCTTTCAGAGATGTGCTCTGTGACTGTACCGCTTCGTCCGCCATCGCGACGGTCATGCCGTGGGCAACGAGCCCGAGTATGGAGCTGAGTATGAGGGTGATGAAGACTCCGCCTAGGGCCGCCCCGGCCGCCGTCATTGCCTGTTGAGACGAGACCGCTCCGCCCTGCATTCCACCCATGAAGGGAATCATGCTCCCGAGAAAGACAAGGGACAACAGCGCCACGATGACCGTCAGCGCCAGCATGGGCACAAAGATAATGGGATTCTTCTTTACGACATTAAGACTCTCTTTGAGAATAGCGGTTATACTCACTTCTAAACCTCCTATGTGATAATGGAGTACGTACTCTTTCTCAATTATAGTCCATAGTCTGGAAAAGTGCAAAAATTATATCGTCCGGAGATACTGATTCACCATGTCGGCGGCAAAGCGTCCCTGGCTCATAGCCTTGACTACGAGTGAGGCGCCGCTGACCGCATCTCCGGCGGCAAAGACCCCCTCGCCGGTCGTCTGATGGGTGCCGTTGACGGCGAGGTTTCCCCTCGAGTCGAGCTCGAGGCCGAAGTCGGTGAGCAGGCGTGTGTGCCGCACGTTGGTGAAGCCGGCGGCGATGATTACCATGTCGATGTCGAGGCTGAACTCACTACCCGGCCGCTCGCGCATGGCCCAGGCGCCCTTCTCGTCCTTATACCACTCTACCTCGGAGAAGATCCCCTTCTCCACCTGCACGCTGCGGCCGAATAGCTTCTTGGTCTTTATGCTCCAGCGCCGCTCGCAGCCCTCATCGTGGCTGGAGGAGGTTCTGAGTACTCTGGGAAAGTCTGGCCACTCGGGATTCCAGTCATCCTGCCAGTCTACGGGTTTGGGGAGAATCTCGAACTGATAGACCTTCTCCGCCCCTTGGCGGTTGGCCGTGCCCACGCAGTCGGCTCCGGTGTCGCCGCCGCCGAGAATCAAAACGCGCTTGCCGCAGGCGTCGATGAGTGAATGGCTCGGCAGCTCCCCGTGCAGTACCCGCGTCGAAGAGGTGAGGTAGTCGAGGGCGTAGTGCACTCCCTCCAGCTCATCGCCCGGCACCGGAACCCGTCGCGGCTCGCGGCAGCCGAGGGCCAGCACTACCGCATCGTGCTTCTTCCGCAGATACCGGGCCGATATGTCTTCGCCCACCGTTACATCGGACTCGAATACGATCCCCTCCCGGAGGTAGATATCGAGCCGACGGTCTATAATCGACTTCTCGAGCTTGAACTCCGGGATGCCGTAGCGGAGAAGTCCGCCGGGCAGAGGGTCCTGCTCGTAGACGACCACCTGGTGTCCCATCCTCCGCAGCTGCTCGGCCGCCGAGAGCCCCGCGGGACCAGAGCCGACGACCGCGACCCTCCTGCCGCTCTCGACCTTAGGAGGCTGGGGCACGACCCAGCCCTCTTCGAATGCCTTCTCTATAAGCGCGATCTCGATCTCCTTGATGCTGACCGGCGCGTCGTTGATCGCGAGGGTGCAGGCACTCTCGCAGGGAGCCGGACAGACCCGGCCGGTGACTTCGGGGAAGTTTGAGGTCAGCTCGAGCCGGTCGTAGGCCTCGTCCCACAGCCCGTGGTAGACCGCGTCGTTGAACTCCGGGATGAGATTGGCAAGCGGGCAGCCGAGGGAGTGGCAGAAGGGAGTGCCGCAGTCCATGCAGCGTGCCGCCTGCTCTCGCAGCGCATCCGTAGGCATTCGCTCGACGACCTCTCTCCAATCTGCGACTCGCCGGCCGCGATCGCGATAAGACGAAACTCTTCTTCCGTAGTGCAAGAATCCTCTCAACTCTCCCATATCAGCCTCCTACCTCTTCGGTCAGTTCGACGTGCTCAGATTCGCTCACCTGCTCCCGACGTATTCGTTCGAGGGCCCGCTTGTAGTCGATGGGGATCACCTTCACGAAGTAGGGAAGGTACTCCCGCCACTCCTCTAGCAGCTCCGCCGCATGGCGGCTACCGGTGAGCTCGCAATGGCGCCGAATATAGCGCATGAGGAACTCCTCGTCCTCCTCGGCGATCACCTGCTCCACATCCACCATCTCTAAATTGCAGCGGGTGTCGAAGAGCTGGTTCTCGTCGAGCACGTAGGCCACCCCGCCGCTCATGCCTGCGGCGAAGTTTACCCCCGTCCTTCCGAGAACTATGACCGCTCCACCAGTCATGTACTCGCAGCCGTGGTCGCCGACGCTCTCCACCACGGCGATCGCCCCGCTGTTGCGTACGGCGAATCGTTCGCCGGCCATGCCGTAGATATAGGCCTCTCCACCAGTCGCGCCGAAGAGGTTGACGTTGCCGGTAATGATGTTCTTGTGGGGAATGAAGGAGGAGCCCTCCGGCGGATAGACTATCAGCTTGCCCCCGGAGAGGCCTTTGCCGAAGTAATCGTTTGCCTCCCCTTCGAGTCTGAGGGTGATGCCGGGCGCGAGGAAGGCACCGAAGCTCTGCCCCGCCGAGCCCTTTACGTCCACCGTAATGCTGTCCTCCGGCAGTCCCTCGGCCCCGAAGCGCCGGGTCACCTCCGCGCTGAGGCTTGCACCGACGGTGCGGTGGTGGTTACGGATCTCGAGGGAGAGGCGGACCGCGGCTGCATCCGAAGCGGGGCTCGGTGCCTGGAGGCCTTCGCCGCTCACTCGTCCGCCCCCGTCGAGCAGGGTCCGCGCCCCCTCGATCAGTTTCGCATCCGGGTGATCGGAGAAATCGCGCGGCACCGTACCGACACCGTGCAACGGCGCTCTACAGCGCAGAGGCACGCTGCCGAAGCCCTCGGGACGGGCGAGAATCCGGCTGTAGTCGAGCCCCTTGGCCTTGAAGTGCCGGACTGCGGCGCTGCGGTCGAGCATGTCGACCCGGCCGACCATCTCGTCGAAGCTGCGGAAGCCGAGCTGCGCCATCAACTCTCGCACCTCCCGGGCGACGAAGCGCATGAAGTTCATCAGGTGCTCCGGCTCCCCGCGGAAGCGCTTACGCAGCTCGGGATCCTGCGTGGCGACCCCCACGGGGCAGCTGTTCAGATGGCACTTGCGCATCATCACGCAGCCGAGACTTACCAGCGTCACCGTGCCGAAGCCGAACTCTTCGGCCCCGAGCAGGGCGCCGATGACCACATCGCGGCCGGTGCGCAGCTGTCCGTCCACCTGCACCCGGATGTTCTCTCTCAGCTTGTTTCTGACGAGCACCTGCTGGGTCTCTGAGAGGCCGAGCTCCCAGTAGGAGCCGGCGTGGCGGATCGAGGAGAGGGGACTCGCGCCGGTCCCGCCCTCACCGCTGCTGATCAGCACCATGTCGGCCTTGCCCTTGGCCACCCCCGCGGCGATAGTTCCGACTCCAACCTCGGAGACGAGCTTGACCGAGACGCGCGCATCGGTGTTAGCGTGCTTGAGGTCGTAGATCAGCTGCGCCAGATCCTCTATGGAGTAGATGTCGTGGTGCGGCGGCGGCGAGATGAGCATGACCCCCGGAGTCGAGTAGCGGACCTTTGCGATCTCGTCATTTACTTTGTGGCCCGGAAGCTGCCCTCCCTCGCCGGGTTTGGCCCCTTGGGCCATCTTTATCTGCAGCTCCTTCGCGTTCACGATGTACTCGTCGGTCACGCCGAAGCGGGCCGATGCGATCTGCTTGACCTTGCTCGAGAGGACGTCGCCGTTCTCCTGCGCCTCGTATCTGCGCGGATCCTCGCCGCCCTCGCCGGAGTTGCTCATGCCGCCGAGCCGGTTCATCGCCCTTGCAATTGTGGTGTGGGCCTCCCAGCTGAGCGAGCCGAAGGACATGGCGCCGGTGGTAAAGCGCTTCACGATCTCCTCCTCCGGCTCCACCTCTTCGATCGGCACCGGCTCGCCTCCCCTGAAGGAGAAGAGGCCGCGGAGGCTGAAGAGCTTCTCCTCGTTGTCGTTGATCTCCTCGCTGTAGTCCTTGAAGAGCTCATAGCTGCCCTGCCGTACCGCCTTCTGCAGCTTGACGATCGCCTGCGGGGTAAAGCGGTGCTTTGTCGAGCTCTGCCGAAAGCGGTAGAGCCCACCGGAGTCGAGGTGGTCGAGCCGCTTCTCGTCGAAGCGGAAACCCGACTCATGCCGGGCGAGGGTGTCGGCCTCGATCGTCTCGATCCCCACACCCTCTATCCTGCTCGAGGTCCCCGAGAAGTAGCGGGAGATGAAGGCCGAGTTGAGACCGATCGCCTCGTAGATCTGCGAGCCGCGGTAGCTGCGGATGGTGCTGATGCCCATCTTCGACATCACCTTCAGCAGCCCCTTCTTGACTGCGGTGATGTAGTTCTCCGATGCCTGCTCCAAGCTCATCTCCTGCGGAAGATAGCCGCGGTTCTTCAGGTCTACGATCGACTCGAAGACCAGGTAGGGGTTGATGCCCGAGGCGCCGAAGCTGACGAGGGTGGCGAAGTGGTGAACCTCTCTCGCCTCGCCGGTCTCGATGACCAGGCCGCTGAGGTGGCGCTTGCCCCGCTCGACGAGGTACTGGTGCACGCCCGAGACGGCGAGCAGGGCAGGTATGGCGATGTGGTTCTTGTCTATGTTGCGGTCGCTGAGAATGATGAGTGAGGCCCCCTCGTCGATCTGCCGCTCGGCCTCCCTGCCGACCTTCTCCAACGCCTTCGCCATTGCAGAGGGGGGATCCTGTCCGGCGGCGGGCCGGTCGAAGAGGATGGAGACGGTGCGCACCTCGTAGTCGGGGATGTAGCTGTTGCGCAGGTGACCGATGTCGTCGTTGGTCAGGATCGGATGGGCGAGCTTGAGCTGCCTGCAGTGCTCCGGGCTCTCGTCGAGGAGGTTCCGCTCTCTGCCGACGAAGCTCATCAGCGACATGACCAGGCTCTCGCGGTAGGGGTCGATCGGCGGGTTGGTCACCTGGGCGAAGATCTGCTTGAAGTAGTCGTAGAGCAGCTGCGGCCGCTGTGAGAGGACCGCAGGGGCGGCGTCGTTTCCCATCGAGCCGATCGGCTCCTGGGCGCCGGTGACCATCGGCGTGATGATGTAGAGCATGTCCTCGAGGGAGTAGCCGAAGGCACGCTGGCGAGTCGATAGGGTCTCCTTGTCCAGAGCCGCCGGAGACGGGAGGCCGAAGAGCCCCTTCAGCTCAAGGCGGTTCTTCTCGAGCCAGCGCCGGTAGGGTTTGCCGCGGGAGACCGAGGCCTTCAACTCGTTGTCCCTTATCACCCGTCGGGCGACGGTGTCGACCATGAACATGCGGCCGGGGGCGAGCCGCCCCTTCTCCCGCACGTCCTCCGGCGCGAAGTCGAGGACGCCTGCCTCCGAGGCGAGGAGAACCTTGCCGCCGCGGCTTATGAGGTAGCGGCCGGGGCGCAAACCGTTGCGGTCGAGGGTGGCGCCGATCCTCAGCCCGTCGGAGAAGACGAGGGCCGCCGGGCCGTCCCACGGCTCCATTATCGCCGCGTGGTACTCGTAGAAGTGGCGCTTGTCTTCTGATATGTGGTAGCGGGTGCCGAAGGCCTCCGGCACCATCATCATCATCGAGTGTTCGAGACTCCTGCCGCCTTGCACCAGCAGCTCGAATACGTTGTCGAATATCGCCGAGTCGCTGCCGATCGGGTTTACCACCGGCTTCAGCTTCTCCACGTCCTCGCCGAATACCGGCGAGGAGAGGCTCTTCTCACGGGCGGCCATGTTGTTGGTGTTGCGCCGCAGGGTGTTGATCTCTCCGTTGTGGGCGATGTAGCGGAAGGGCTGAGCCAGCTGCCACGAGGGGAAGGTGTTGGTGCTGTAGCGCTGATGGACCAGGGCGATGGCGCTGGTGAAATCCGGAGCGTTTACGTCGGGGTAGAAGTCGGTAAATTGGGTGGAGACGAACATCCCCTTGTAGACGATGGTGCGGCTCGAGAGGGAGTTGATGTAAAAGTCGTCGATCCCCAGTCCGGCTCCGGCGGCCCGCCTCTCCATCTCCTTGCGCAAGAGGTAGAAGCGCCGCTCGAGTCGATCTCCTGCCAGCTCGTTATCGAAGCCATTAGACCGATGTGCTGCGCCGCCGCTCTCCCCGTTCTGAGGGACACTCTCGTCGAAGGAAAAGAAGGCCTGCTCCATCCGGGGCATGACCTCGAGGGCCGTCTCTCCGAGAGCCTCCTCGCACACCGGCACCTCGCGGCGTCCGAGCAGATTGCCGCCCTCGGATACGGCGCTCTCCTCGACGATCTCGCGGGCCCTTGCCGCCTTCACCTCGTCCTGCGGGAGAAAGAAGAAACCTACCCCGTAACTGCCCGCAGGAGGTAATTCGAAGGGCAGCACGCGGCGGAAGAAGGCGTCGGGGATCTGCATCAACAACCCGGCACCGTCTCCGGTCTTCATGTCGCCGCCGACGGCTCCGCGGTGCTCGAGGTTGACAAGAATGCGGATGCTCTGCTCGACGATGTCGTGGCTCTTGCTGCCGTCGATGTTGGCAATGAAGCCTACGCCGCAGGCATCGTGCTCGAAGGATGAATCGTAGAGGTCGTGTCTTTGGGCCATAGCTCACTCCTTGCCCGGTGTTGCTTTTTAGAGTGCAATTTCTGTATAGTTTGGTCAATTTTTGTATATATATCAAGAGTTATTCTATTATATTTGCATATATATCGATGAAACTTTATTTCTATAATATTTTATTTATTATCACCCACAATCCTCTTACCTTGCGTAATTTATTTCTCCTTTATCACGTACCATTTGCCGATTTATCACAGCTACAGCTGAATTGACACTCAGCCCAATTTTTCGCTATCTTATAAATACTTATCGGAGGAAGAAAATGCCCACAACATCGACTACCCGCCCCGCGAGTCTGACTGAGGAGACGGCACGACGGCTGAATTTCGCCATTATCAGCCACCCCGATGCGGGTAAGACCACTATAACGGAAAAACTGCTCCTGTTCGGCGGCGCGATCCGCTCTGCCGGCGCAGTAAAATCGAAGAAGAATACCAGGACTACCACGAGCGACTTCATGGAGATGGAGAAGCAGCGCGGCATCTCGGTCTCCACATCGGTAATGGGTTTCGACTACCGGGAGAGGAAGATCAACCTCCTCGACACCCCGGGCCACGCCGATTTCTCGGAGGACACCTACCGGACCCTGACCGCCGTCGACAGCGCCCTCATGGTCATCGACTCGGTAAAAGGCGTGGAGGAGCGGACCCGCATCCTCTTCGAGGTCTGCCGCATGCGCAAGACCCCCATCATCACCTTCATGAACAAAATGGACCGGGAGGGGCGCGAGCCGATCGAGCTGCTCGACCAGGTGGAGGAGGAGCTCGGCATCACCATCAACCCCATGACTTGGCCGATCGGCCGCGGCAGGGACTTCCGAGGCGTATACAACCTCTACGAGGAGCAGGCGGTTCTTTTTCGCCACAGCGGCAGGACCACCTCCGACGAGGTAGCCTACCTCGACGGTATCGACAACCCCGAGCTTGACAAAGAAGTGGGGAGTCTCGCCGAGACGCTGCGCGAGGAGATCGGACTGATCGGCGAGGTCTATCCCCCCTTCGACCTGGAGGAGTTCCAAGATGGGCGTTCCACCCCGGTCTTCTTCGGAAGCGCGGTGAACAACTTCGGCGTGCAGGCCCTGCTCGACTGCTTCGTCGACATCGCGCCGGCTCCCCTCCCCAGGGAGGCGAAGACCGATGAGGGCGAGGTCCGTACCGTCGAACCGACGGAAGAGAAGTTTACCGGACTCATCTTCAAGATCCACGCCAACCTCGACCCGAAGCACCGTGACCGCATCGCATTCATGCGGATCTGCTCCGGCGTCTTCGAACGCAACCGCGAGTACCACCACGTCCGCTCGGGCAAGAGCTACAAGACGAGCAACCCCACCGCCTTCATGGCCTCCGACCGCGAGATCATCCAGAGCGCCTATCCCGGCGACATCGTGGGGCTCCACGACACCGGCACCTTCCGCATCGGCGATACCGTCACCGAGGGCGAGCAGCTATCATTTACGGGTATCCCGAATTTCGCCCCGCAGATCTTCAAACGGGTGGTAAACGACGATCCGATGCGCTCGAAGCAGCTGAACAAGGGGCTCGACCAGCTGACCGAGGAGGGCGTCGCGCAGCTCTTTACCATGGAATACAGCGGCAGCAAGCTCATCGGCGTGGTAGGCTCGCTGCAGTTCGACGTGATCCGCTACCGGCTCGAGCACGAGTACAAGGCCTCCTGCCACTTCGAGCACGCCGAGTGGGAGAGCGCCTGCTGGATCGAAGGAGAGGACAAGGCCGCCCTGGACCACTTTCTGCGCTACCAGGGCGACAGGGTTGCCCGCGATCGCGAGGGACGCCTCGTCTTCCTCGCCCGCAACCGCTGGCTCCTCGAGCACACGATGAAGGACTTTCCCAAAATTCGCTACTTTTTCACCTCGGGGGAGTAGGATTTGCGAGATTGAGGACCAATGAAGGAGTTCGAATCAAGGGGACATTTGTGCCCGTTATGCAGCACTCATGTCTTGGATCATTCTGACACGTGGCGGATAGATGAGGGCTCGGCGCGGTTGTCCGTCTATCATCGCTGTCCCTACTGCGATCTGATCTTCCTCGATCCGGCATCCCGCCCGCGGCTCGAAGAGGAGCGGGCGAGGTACCTCGAGCACAACAACTCAGCCGATGACGCGGGATACGTCGCATATCTCGAGGGCTTCGCCGACGAGGCACTTGCACCGCATGTGCCGCCGCCCGCTCGGCTGCTCGATTTCGGAAGCGGCCCCGTACCCGTCTTCGCCGATCTCATGCGTGCACGCGGCTATTCGGTGGAGATCTACGACCCAATCTTCGCACCAGGATTTCCCGAGCCGCAGAATCCGAGGGATGCCGGTGGCGAGACCGGCGGTGTCGCGGGAGCTTACGGCCGTTTCGACGCAGTCACGGCGGTGGAAGTGGCCGAGCACCTCTTCGAGCCGGGAAGGGAGTTCGCGCGGCTCCGGGATGCCTTGCGACCGGGCGGGCATCTCGTGCTGCGGACCCTCCTCCACTACGGTGACCGCAGCCGTTTCGCCTCTTGGTGGTACCGGCAGGATCCGACCCACGTCTGCTTCTACTCGGCAGCGACCTTCGAGACACTCGCGCAGCTTCTCGACATGGAGCTAATAGAGATCGTCGAGGGGCGAAGCGTAATACTCCGCCTTTCATCTTGACAAAAAGTCGAAAATTGTGCATCTTCTACACCGCACGGGGGTGTAGCGAAGATGGTTATCGCGCCGGCCTGTCAAGCCGGAGATCGCGGGTTCAATCCCCGTCACTCCCGCCAACACCCGAAGCCGCCTCCCTCGAGGCGGTTTTTTTATGAATAAATGACGAAAGATGATCTCTGCTTACTGTAACAGACGCTCGATCTCCTCCCTCGCCTCGAGCACATCGAACCATTTATCCGGGAGGCCGTCCGCCCCGCGGTATGCGCCGAGGATCATTCCCACGGCGTGATTTCTCGCCGCGGAGTCACCACCGGCCATGCAGCTGGCGACAAGCGCCTCCTTCAGATCATCCTCGTAGGCGGCGATCAGGTGCATGACGGAGGGTACCCCCATCTCCACCGAACAGGCCTGTCCGAACTCGGCTATTGCACCGGTACTTTCCTTTCCGGCGCTCTCGAGTCCCTTTCGTACGAGCCCGTCTATCGCACCGCCGCGATACTCAGATTCGATGAGTTTTCGGGCTCTCTCGACGGGAGAGGCGCCTTCGAGAGCCCCGAGCGTCAAGTCGGTAAAGAAGGCGGCAGCCTCCAGGACCGAGGGGCTGTTGTGGGTCACCGCGGCCTGCGCCTTCGCCGCGGCGACGGCCTCGTCCCTGCGGCCCCGCCCTTCCCGGTCGCTCATGAAGTAGAGCAGCGGTGCGATTCGTCCGGCACCGGCGAGATCGTCACTCGACGAGGCGGCCCCGTCTCCGTCAGGCTCTCTCCCCGCCGAGGCGAGCTGCTCGCGATAGTTCGCGAGGGTGGCCTTGGAGGCCTTGTCCATGTAGCCCTCGTAGCTCTCCATGAACTCGACCCAGCTTCGCAGGAAGGCGCCCTGGTCAAAAACGGGGCTCCGTCCGCCTCCCGAAGAATCTTCGCCGGGGGGCGAGTGGGGGGCCGAACGTGGGGGCGAGCCGGGGGCCACACCACAGCCCTCCGCGCAAACTCGGAGCAGGAGCAGCATCTGATCCCCGTAGTGGGTGAGCTGCCCCGCTGCCTTGCCCGGATGAAAGGTCTGCACCACCGGCGCGATCAGATCGTCTATGCGCCCCACCCTCTTCTCTATCGCCTTTACGTTGTATATCCAGTGCACTCCCAGTGCCAGGGAGTCTCCTATGAAGGATCCGTAGACCATCGCTTTTCTGCGTTCCATGCCGTACTCCTCTCGATTTTAGTATCTATTCCTGCATCGCCTCGTAGATCTCGGCAAACTTTTCGTGATGCGCCGAGAAGAGCTCCATAATATCCGGGCCGAAGCGCTCCTCGCCGGCAAGACCGCTCCGGTCGTCCTTTTGTATCAGCGCAGCAGTCTCCTCGTGGCTCTTCGCCGGTTTGTACTGCCTGGCCGAGCGCAGTGCGTCGTAGGTGTCGGCGAGGGCGACGATCCGGGCGGTCAGCGGAATCTCACTCCCCTTCGCCGGCCGCAAGTTGTCGTATTCGGCCCGGTGCTTGCTCGTCAGGCTGCAGCGCCTCCCTTCGGCGTTGATGATCGGCGGATAACCGTTGCCGTTCCACATCTGGTGGTGGTTCAGCGCGATCTCGTAGGCCATCGCCAGCCTCGGTTCGGTGGTTGCGCAGCAGGTCATCATCTTCTCGATTATCTGCGCCCCGTAGACGGTGTGCATCTCCATCTCCTTCCGCTCCTCCGGGGTAAAGGCGCGGTCGAGCTTTATCAGGTGGGGTATCGCCACCTTCCCTATGTCGTGCATCGCCGCCACTTGGCCTATGTGGAACTGCCCGCGCTTGGCCATGCCGATCTTCTCGGCGAGCAGCTTGGAGTACTCGTTTACCCGGAGAATGTGGAGGCCGGTGATCTCGTCGCTGTACTCGGCGGCGGCACAGAGCCCCGTCACCGATTGGAGAAACTTCTGCTCGTTCTCCGAAGCGAGTGAGAGGAGCGAGCTGATCGAACGCGCGCTGTTAATCAGGACCTCCATGGCCAGCAGGTCACCGGAATCTACCCGCCGGTTCAGGTTGAAGGCGATGATCGATACATCCCCCTCGTGGTAGTTTATGAAGCTGTGTATGGGCATACCGAGAAAGCGTACCACGTGCTCGTCGAAGGGATAGGCTTTCTGAAACTCCTCGATGTCGCGATACCTTCCGACATCGCCGTTTCCCCCGACCTCGTCGTAGGAGAGGCGCCCCTCCCGGCGCGAGAGCCATATCGGCGCCTTCGATTCACTGTCGATCTCTATGGTATCGGATACAACGGTCTCTCCGCCTTCAGCGGCACTCTTGTAGACCCGACCGGTCAGTCTCTCTCCGCCGACCTCGGCGATAAAGACCCCCTCGTAGCCGATCTCCAGCATGAGCTCGGCGAGCTTCCTGTAGCTCGTATCCTCCACGACCAGATCGCCTAGGTTGCTGATCATCTCGTCGCTGAAGTCGCGTATCTTCGAGAGCTTCTCGTCGAGATCCTTGCGCGTGGTGATATCCTCGAACCAGACGAGGACCATCTTCCGATCGGGACTCCTCCCCGTCTTTATCCGATACCACCTCCCGAACAGGGGGGAGTAGGACTCGTACGGACCGCACTCCTCCTCATTCGTCTTCGTGCAGCCGATGATCCGCTTCACATCCTCATCCCTGAGGAGCTCGGAGAGGCGGGAGATTTCGTGATGGCGAAACTTATCCCGTGTATTCCCCGCGGCGAGCTCTATGTTGCCGTCACAGTCCATGAGGAAGGCGGGATCGACCCTGCGCCCCGGAAGGGAGAGGAGGAGATCCTGATGACGGCTCGAGAACTTCACGTAGGATTTGGAGAAGGCCTGCACAAAGAGGGGGACGATATAGGGCACTACGGAGGTCAAGGGGCTCTGACCCTGCAGCACGTGGATAAGCAGGCCTATACCGATCGCGATGAGGTAATTTACCGGCTGGAGGAACTCGCGTCCGAGTGAGTGCAGATATTCTCTGCCTGCCAGGATAATTCGTTTCGTGTATACCACCTTCGCACCTCCTGGTTCAAGCCTAAAAGACGCGGGCTACAAAGTAAAGGTGAGAAGGGAAATGCGGGAAAACGAGAAGGGGCGCCTATGTGCCCATCTTCAACAGCCGCTCGGCGAGCTCGGCAAAACCGTACCCGTAAGGCTGCTCGGTCACATAGGCGGGACGATGCTGCAACAGATGTCTGTACTGCCGGATGTTCGCTACACCGCAGGAGAGGGAAAAGAATGAGAACATAGGCTCGTCGTTGGGGGAATCGCCACAAAAGAGCACCTTTCGCTTCGCCTCCTCGCGGTCTGCTCCCTTCCACTCCTTCAGGAATCGGAGGGTGGAGTCGAGCTTGTCGTAATCGCCGAACCAGGTGTTTACGTGGATGGAGCTTATCTTCGCCTCCGCCCCCATCTCGCGGCAGACCTTCGCCACCTCCTCGGCGGTATATAGGCCGAGCTTCGGGAGATCCTCGTTGAAGTCTATCGCCAGGTCGAAGATGCGGAAGGGCTGGTCCTTCGCCCGCCGCACCCCCGGCACCCGCCGAAGAACTTCTGCCTCGACCCGTTCGAGGCGAGAGGCGATGTCGCCCGTCGCCACCGAAGGATGGACGAAGCTCTTGTAGGGACCTGCTTCGGAACCCTCATCGACGTAATAGACGAAAGCGCCGTTCTCCCCCACCACTGCATCGACCGGCCACTGACGAATGATCATGTCGCACCATCCGGCCGGGCGACCGGTGACCGGCATCACCTTCAATCCCGACCGTGCAAGACGCCAGAGGGCGTCGTAGGCTTCGGGAAGCAGCTTGCCCTCCTCCGTGAGGGTGTCGTCTATGTCGGTGAGCAGGAATTCGACCCCTGCGAGCGCCTGCGAGTCGAGCTCCGCGAGCGGACGCATATCGCCGTCCGGAGAGCTCATGTTATCGGCAGAGGAGTGCCTGCCGGAAGGATCACTCATCCGCCTTCTCCTTCGCCTCTTGGCCGGGCTCCTCCTCGTGTTCTTCGTCACGGATCTTGAAGGTCGAGATCTGCTCGGCGATGCCGTTCATCGATTCGGTAATCGCATTGATCGATGAGTTGAGACCGTTTATCGCCTCGCTTATCTCTTGGGCGCCGTACTTCATCTCGTCCATCGCCGAGAGCACCTGCTGCGAGATCTTCTGTTCCGAATCGGTCGACTCTTTTATCGATCCTATCGCCTGCTGTATCTCCTCCGCCCACTGCTGTACGGCGTTGCTGGTATCCGAGAGGGTCTGTATCGCGTTCTGTATCTCGCCCGAGCCGGTGGAGAGCTCCTGCAGGGTGTTGAGGATCTCGCTGAAAGCGGTACTCGTCTCGCCGGCATGCTCTTCGACGTTGGCATAGAACCGCCGGGTCTCATCAAAGGAGGCCTGCAGCCGCTCGATGATCTGCGAATTCTCTTTGAGGTTCTCGCCGATCCTCTTGGAGTTCTGCGTGGTGCTCTCTGCGAGCTTGCGTATTTCCTCCGCAACCACGGCAAAACCCTTGCCCGCCTCGCCGGCGTGGGCGGCCTCGATGGCCGCATTCATCGAGAGGAGGTTGGTCTGAGAGGATATAGAGTTGATGATCTCCACCACCTCCTCGATCTCCGTCGCATGACGGCTCAACTCCTCGACCTGCGCGATCGTCTTGTCGACGTTCTCCCGCCCCTTCTGTACCGAGTCTACGAGGCTGTCCGAGGCATCCTTCTTGCTCTGCGCCGTCTTGGAAATGTTCTGCAGCGAGGCGCTCATCTCATCCATGGAGGCGGAGGTCTCGGTAACCGCCGAGGACTGGCTGTCCGCCTGCTCGTTCAGCCCGTCGATGCTCCGCTTGATCTGATCGACGGAGGAGGAGTTCCCCTCCACACTCCGGGAGAGCTCGGACATCCTGTTGCCGAGAGAGGTAATGGTTGCCGATATCTCGTCCACCGCCGAGGCGGTCTCGGTGCTCATCGAGGAGAGACCGCGAGTCTCCTCCCGGGTCTCCTCCATCCGTCTCTGCACCTCCTCGACGATACTCGACAATCCCTCCCGCATCGTGTACATAGCGGCAAGCAGACCACGGGCCTTATCGGCATTGTACTCCTCGTCCTTCCTCACTCGGAGGTCCCCTGCGGCAACACGTCCGGCAAAATCCGTCACGTAGCCCAGATCGGCCCCGAGCCGACGAGCGAGCGTTAAAAAGATATAGACGAGCATTACGAGGCCCACGATGAAGGCGACGATGGGGAGTATGGTAAAAATGGCGAGGGCATTATCCTTGATATTCTGCATCCGCGCAGAGGTTTCGTCGGTGAGCTCCTCTATCTGCATGCGGATCTCGTCGATCTCTTCGAGGAAGGTCACCTGCCGCTCTTCCACCACTTCGACGGCAGAGGTGAATATCACGTCACCGCTCTCCTCCCGCACGATATCGAGCACCGATTCGATCATTCCCATTATCGAATTGTACTCCTTCTTCACCTTCTGTACATCCGCGAACAGTTCCGAGGAGACGCCCATCTGCTCGATCCGCTCCTCGGTCTGCGAGAAGAGATCCCGTATCTGCGTGTCGATCTCTCCTATCGACTGCATGACCTCCTGTTTCTCCTGTTTCTTCTGCCGCATCTGCAACACGACTAGGCGATTGAGGAGTACCGACTGCTGCCTGCTCAGTTCGTTGATGCGAGAGACCGATACGAGAACGGGAATTCCCCCCTCCGTCATGCGGTCTACGCTCTTTCCGACCCGCCTGATGCTCATCATGCCGAAGGTAGACACTCCGACCAGGAGCACCACCAATATGGTTACGAGAACTAGAATCTTCGTTCTGAGTTTCATTGCTTTTCTCCGTGTAGTATTCTCGCCGATAATAATCCGATTTGCTTCTTAGTTCAAGGGAAGCTCCTCTTGTTTTCATGGGCGAGTCTTCATGCACGAGTCTTCATGTGCGAGAATTGCTTGACAGAAAAAAAATTACTCGAAAAAAGGCTGCGCATGGGCTATACTTTAGGATAGAGAACCACAATCAGAGGGGCGTATGTCACGGAAATTTTTCAGCACCACCACTATACTCATCATTGCGAGTCTCAGCCTGCTCTCCTTCTCTTGCTCGAAGCAGGAAAAGGCGGCCGAACAGCAACCATCTCCCGCGCCTTCAGCCGATCAACCGGCGCAGGAGCAGGAGATTCCGGAAGAGACGGTGACCGAAACCGAAGATCTCTCGCCGGTGGAGGCTCCCACCTACGACGAAGCCTTCGTCACCTACTCTTCTGGAACCGTAGACTACCGAAGCCCCGACGAAGACGGATGGCTCCCCATAGAAATAGGCCAGTCTTTGAGGAAGGAAGATTCTCTAAGAGTGGCCGACGGTGCGTACTGCGAGCTGCAGTTCGGCGAGAGCGCCGTGGTAAAGGTCAAGGAGGCGACCACCCTCACCCTCTCTCAGGTATCCCTCAAAGAGGGCGAGCGCAACGTGAAGATGAAGATGCAGGCCGGTGCGGTGCTAAACCGGGTGGAGAAACTCGCTAAAGGAGAGCGCTTCAAGGTCCAGACCCCTTCCGCCGTCTGCGGCGTGCGCGGGACCCAATTCAGCGTAGAAAACACCAAGGACAACGAGACCAAGGTCGCGGTTAAAGAGGGCTCGGTCTCCGTACAACCGGGGTCGGTTGATACCGACGAGCTGAAGGACAAGGTGAAGGGAAAGAACGAAGAGCTCGAGAAGGCGATCGAACAGATCGGACAGACCGCTTCGGTGATCTCGAGCAATCAGGAGATCGACATCGACAACGAAGTGGCGGAGGAGGCCGACGAGACATCCGCCAAGGTGACAAAGGCAGTCGAAGAGATTGCAGAGAACGAGGAGGAGGCCCCCTCGCAGGAGCAGATCGATGAGATCAGCAAGCTCGCCGAGGAAGTCAGCACGAAGGTGGCCGAAAAGAGGGTCGCCCCGAAGGAGATAAGCAAAGAGAAGAGCGAGGAGCTGCGAGAGATCGACGACATGAAGCTCCTCAACTTCGAACCGGTGCAGAAAACCGAGCCTGAGGAGGCAGAGGCGGACGAGGAAGAGGCCGGAGAGGTCTCCGAGACCGCGGAGAGACCCATGGTACTCGACCTGCACAAGGTCGCCGTACGGGTGGAACCGAAGAATGCGAGAATTCGTCTCAACGGCAAGGATCGCGGACGAGGCTCCTTCTCCGGGGTCTTCAACGGCGGTGCAGAGCTCTCCTTCGAGATCTCCAGGGAGGGGTTCAAGCCCCACAGCTTCGATATCACGGTGGAGGAGGAGACGGCCAAACTCTACCGCTTACGGCTCGCAAAAAAAGAGAAGGAGAAGCCGGTTACCGAGAATTTCGAGATCCGGACGGTGCCCGAGGACGCGGAAATACTCAAGAACGGAGAGAAAGTGGCGGAGGGAAGCTACGCCGAGTCCTTCGAAATCGGAGAGAAGGTCGCATTTACCGTGCACAAGGAAGGCTACAAGGAACGCGAGCTGCAGCTCGACGTGGCACTCGGCAGCGGCAAGACCTACAAGATAGATCTGGACCGCAAGACCGAGAAGGTGAACATCAGCGCCGAGCCTGCCGACAGCGAGATCATAGTAAACGGAGAGACGGTGGCGAGCGGCAGCTTCAGCGATGAGTTTCCGGTCGGCAAGAAGATAGAGGTGGCCATCCGCAAGGAGGGCT
>CAYFVU010000053.1:8879-24067 GCA_964346645.1 uncultured Spirochaetaceae bacterium | reverse complement strand
ATTTCTTTTGTTCTGGATGAAAAATACTAATCTTTTTTGCAGGTATCAACATAAAAAGAAAAAAATTTTCACCCCACGAAGCACGCCCCTACGCTTCAGTTTCCGCATCTCCGCGCAAACCTATATCGTCGGCGACCTCGCGCATGCCCATGATGGTGTCGGTTATCAGCTCGCTCAGCTCGACGCCGAGCTTCTCGGCCCCTTTTTCGATGAGCTCTCGGTCCACGTTGGCGGAGAACCTGCGGTCCTTCCACTTCTTCTTTACCGATTTTGCCTTCATGTCCATGACGCTCTTCGAGGGACGCACCAGCGCGGTAGCGGTGACTAAGCCGGTCAGCTCGTCGATGGCAAAGAGGCAGCGCTCCATAAGAGACTGCGGCTCCACATCGGTGACACGGATCCAGCCATGACTCTCTACCGCCCGGATATACTCTTCGGGATAGCCCTTCGGCTCCAGTATATCTCTCGCGCGCTTGGGATGTTCGTCGGGATACATCTCGTAGTCTACGTCGTGTACGAGGCCGACGACCCGCCACTTCTGCTCATCCTCGCCGTACTTACGGGCGAGGTAACTCATCACACTCTCGACGGCGATGCAGTGTTTGATGAGACTCTCTGATTGTATGTATTCATTCATCAGAGTCCACGCATCCTCTCTCGTTATCTCAGCCATAATTCCTCCTTATAATATATCGTAGCTGTGTGAAAACTCGCCGCTGAACACAGGAAACGGTATCTCTTCGCCTCTTCGTCGCATCAGGAGGGCCCCATTCTCGTCGATTCCTTCGACGACTCCGGAGATGAAGTTACCCCTCTCCGGATGCCCCTCGGTGAGACGGAGCTCCTCACCTTTCCCGTAGAGTCTACGCTCCGCCTCACCCAGACTCTCCAGCTCCAGCACCGCGGCTACCTGCTCTAGGAGCCTCGGCAGCTCCTCGTGCGGCCTCACATCGACTCCCGTCTCCCCGCTAATCGAAGTTCGCATCGTCTCGGTTGCGGCCTCTTGCGGGCTGCGGCAGTTGAGCCCCAGGCCCGCATACACGAACCAGGTACCAGCCTCGCAGAGGACTCCCGAGATCTTACGCCCCTCTACCAGCACATCGTTCGGCCACTTTATCTTCGGAGAGAGTTCATAGCAGCGCTCCAAGTAGAGAGCGATCGCCAAGGCCACGCGAATGGAGAGAGAGGAGACGGGCCACATGCTGCTTCTGTGAAGAATGATGGTGGCAAGGATGCTCTCACCCGGTGCGGAGTCCCAGCTCCTGTTGCGCATGCGCCCCCTCCCCGCCCGCTGATAGTCGGTGAGAACGACCGTTCCGTGTGCGGGAGTTGCCTCGAGCTCACGCACATAGCGCTTCGCTTCGTCCATGGTCGAACCCGTTTCGGGGATGTAAAGAACCGGCCCATCGAACGGACTGCGGATCTCGAGTCGTTTCATACAAACTGTATTAAAGCAGCTCTGCCCCTTCTATGCAACAGCCATCTGCTTAACCTCCTTTCGGAGGTGGAACAGCGCAAAAATTGCCTGTTTCCGCCGCATGGAGGCTTGAAAAACCGGCCCATATATGTAAATTTATTCAATAATGTAGTATAAATATTCACAGTGTAATGAGCCGCCGGCTCGATCGATACTATACACGGAGTTCATAAAGAAATGAAAGAACGTTCGGAACGACTGAAGAAGATACGTAATTTGATACGGGAAAACCGCATAGAGAGTCAAGAGCAGCTGCTCGACTACCTCAACCGGGAGCACTATCACGTCACCCAAGCCACCCTCTCGCGCGACCTCAAGTATCTGCGGGTAGGCAAGGTATCCGACGGATGGTCCGGCTACTACTACACCCTCCCCGAGGAGGACAGGCCGCCGGAGGAGGAGAACGGCTACATCCAGGATGTGCGCCGGGGCATCATCTCCATCGAGTTCTCCTACAACATAGGCGTCATAAAGACCCTCGCCGGGCACGCGAACAGCGTGGCCCTCGCGCTCGACAAGATAAATCTGCCGGAGATCCTCGGCACCGTCGCCGGAGACGACACCATCTTCATCATCCTCCGCGAGGGTATCACAAAGGAGGATCTGATCCGCTCATTTCGCAAAAAAATTCCCGAGGTCGAGCCGAAGTAATCGGAGTCCGGGAATCTTTCGATATACTACCACTTACTCACGCAAGGAGTGCACTATGAAGAAGGAAGAGATAAAGAAGATCGTTCTCGCCTATTCCGGAGGACTCGATACCTCCATCATCATCCCCTGGCTGAAGGAGAACTACCCGGGCAGCGAAATCGTAGGCGTCTGCACCAACGTCGGCCAGGACGAGGACTGGGACGGTATGGAGGAGAAGGCAAAGGCCTCAGGCGCCTCCAAGCTCTACATAAGAGACGTCCGAGACGAGTTCTGTGACGAGTTCATCTACCCGATGCTCCGTTCGGGCGCCATCTACGAGCAGAAGTACCTCCTCGGCACCTCAATAGCCAGGCCGCTGCAGGCCAAGCACATCGCCGAAGTCGCGCTGAAGGAGGGGGCACAGGCAGTCTCCCACGGCTGTACCGGCAAGGGCAACGACCAGGTACGGTTCGAGCTGACCTTCAAGGCGCTCGCCCCCCATCTCGAAGTGATCGCCCCCTGGCGAGAGTGGAACATCTCCAGCCGGGAAGAGGCGATCGACTATGCGAAGGCCCACGACATCCCCCTCGGCGACATCTCCAAGAAGAACATCTACTCCAGGGATTGGAACATATGGCACATGAGCCACGAGGGCGGCGATCTCGAGGATCCGTGGAACCGGCCCCAGGAACAGATGTACCAGCTCTCGACCAACCCCGCCGACGCACCCGACCGGGAGACGGTCGTCACTATCGACTTCGAAAAGGCCTTCCCCGTCGCCGTCAACGGCGAGAGAAAGAGTTTCCGTGAAATACTCGAGCAGCTCAACGAGATAGGCGTGGCCAACGGCATCGGCCGGGCAGACATGGTGGAGACCCGGACGGTCGGCATGAAGAGTCGCGGCGTATACGAGACCCCCGGCGGCACCATCCTCTACTCTGCGCTCCGCGAGTTAGAGATGATCACCCTCGACGGCGAAGCCCTCAGCTACAAGTCGACGTTGGCCCAGAAATACGCCGAGCTCATCTACGTGGGCAAGTGGTTCACCACGGTGAGGGAATCCATCGACGCCTTCATGGCCAAGGCCACCGAGTTCGTCACCGGAACGGTAAAGCTCGCCCTCTACAAGGGCAACGTAATCGTCGCCGGCAGGAAGTCGCCCTACAGCCTCTACCTCGAAGACCTCGCCTCCTTCGGCGCGACGAGCTACAACCACAAGGATGCCACCGGCTTCATCAACCTCTACGGGCTCGCGACCGGTGTCTCCGCCATGGCCCACTCACAGGGAGAAGAGGAAGGTGGACAGGTCGAAGAGATGAAGAAGACCGCCGCCACCTATCATGACAAGTAAAATTTGAACGGAGGTATCGAAAACATGCGCATAGAGTACAAAAACCTGGATACGAGCGGGGCTTTCGCCTCGCTCCTGACGAGGACGCCGCGAGGGCTCTCCGAGCTGTTCGATGCAAAGAGAATCGAGCGTTGCGAGGCTGCCGCCGGCGGTGGTCTGACGTTCAATTGGGCCGCGCAACCGGTCGGCGACGAGGAGCTGGAGCTTCTGCAGAGTCTCGCCGATGAGCAGCAGCTCGTGGACAAGTACCTCGCCCTCGCGAACGGAGAGCGGATGAACACGGGAGAGGACCGCAAGGTCCTCCACCACCTGACCCGCGGGAGAATTGCTGCGCAGGTCGAGGAGAACGGGACCGATCTCGGCGCCTTCTACGAAGAGCAGAGGGCAAAGGTCGCCGACTTCGCCGAAAGGGTGCACGGCGGGGATATTACCGGCTCCACAGGCAAGAGCTTCACCACGGTGGTGCAGATCGGCATCGGAGGCTCGGATCTCGGCCCCCGTGCCCTCCACCTCGCCATGCAGGGCCTCTTCGCCGGAGTTCAGGGGCCCGGAGCAGGTACATCATCGGCAACGGACGACTCTCAAGCTCCGGGAGGCAAGTTGCGGCAGAAGATGGAGGCACGCTTTATCTCCAACGTTGATCCGGACGATGCGGCGGCTATCCTGCAGGAAGTGGATCTCGAGCGGACTCTCTTCATCCTCGTGAGCAAGAGCGGCACCACACAGGAGACCCTCACCAACCGCGAGCTCGTGCTACGCTACATGAGGGAGCATGCGAAGGTCGATCTCGATCCATCGCAGCACATGGTGGCCGTCACCAGCTCGATGAGCCCCCTCGCCTCCTCCGATGAATACCTTGCGAGTTTCTTCATCGACGATTACATCGGGGGCCGTTACTCTTCCACGAGTGCGGTCGGCGGTACCGTGATGAGTCTCGCCTTCGGGCCGGAGGTCTTCCTCCAACTGCTCGAAGGGGCCCACGAGGCGGACATCGCCGCGACCGAGCGGAAAATAGAGAAGAACGCCGCTCTTCTCGACGCGATGATCGGCGTGTACCACCGCAACATCCTCGGACATCCGGTTACCGCGGTACTCCCCTACAGCCAGCCCCTCCACCGATTTCCCGCCCACCTGCAGCAGCTCGACATGGAGAGCAACGGAAAGCGGGTAAACCGTTTCGGCGGATCGCTCAGCTACCACACAGGGCCCGTCGTCTTCGGTGAGCCGGGCACGAACGGACAGCACTCCTTCTACCAGCTGCTCCACCAGGGAACCGAAACGCTGCCGCTGCAGTTCATCGGCTTCCGGCAAAAC
This sequence comes from uncultured Spirochaetaceae bacterium, assembly GCA_964346645.1. Lineage (GTDB taxonomy): Bacteria > Spirochaetota > Spirochaetia > DSM-16054 > Sediminispirochaetaceae > CAYFVU01. The sequence continues at coordinate 19,295 of CAYFVU010000053.1, read as the reverse complement.
CAGCGAGGTCTGGACGCGCAGATGGAGGGCTTCAGCAGCAGAGCCAAACTCAACGCGAACCTCGCTGCGCAGATCGTCGCCTTTGCCTCGGGCACCCACAACGAGAATCCGAACAAGTACTTCCCGGGCGAGCGCCCCTCCTCGCTCATCTACGGAGAGGAGCTCACCCCCCGTTCGCTCGGTGCTTTGCTGGCGCACTACGAGAACAAGGTGATGTTTCAGGGTTTCTGCTGGAATATCAACTCCTTCGACCAGGAGGGAGTACAGCTCGGCAAGAAGCTGACCAAGCAGCTGCTCGCCGGCGACACGTCGAACGCCGCGCTCACCGCATTAGCGAAGAAGCTCGGGGTGCTCTAGCACCTCTCTAATACCCATAGGCGCTATACCCATAGCCGCTGAAAAAAAAAGCGGCGGTCCCTGACAGGGGCCGCCGCCGCGTTTGATAAAAAAAGCCCTCAGGGAAAAGGAGGTACAAAACCCTGAGGGACTAAAAATGAATAAAAGGAGGTCGATGAAAAAAGTCTTCATGCTCTTCTATTTGGTAAACCACCCTGGCTGATAATGGTTACATCAGAAGAACAATTTTTTTATTTATGTTCCTGAAATCTACTTAATTGATAAAAAAATGTCAATAGAAAAATTGAATTTTTCACAAAATATCTTGTATTTGCTCATTTGAATCCGGTTACATTCACCATTCACACAAAATACTAATAAAAAGTTTATCTTATTGTGAAAATCACCCCAAAAAAGAGCGAAAAACCACTACTCTCCTTTCTCCTGCTTCAGCAATGCGCCAATGTCCTGCAGCCGCTTGTTTCCCGAGAGCTCTGTCTCCCCCGTGTCGGAGGTCAGGCTCTCACCCGCCGTGCAGGTCGAAGGGACTCTCGGGGATAAGGCGAGACTACTTGGAGGTGAGGACCTCGGTGCCGTTCCAATCCGCCGGCGGAGGATTCTCGTAGAGGCGATTGCAGCGCTCGATGTAGATTTTCGCGAGCTTGTCGTTGGGCAGCAGCCTCTGCACCAGCTCGAAGTAGCGTATTGCCCGTGCAAAGCTCCGCTTGTAGTAGTTGCGCAGTCCGAGGTGATGGTAGTTCCAGGCCTTCTTTTCCGTGTTGCTGAGGCTTCGCTTGGCGGTGTAGATGCTCTCGCCTTTGGTCTTTCCCTTCACCACCACCTTGTCCACCAGCCGGCAGAAGAGCTGCCCCTTCACTTTCCGGTAGACGCTCTCGGAGAAGATGATGCTCTGCCCGTATGGCTTCGTCAGCCCCTCGAGCCTCGAGCCGAGATTGACCATGTCCCCGATGATGGTGTAGTCCATCTTCTTCTCCGAGCCGATGTTTCCCACCGTCACCACGCCGTAGTTGATGCCGATACCCGTGAGGAACTTGGGTTTACCCTGGCTCTCCTGTTCGCGGTTGAACTCCACGAGGGCCTCCTGCATCTCCACCGCCGCCATGATCGCTTGCAGCGCGTCGTCCTCGTGTTTGACCGGAGCACCAAAGAAGGCCATGATCGCATCTCCTATGTACTTGTCGATGACCCCGCCGTGGCTCATGATTATCTCCACCATGATCTCGAAGTAGCGGTTGAGCGAGTTGACCAACTCGTCCGGCATGAATCCCTCGGAGATGGTGGTAAAGCTGCGGATATCCGAGAAGAGAATCGCCACCACGCGATTGTCGCCCACGAGCATCTTCTCGGGATTGACGAAAATCGTATCGATAACATCTTTCGGCACGTACTTCTGAAAGATATTGCGAACCTTGTGCTCGTTCTTCTGCGCCAGAACCGCCTTGAAGGCAAACTCCTTTATCTTACGGTATGCCTGCTCGAGCTCCTCGCTCATGATGTTGAAGGTATGGGCGAGTCTCCCGATCTCGTCGTTGTACTCGACCGGCACCCTGGTGGAGAGATCGTTGGTCTCGATCACGTGCCGCATGCCGCGGACCACCGATCGAAGGGGCCGAGTCAGATAGCCGGAGAATAGGATGAGCAGGAGGAGCGACAGGAAAAGTGAGCCGGCAAGCACGTAGCCGGTCTGGATGATGATCAGCTCAGCCTCTTTGTAGAAAGAGCTCGACTGTTCGGTTACCAAGACGTACCAGCCGAAGGGTTCGAAGAAAAAGCTCTGCCCTACCCTCGGCGTGCCTCCGATCGTGCTGCGTATCCAGCCGGTCTCACCGCGGTGGATGTTGCGGTAGAGCCGCGAGCGCTCGGCCACTTCCAACTCCAGATCGTCGGTAGCCATGGCTATCTGCGCATTCTCGTCGAGAGCGAATATGAGCTCGGTCTCGCTCTTGATAATGGAACCTGCGTAGGAGGAGACGGCGTTCTTTGCCACATCGACGTACTGCTCCTGCTCATCCAGGTTGTTCTCCACCAAAAGGTTCCACTGCCCCTGCATGTAGTTCTCCAACTCCTCCGCCTTGAAGCCGAGGAATTCGATGGCGATTCGGGTCATGCCGTTTCTGGCGGAGAAGGAGGAGACGACTCCGGTGATCACGAGAGCGGTCACCAGAATGGGTACTACCACGAGGATGATCTTTAATCGAATCCGCACGCCGCTTTCTCTCCTTTTTCCGCCCCGGGCTCATCGCCCTATACCGGTCTTGCTCGTATCGCCGAACCGCTCGCCGTTCTGCTCAGCGGAGCTCCGCAGCCCAGCGCCATACAGGGGGCCTCATTTCTCCATCGGTCGGGTTCTTCTCCCACTTGAGCTCGTGCAGCGGCAAATATGTACAAAGGGCAGTCCCGAGGAGAGTTCGGCTGTCTCGCGGACAGCTCAGCCGTCCCGAAGAGAGCTCGGCCGCCCCGAGACGTACTCAGCCGCCCCGAGACCTCCTCGGCCGCCTTAGACAACTAAATATATAGAACCTGCATGACGAAAATAGTATGAAGGACCGTAGAATTTTCGTTCTTCCGACGCCTGCATGAGGAGAGTCGCCCCGTGAGCACTACCGAAACACCGAGCACGAGCTCGGATTTCAAGACCGAACTTCCCCCGGAGATGGAAAACCTCACCGAGGAGGAACGAGAGGAGATATTCTCGCAGATAAACGAGGCCACCGCCGGCACCCGAATGGAGACCCGCAAAGACCTCCCGGACTTTACCCCGAGCAAGCGCGGCAGCGTCTTCCCCATCGTGGTCAACCTCTTGGCAGTGCTCATTATCGCCGGCGCCGTATACTATGCCGACCGCTACTTCAGTCGTCAGGAGGAGCAGTTGAACGTACAGGCCGACGCCTACCTCTCCGCCGAGGGTAAGATCCTCGAAGAGCTCAAAAGGGAAACCGAGCGCAAACTGAATGAGAAGGAGAGCGAGATCGAGGGTATCCGGCAGAACCTGCAGCAGATCGAGGAGGAGCGTGAATCGCTGGCGCAAAACATGGAGCAGCGGATCGAAGAGCGGGAGCAGCAGCTGCGAGCCGAGCTGCAGCGGGCCATGGAGGAGGAGCGCTCACGCCTCGAGGCACGCGGAATGGGCGATGAGGAGCTGCAGAGGCAGCTCGAGCAGTTCCAAGAGAGCCGCCGCGAAAAGCTCGAAGCAGCTATCGCCGAGTACCGCAGCGAGATGCGGCAGGAGCTGGAGCAAAAACAGCAGGAGCTCGCAGAAGCGGAGGCAACGGCCGAACGCATCCTGCAGGAGGCCAACCGCGAGCGACAGGAGCTCTTAGAGGAGTCCAGGCAGCGTGAGGCCGAGCTCCGTACCGAATTCGAGGAGGAGCGAGAAAGGCTCACCGCGCAGACGAGCAGGGCACAGGAGGAGCTCGAGCAGCTGAGCGAGCAGCGCAGGAACGAACAGCTCATCCTCGACCAGATCTCCTCGATGTATCTCGACATCAAGAGATCTCTGCAGAATGGCAACAGCCAACAGGCCATCGAGAGAATCGACGAGCTGCGAGAGCTGATCGAAAGCCCTTCGGTCAGGCGTCTGCCCACTCTCTCCAAACGGCGGGAGGTGGATACCTTCCTCCTCTCTACCCTCGAGGAGTACGTCAACAAGACGCAGCGATCCGCCGGCGAGACCAGCCTCTTAGAGTCGGCCAAGCGGGTCTCTTCGGTAAAGGCGGCGGTAGAATCTGCCCAGGAAGCCCTGAACGAGGACGATATCTACACGGCTCAGCGATACTTTAGCCAGGCTCTCGCCGCCATTCCGGAGATCGAAACGGCGCACAACGAGGTCACCCGCATAGACGGACTCAGGCGCGGAGAACGGGTCGAGGAGCTGATATCACTCGGCGAGGAGCAGCGGGATGCCGGCGAGGTCCAGGCGGCACTCGACCGCTTCATCTCCGCCGCTGCAGAGGCTTCGCCCTACAACGCCGATAAGGCCCGGGAGGCGGCCACCCGGCTGCAGACACTCCTACAGGCGCGCTACGAACGGCAGATCGAGGAGCGGGAGGATGAGTACCGGGAGAACAGAGAGCAGCTCCGGTCCCGCATCTCCACCCTCGCCTCACGTTTCGAAGAGGTGAACGGGGCACTTACCGAGGCACGGCAAGAGCTTTCGCTGCTCGAGGAACAGAGCTCTGAGAGCGGTGAGAGAATCGCCGCACTGGAGTCCAGGGTAGAGGAGCTGAGCGGACAAAAAGAGCGGACTGAAGCCGAACTCAACTCTCTGAGGACGGAAAAAGAACGTCTCGAGGAGCAGTACGCGGCGGCGCAGAAGAGAGTCGAAGAGCTCCGGCAGGATATGGAGGAGGCTGCCGAGGAGATGGCCTCGCTCGTCGCCGGGTCGGAGACGAGCTCTCTGCTGAGGAGTGCGGTCGACCGCTACAGCTCCTTCCGCTCTGACCAGCGCGACATCCTCGCTTCCGGCACGCCCATGGCCCCGACAGTCGCAAAGGAGCGTTTCGAGCGCTTCTTACGGAGCGATGAGATCAGCTCCATATTTCCGGGGCTCCCGCAACTCTACGAGCAGAGCCACCCCGACTAACGCCGGGGCAGCCGAGATCAATGCGGAGGCACCGGATTCAGTCGGTGAGGATGTACTTCTCCGGATGGAGCAGTGCACGCGCGTACTGTGCCCGGGTGTACATCTCCGGTTTCGGGTTGTTTTCGTAGCTCATCTTTCCGGCAAAATCCTCTATGCGATTAAAACCGTGCTCGTCCATCCAGTTCATCAACTCTCCTAGAGCCTTCGGCACGATGACGATAGAGTGGGCATAGAGGGCGCTCACCATCTGCACCACGTCGGCGCCGGCAAGCAGCATCTTGATCAGACTCTCGGCCGACTGTATGCCGTTGCTCGCGCAGATGCTCGCCTTTACCTTGCCGTGCAGCAGGCCGGCGAATCTGAGGGGCAGACGGTAGTCGTTCGCCCCGCTGAGGTTGAGCGAGTAGTCGTTCTCCATTCGCCCCACGTTGATGCTCGGCTGAAAGAGCCGGTTGAAGAGGACCATGCCGCTTACTCCCGCCTCGTCGAGCTTCTTCATGAAGTTGAGGGGGCTCGTATAGTAGGGGCTCAACTTGACGGAGACCGGCACCTTGGCCTCCTTCACTACCTTTTTGGCCGTCTCGACCTGCTCGTTCTCCACCTCGGCGGCTTCGGTGTCGAAGTCGACGGGAAGGCGGTAGAAGTTGAGCTCCAAGCCGTCTACGCCGGTCTCCTCGAGCAGTTTCGCGTACTCCCGCCATGTCTCGGGCTCCGTGGCGTTGAGACTGCCGATAACCGGTATGGAGAGACTTTCCTTGGTCTTCCGCACCCAGCTCAGATGCTCCTCGGGCCCGCTGTGCTCGAGATCCGGAAAGACGGTGAGCATCTCTCCGTACAAATCGTCGTTCCGGTGGAGTTCTTGCTCGTGACGATAGCTCTCGAGCTTGATCTCTTCCTCGAAGAGCGACTTTACGACGATCGCTCCAGCCCCGGAATCCTCCAACTTTTTGATACTATCCATGTGGGAGGTGAGACTGGAAGCTCCAGCAATGATCGGATTCTTCAGTTCAATTCCCATATAACGTGTTTTCAATTCAGCCATATAAGCTCCTTTACCACTAGTATAAAAAAAATATACAAGATTGCAACTTTTCCGCTCCTCCATTACAATAAAGCCGTACTTTCCCTCAAGGAGGACTCACCAATGGAAAGGAGAATGGAAGAGCTGATAGACACGCTGCCGGCTCTCGAGAAGAAGCTTCGAGGCATGCGCGACACTCTCCTTACCAATCTCGTTATGCTCGGAGAAATACCCGCTCCGACCTTCAGAGAGGGGAACCGGCGCAGATTCCTGATAAACCGCTTCAATCAGTACCAGCTGCTCAACTGCTCCACCGACGAGGTCGGCAATGGTCTCGGCATCCTTCCCGGCACCACGGGAGAGCGGAACATCCTCGTGGTCGCCCACATGGACACCGTCTTCGACGAGAGCGTAGACCACAACATCACCATCCATCCGCAGTTGGTCAGCGGCCCGGGAGTCGGCGACAACGCCCTCGGACTCGCCGCCGTAGCTACCCTGCCGGCTCTGCTCGAGGAGCTCGAGATCGAGCTCAAGTCGAACATCATCCTCATGGGCTCCTCCAGGAGTCTCGGACGCGGCAACATCGAGGGACTGCGATTCTTTCTCAACAATACCGATACCCAGATCCACGAAGGCGTAGTTGTCGAGGGAGTCAAACTCGGACGGATCAGCCACACCTCCATCGGCATGTCCCGTTGCGAGATCTCCTACCATCTGCCGGAGGAGTACGACTGGACCCGTTTCGGCGCGGTCGGCTCCATCGTCACCATAAACGAGTTGATCAACCGGATCCTCGAGATCCCCATCCCCAAGCGGCCGAAGACCAACATCGTCCTCGGCTCCATTACCGGCGGCATGGGCTTCAACTCCATCGCCACTGACGCGACCCTCCGATTCGAGATCCGCAGCGAATCCTACGAGATGGTGCAGCGGCTCATGCGGAGAATCGAGGATATTGCCTCGGAGGTCTCGAGCCACAACGGCTCCATGGTGGACATACATATCCTCGCACAGAGGAATCCCGGCGGCATCTCCTTCTCTCACCCCCTCGCCGCCAATGCCCGGATGATAATGAACAGCCTCGGGGTGAATCCCCGCATCTCTCCGAGCACCTCGGAGCTCTCGGCGTTTATCGATCAGGGGATCCCCGCCCTGACTCTCGGCATTACCGATGGAGAGAACATGAACAAGGCGGACGAAAAGATCGAGATAGAACCCATGTACACCGGTCTCGCGCAGTTGATCGGACTCCTACTTTCCATCGACAGGGGGTACTGCGATGAATCTTAACAACTGGCTGAAGCGTAACACCTACCATCACTCTACCTTCGCGGAGCTCTCGGAGCTGGTCGAGCGGAAGGAGAAGCAGAACCTCTCCGTCTCCCTCTGCATTCCGACCCTCAACGAGGAGAATACGATAGGAAAGGAGATCGTCCTCTTCCGTTCGGAGCTGATGAAGCGCTTTCCCCTGCTCGACGAAATCGCCGTCATAGACTCCGGCTCCTCCGACAAAACGCTCGAGGTAGCGAAATCATTCGGCGCGGACGTCTATCTCGCTTCGGACATTCTCCCCCAACTCGAACCGAAGAAGGGAAAGGGAGAGAACCTCTGGAAAGCGATCTATCAGCTCACAGGCGATATTATCGTCTACATAGACGCCGACATAAAGAACATCCACCCCCGCTTCGCCTACGGACTCATCGCTCCGCTCATCTACCGCTCCGAGATCAAATACGTAAAGGCCTTCTACGATCGTCCGCTTGCCTTCAGCCACGGGATACGCCCCTCCGGCGGCGGACGCGTGACGGAGATCCTCATTCGCCCTCTCTTCAGCCTCTTCTTCCCCGAACTCTCGGGGCTCATCCAACCCCTCTCCGGCGAGTACGCGGTCCGGAGGGAAGTGCTCGAGCAGATCCCCTTTCCGATAGGCTACGGCGTCGAGACTTCCCATCTCATCGACGTCTACCAGAAGTGGGGCCTCGACGCCTTCGCGCAAACCGACCTCGATCAGCGGGTGCACCGCAACCAGGACACCAGGAGCCTCGGGAAGATGTCCTTCGGCATCCTGCAGACCTTCTTCTCCCGACTGCAGGCTCTCGATGTCATAAAAGACAAGCTCGAGTTGAGCCACATCCTGCGTCAGTTCCAGGCACACGACGATGAGTTCGAAACCCGAGAGATCACGATAGAAGAGGAAGAGCGTCCGCCGATGAACAGCATCGAGGAGTATAAGAGGCTGCGCGCCGAGGGGGGCAAGGCCCCGAAAGACGAAAAAGGCAAGACCGACAGCAAGTCCGGCAATAACACCGGAGACGAGCCCGGGAGCAAGTCCGGCGCAAAGTCCGAGAAGAGCTCCGGCGACGTGTCCGGAAACAAGAAAAAACGAGGAGGCTCATCGTCATGATCAGATTACTACTCCATATCATCCTTTTAGCTGTGGTCGCGGTTTTCGTGGCCCTCAACGTCCCCTACACCACCACTATCAACCTGTTCGGCTACATGTTCGAGGACATCTCCACGGTCGCGGTGGTGCTCATATCGCTCATTGCAGGAGTCCTGTACTCTTTCATCTACTACATCCTGAGCTATTTCCGCAAGAACGGCGTAAGAAGGGCCAAGAAACGGGCGGAGAAGACGAAAGACAAGGAGCGAGAACTCAAGGAGAAGGAGGAGCTCATCAAGAAGAGCTCCGCGCAGGGAGGAAGCGCCGAGGCCGAACAAACGACGGCCACAGCCGCCCTTGAAGCTCCCGCTGAGACAGCAGAAGGAGCCGCTCGGGAGGAGAAGAAGGGCGGGCTTTTCAAACGGAAGAAAAAGAGGTAGTATTCGGTCTCTTATATGGAAGAACTGATACAAAACTCCATTCTCTGGACGACCCTCCTCGCGGCAATCGTAGCTCAAGTCCTGAAGGGGCTGCAGGAATCGGTGCTCCAGAGAAAGTTCAATTTACACCGAATATTCGAAACCGGAGGCATGCCCTCGAGCCATTCCGCCGCAGTAGCGAGCCTCGCCACGAGCATGGGGCTCACCTACGGTTGGGACAGCCCTTACTTCACCATTTCCACCGTGGTAGCGGTCATCGTCATCTACGATGCAACCGGGATTCGCCGGGCGGCGGGCGAACACGCCATTATCCTCAACGAGCTGCTCGAGGAGTTCAACCACCTCGTCCGCGACGGCTTCAAACGGCAGAACCTCAAAACCCTGTTAGGACACACCTATCCGCAAGCGGTGGTGGGAATCATCATAGGAGTAGCGCTCTCGATCCTGCTCCACTATAATTGAACCATAACTTTAACCAAAAATACACAGAGAGGTGCCTGAGATGAACGGACTCGACAGCATGCTGAAAAAGCGGAGAAGCATACGCTCCTACAAGCCCCATTCCGTCCCGAAGGAGCTCGTCGACTCGATGCTGGAGGCCCTCCTGCTCTCTCCCACGTCGAAAGGAATAGCCTCCCGCAGCATTATCGTCGTGGACGAGGAGGAGAAGCTATCGCGCCTGGCCGCCTGCAAGGCTCACGGCTCCGACTTTCTGAAAGAGGCCCCGCTGGGGATCGTAATCGCCGCGGACACGGAGAAGGCCGCCGCCTGGATCGAGGACTGCTCCATTGCGGCGATTACCCTGCAGTATGCCGCAGAGGAGCTCGGGCTCGGGTCCTGCTGGATACAGGTACGGGAGAGGCAGAGTCCAGATGGTGGCACCGCCTCGGACTACATCCGAGGTGAGCTCGGCCTCCCCGCCCATTTCGAAGTGGAGGCGATCATCGCAGTGGGATACCCTGCGGAGACGCTCCCGCCTCACTCTCCTGACAGCCTCGACCGCTCTGCGCTGCATTACAACGGGTATGGCGAAAGATTTTATCGATCCTGAGTCATCTCTACTGACGAGAGGATATGGCGAGAATGCGTGATCCATTCGGGAAAAATCTTTCACAGCTGCTCTTCGTTCCCGTATCATTGGATGCGTACGGCGAACTCGGCAATCCCATCAACGGCCTCCTTTCGTCACAGACAGGAGACGAGTTCGATCTCAGACTCGCGCAGGAGTACAGCGACGGAGAGATGGCCGTGTACGACAGTTTCGACTGGCGCCTCTTCGGCAGGGAGATGCAGCTCTACTCCATTGAGGGAGTTTCCGGCCGATCGTCTTCGCAGCCCGTTTTCTTTCTCCGCGGCAAGGGTACGGAGAAATGCGATCTCGAGCCTCCCATCGCCTGCAGCCCCGCCCCGGATGCACCCCGCTACCCCTTTGCCGCCCATTTCGCCGATGCGGAAGACGGCGAAAACCGCGCAGCCGACTGCCTGGCCGACGTGACGAAGATCCGCGCCTTTATCGAGCGGGGCAGACTCCGTTACTCGGGCAGACGATACCACCTCCTCGACGACATTGAGAAGAGAATCGCAGATCTCGATATCTACTCCTTCTATCCGCTCGCAAGAGAGCTCGCAA
>CAYFVU010000053.1:0-8779 GCA_964346645.1 uncultured Spirochaetaceae bacterium | reverse complement strand
GCTCGCAATAAGGGAAGACGGAGCGGATACGTACGAAGAAGCAGGTCCGGGCATAATCGGCCTGCTGATGCTCCACGGGTCTCCTCTGCGCGGCTACAAAAAGGAGTTGAGGGCGTTTCTGCAGCGCTTCACGAATCATGAGAGCACGAAGAAAAACTGGTACGACGCGCTCATCCGCCTCTCGGGAGCCACTCCCCTCGACTACAGCTCCAAGGTACACCTCACCTTCGACCCCGAAGCACCGGTTTCGACGGTGAGCGGGAAAGTCATCGAGTTCTTCTTCTCCATTATGCGTCGCAACGAGGCGGGCATACGGGAGGACATCGACACCGAGTTTCTCCACGATTACCGGGTGGCGCTGCGCCGCCTGCGCTCCTTCGTATCGGAGATAAAACAGGCCTTTCCCGAAGAGGTCCGAAAGAAGCTCTCCGCAGAACTCAAGGAGCTCTTCTCCCTCACCACCCATGTGAGAGACTTCGATGTCCTGATTCTCAAGAAGGAGGAGTTCTCGTCGATGATCCCCATGGAGTTCCGCGGGGGCTTGAAGCTCTTTTTCGACTGGGCCGAGGAGCGGAGAAACACACATCTGCGGGAGTTTATCGAACACCTCATGAGTTCCTCTTATGAGGAGCTCATGCAGCGGTGGAGCACATACGCGCAGGAGACGCACAGTAAGGAGGAGACCTTCATCTCCGAGGTCGCACTCGGCCGAATACGGAAGAGGGCCCTGCAGGTCCACGAAGCGATGGAGGAGCTCGAGGAGGCCTACTCATCTGAAAAGCTGCACACCCTTCGAATTCAGTGCAAGAAACTGCGCTATCTATCGGAGATATTCGCGAGCCTCTTTCCCGGCGACGATGCGGGCCCATTTATCAAGAGACTCAAGAGACTGCAGGACCTAATCGGCGACCACCACGACGCGGTCCTGCAGCAGGAGACGCTGATGAAAGCGGGAGAAGAGCTCCCGCCGCCGAAAACGGAGCTACTGAAGGCCTTAGGGGCCCTCACCACCCGGCTACGCGACCGCGAGCTCGAGCTCTTCGGCCGTATAGACGAAGAGGTGCAGACCTACATGTCCTACCTCGAAACAAGGGCGCCGAGTTTTCTCTTCGAGGAAGAATCAAGGAAAAACGTAAACGAAAGCTAGGTCCGCAGAGCAAGTCTGCATGTACCTGCATCAACCCTCGACGGTAGCATCCTTAGAGAGAATGACTCTACTAGTCGGATATGCGAAATCGATCCCCCGCTCCTCGAAGGCGCGGTAGATCGCGAGGTTTATCTCCTGCTGAATATCCATGTACCTCGCATAATCGGAGGTCAGCACGTAGTATACCGTCTCGAAGACGAGGGAAAAATCGCCGAAACGCTTGAAATGTGAGCGGTCGAAGCGCGTCTCTTCTCTACCCTCGATGATCTCACGAACCAGAACGGGGATCGATTCGAGCCTCTCCGCCGGAGTCTGATAGGTTACCCCGAATTCGAATACCACACGCCGCTCTTGCATCCGCTTGTAGTTGTGCACACGGGATCCGGTGAGATCGGAGTTGGAAACCACCAGCTGTTCCCCCGACAGGGCACGGATGCGGGTGGTTTTGATCCCGATCTTCTCTACGCTTCCAAGTTTGTCGTTGAAAATGAGGAAATCTCCAACCTCGAATGGACGGTCGAAGAAGATGACGAAGTAGCTGAACAGGTCGCCGAGAATGCCCTGTGCGGCGATCGCCACGGCAATGCCCGATACGCCGAGTCCGGCCACCACCGTAGAGATCCGAAAACCGAGGTTGTCGAGAAGGAAGATCGCCCCGATTATCCAGAGTGCGAAGTTGATGAGTGCCAACAGCGGCCGAGCCCGACGTTCATCCTGTTCTCTGCCGGTCTTTTCGACATACTTCCTGATCGATTCAGATGCGGCAAAGACCGCCGTACGGATGACCACGACGGTCAGCACCGCGGTGACCAACCCGTTCAAGATCCTGCGGCCGAGCGGATCGAGTGCAAGACTCCCGATGGCTATGTACAGCGCTGCGACGTATAACAGCGGCAATACCACCCGCCGAAAGGCCATGGCCAACGGGCTCCCCTCCTTCAACGCCCGTCCGATAAAAAACCTCAGCAGGGACACCACGATGAGTCCTGCGATCAGCAGTGCGAGTGCGGCGGCTCCGTCGACCATCCAAGGCGGCATAACATCTTCGATAAGACCTTCTGTTAACCTTTCCATAATCGATAGAATATACGAGAGTGCTCGCGAATGTAAATATTGATACTATCCCTACACATACCCGCATCCTCTTGCGAAGCCGCGTGTAAGTCTATAAGCTCGGAGTATGAGTGAATATTCCATTGCCCCTATATACGATGCACTTCTCTTCCCCTTCGTCAGGTCGATCAGAAAAACAGTGCTCCGTATCTGTGTGGAGCAGGGTTACGAGTCCATTCTCGATGTCTGCTGCGGGACCGGTGAACAGCTCAAGATGCTGAGAAAACACGGCTTCCAGGTCAGCGGGGTGGACCTTTCGGACGAGATGCTCGGGGTCTCCGCCCGCGGAGCATATGCGCCGGCCTGCCGCAAGGAGGACGCGAGCGCAATGAGCTACCCCGAGGACAGCTTCGACCTCGCCACGACCACCTTTGCCCTCCACGAGAAGGACGAGCAGACCTCGCGGGCAATTGTCGAGGAGATGCTGCGGGTAACGAAGCCTGATGGAGAGCTCCTGTTCGTAGACTACCGCTTCGACGAGCACAGCTCCCCCTTTTCGTCGAAGGTCATCCGTATGATCGAAGGCATTGCAGGGGGAGAGCACTACCGGAACTTTCTCAGCTATATCGAACGCGGTGGGCTCGAGAGTCTACTCGCCGATCTCCCCCTCACGCCGATTCAGGAGACTATTGTCGGTATGGGGAGCGTGGTTATTGCGCGGTATAGATTCAACTATTGACCGCAGAAAGTCGATCATGATAATATACCGATGCTAAAAGGGGGACTTCATGGAAAGCCCGACCACGCACGAGACAAAAAGTAATAAGAGCAAGACGAGGAAGATCTACTGCGCAAACTGTAGTCACTGCAAGCTCGTACGTAGTCCGCAAGGCGACGGAAGCCAGTACCAATTGAGAGTCAAGTGCGACGCCGGCAAATGGCGCAAGAAGCTCGGCGGAGAAAAGTACTACAAGTATTTTACCGTGGCCCGGAGAAGCATAGAAGAGTGCGACATGTACGAACCAATGGGGGAGGAAAAAGAGTTTATCCGGGAATTGAAGAAAACCCTTCCGATAAAGGACGAAGTGTACACCGATCAAACTCTTTAGATAGAATAATGAAGACAGATTTCCATCCGAATCATTCAGCTAACGCACACACGGAACGTGCGGTGCGGCGTACAGCCGCGGCCGCATTTTTTCTTATAATACTCATCCTGACTTTCTCCTGCGCGTCTCAGCCCAAGGAGATACCGAACGACCTAGAACCTATCGAATACTTCCAGAAAGCCCAGCACTTCGCCTCCGACAAGAACAACTACCGGGTGGCGATTCACTACTACGAGACCTTCATCGAACGCCATCCCGACGACTTCCAGAGAATAGTGGAGGCGAAGTACGAAATCGCGTTTCTCCACTACAAACAGGGAAAGACCCAGCTCGCTAAAACCGAGTTCCAAGAGCTGTTGAAAAATTACGAAGGCGAAAATGCCAACGTGCTGCCCGCATGGCCCCGGATACTCGCGCAAAAGGTGCTCAAGAAGATAGAGAACCAGGAGCGCAGCAGAACCGGCCAGCTGAATGGGGAAGCAGGAAGCGGTCGGGAGGCCGATATCATCGAGGGCGGCATCACCGCTCCAAACCAGACCCCGTAAACTCCATTAACGTAAACTCCATTTACCGTTTTAATGCGGAAGAATGATCGTGTTGATCTTCACGCCTCTTCGACGGGCCTCATCGACCACCGCCTGCTTGGTGACCTTACCGCGCGGCTTGGGATGCGGTGGGGCATCTCCCACCAGTACCAGCAAGCGTGTATCGGCCCGCCAGTCGAAGGTCGTGAGCCCCTCGTAGAGCGCCTCGTGGACCGCCTCGGGAATGTCGCGGCCGCCGTATACGGTGATAGTGTCGAGGATCCGCTGGATCGATGAGAGCTCACCGCTTAACGGCACCCTCTTGGTCAAATATGCCTCGTAGTAATCACGGTAGAGGACCAAGCCCAGTCTGAAGGCATCGAAGCCCTCTATCTCCTTCTCGAGCATGGGAACGAGGGATCCCCGGAGGTGGGGCATGTCGTCGTGCATGCTCTTGGTGGTGTCGAGGCAGAGAACGAGGTCGATGTTCTTGGAACCGGAGTTCCGCAGCACCTGCCGCACATTTTCAATGATGTCTCCACCGCCCTTTCCGTATATCGTCTCGCCCTCACCCTCTTCGGAGAGCTCCTCGTAGGCCTCGACGGTGTCGCCCATGTAGTTGTCCTCGGGGGGGACATCCGGGGCACGCTCTATCGGCTCCTGCAGCACTTCGATAACGAAGGGATTGTCTTCGAATGCGCCCTGATAACTCGCGTAGGGTTCCTCGAAGGCACGTATGTTGATCCATGTGCCGTCGAGTATCTGTATCTCTCCCTCACGGTTCCAGGGATAACCGTACTCTACTACATAGGGAATGAAGATGTGGAAGGCCTCGCCGAGCTCCGGATGCTCCTCGGTCGTCGAATCGATGAGGGAGTAGAGGCCCCTCTCCTTCGTGGGTAGGAACTCGCCATTTAGCATACGCCTCTCGTCGCCGTTTACCGGGTGGTATTCGGGATTCCGCAACGCGTAACTGCTCGCCTGCTCCTCGGGATCCTTGGTGGACTCGGTCAGGAGAACCGAGCCGAGCCCCTCTTCCGCCTCTATCCAGAGGTCGTACCCGCCGTCGAGGTTCTGCTCTATCCTCGTCTCTTCGGGGCGGATAATCAACGGCCCGTCGTTTTCAGAGCCGCTTCCATTTTGTGCGGACTGAGCCCATCCGGAAACCAGGAAGGCGCACAGAAGCACGACCGTCAGAACTGCTCTACGTTCTGCTCCTCTCATGCTTTTACTATCGGCGGAGACCGGCCGAATACTGAGAGTTTATCGGCTCTCTGCGACACGCCTGAGAGAAGAGAAGAGCTCGGCCCACGGACTCTCCTTGCGGTAGAAGACCGGAGGCTTGCCGATGGGTGCGGAGACCTTGCACACGCCGCCGCCGAACTCCTTCCCGCTCCAGAGGTGTATCCAGCGATCGTCGGGCAGATAGAGCCTGCGGCGCTTCTGTCCCTTCTCGTAGACCGGTGCGACGAAGAGGTCGTCTCCGTAGAGGTACTGAAACCGGTATCTGTGCAGCTCTTCGTCACCCCCGTAGCGGAGGGCGGGGTGGCGAATGGGCGTGATGCCGCTGCGCCGGTACTCCTCGGAGAGCGCCTTGTGGTAGGGCTTGAGTGCACGGAAGACCTTCGTCATGCGGGCGAACTGCGATAGGGTCTCCTCATCCTCGTTAAACTGCACACAGTCGTCGGGACGGTTGCTCTCGTGCGAACGCATGATCGGGTTGAAAGCCGCGTACTCGACCCATCGCAGCAGTAATTCCTTGCTTCTCTTCACCCAGGCAAGGGAGGTGAATCCTCCCACATCGCTGTGGTAGTTTGCACCTCCCGAGAAACTCATGTTGAGACCGGCGGTGATAGCTGTGGCCAAACCGTCGTTGAGGGACCAGTTGACCAGCTGGTCGCCTGCCCAGTTGGCCATCGCATAGCGACTCGAGTAGTTGTGGCCGGCACGCACGAAGAAGACGACCCTGTCTACTGCGCCCGCCTCCTCTACGGCCTCTCTGTTCGCTCGCGCCCACTCGACGGGATACCTATTGTGAAACTCCTCGGCGCTCTCGCCCGAATGCAGAGCCGCGTCGGTGGGAAGGTACTCGCCGTAGTCACACATCCAGCCGTCCATGCCTATGCCGATCATATGCTCTTTGATCACGCCCTTTATCCACTCGAAGGCCTCCGGATTCGTGAGGTCGATCAGGGCGGCGGGAAAGGTGGTCACAGTCACGAGGTAATCTCCCCCCTCCGGGTGCTGCACACAGTAGCCTTTCTCACTCGCCTCCTTGTAGAGATCCTCCTCGATCGCCAGAAACGGATTGATGTACCCGAGGAAGCGGATCCCGCGGCTCTTCAAGTCCTCTATCTGGGACGGCAAATCAGGGTACTTATCCTCATCGTACTTCCAGTTCCACATCAGCTGCTTACCGAAGGCGGTCACCCGCCTGCCCTCCCAGTCCTGGACCCAGAGTCCGCCGACCTCTATGCCGGCATCGGTGGCCTGTGTGAGCTTCCTCTCGATCTCCTCGCCTCCACCCTGCACGCCGAGCCAAATGCCGTCGTAGCTCCAGTCGGGCAGCTCGGGCTGCAGTCCGTGGATCTTGTTGAGGGCGGCGGTTGCATCGGCAAACGATTCCGTCACTCCCACCCGCACATGCGGCACGTCCCAGAAATAGAGGGTGTGATGACTCGCCGAGAGAAAATCGAACTCCGCATAGGCTCTCGTGTCGGCTATGCAGTACCATCCGGATGATGAGACGAAGCTCGTCTGCGGGTAGTAGGTCGAATACCACGCCCCGCTGGTGTGCGAATGCAACTCGGTGAAGCGGCTTATGAGGTCGGAGCCCCTTCCGACCCCCTGCTCCTGTACCCAGAGGGGTACCCGCCGGCCACGCAGATCGAGTGCCGAGTAGAGCTCTCCGCAGCCGTAGATGTGCTCATCGCCCTCCGCGGCGAGGCGCAGCCACATGCGGTTCACCCTTTCAGGAGCGTCCTCCACGTTGATTTCGACCTCTTCACTGCTTCTATTATCTCTTTCTCCTGAGCTCCTCCCGGTCTCTTTTTCCGAATCTTTCTCTATCCGTCTGATAACGAGCAACGGCGCATCTGTCTCCGCACCGCAGCGCAGCGCTATGCGGTCTTCTCCCTCATCCTCAACGCTTAGGTCGGAGAACTGCATGTGCTTCGGGCGCTTTTCACGGATTTTGTAGTGACCGTGCCATGACTTGTACCTTCCCTCGCCTATTCCGAGGAAGAGACAGGGTCTCTCCGGACTGTGGTCTATCAGCAACTGGCTGCCGAAGCGTATGCGCAGTCGTGCGTCATCCTTCTCGAGAGAGAGTGTGCGGGAACTCGAATCCATAGTAAAACCTCTGTGTGTTGTTGTGCTGTCCCTAAAAGATCCCTAAAAGAGGAGACTGCGTCTCTCTGCCGAACTTATCCTTTCACCGCACCGGCGGTCAATCCGCTGATGATCTTGTCGTGGAAGAAGACGTAGACGATCACACTCGGAATCATCGTGAGCACCACCGCCGCGTACATAGAGGGAAAATCGCTCCTGAACTGCGTGGTAAAGAAACTGATTCCCAGCTGTACCGTCCTCACCTGACTCGAGCTCGTCAGCAAGAGGGCGTAGATGAACTCGTTCCACGACCAGATAAAGCAGAGGGTACCCGCCGTAACCAAGCCGGACCGAGAGAGCGGCAGCACCACCTTCGTGTAGCGCTGGGAAAAGGAACAGCCGTCTATTATCGCCGCATCCTCTAAGTCCTTCGGGATCCCCACCATAAAGCTCCGTATCAGAAAAAAGCTTATCGGCAAATTGATCGCCGCGTAGGTAAGTATCAAGGCCATTCTCGTGTCGTAGAGTCCGAGAAAACGAATAATGGCAAGGTACGGCACCATGAAGGCGACGATGGGCATGACCACTCCGCTGACGATTATGTTGGAAATGCCGTCGCGAAAGAGGAACTTCTCCCTGCTCATGACGAAGGCCCCCATGGAGGTAACGAGGAGATTGAGCAGGGTCGCAGAGGTCGCAATGATGATCGAGTTCATGAAGAGTACGTGCATCTTAGCGACCGTGACAGCATTCACATAGTTTACGAACTGCCAGGTTGATGGAAGGGCGAGCGGTGCGGTAATGAACTCCGCCTCCGTCTTGAAGGAGGAGATAAAGAGCCAGATGAGGGGAAGCAGGGCGACGGCGAGAAAAAAGATCAGGTAGGCCCACTTGATCGTGTGCACGAATAGGTATTTTATCTTGTCCAGTATCATGTTCTTCTCCCCGTCCTTACTGATCTTCCCCGGTGAGACTTTTTCTCCCGAGGGTCTTGTTGAGCGTCACAATGACGGTAAAGCCTATCACCACGAGAAGTGAGCCGAGAGAGCTCGCCTGACCGAGCTTCCGCGCTCCTATTTTGTCGTACATCGCGAGGGCGAGCGTCGTCGTGCTGTGACCGGGCCCGCCGCCGGTCATGAGGAAGGTCGCCTCGAAGTGACGCAGACCATAGGCCATGGCGAGGGTCATGGCAGTGACGATGATTCCCCAGACCATGGGGATGGTGATCAGCCGTTCCTGCTGCAGGACCGTAGCGCCGTCGATCTCCGCCGCCTCGTAGAAGGTCTTGGGTATGGACATTACTCCGGCTATGATGATGATCATGAAGTAGCCTATGTACATCACCTCCTGCGCGATGATCGCCGGCAGGGCGGTGGCGAAACTGCCGAGCCAGTTGTGGGACCATTCCTGCCCGGTGAAGATGCTGAGAACCGCGTTGAGGGCACCGTACTCGGCGTTGTAGACCGCCTTCCAGAGCATGGCGATGGCTACCATCGATATTACCTTCGGGACGAAGTATATCGTCCGAAGCGATTTCCAGAAGCGGGGTCTGCGCGCCAAAATAAAGGCGATGATCGCCGCAAAGCCCACCTGCAGAAATCCGAGGGAGAGCGCCC
>CAYFVU010000052.1:15501-24979 GCA_964346645.1 uncultured Spirochaetaceae bacterium | reverse complement strand
GGTTGAGCCGCCGGCGGCTCACAGGGGTTCCCACATAGACCCTGCGGAGACCTGCGAGCCGCCCTGCCCCTATGGAGTCGACTCGCTTCTGCACAAAGAAGACCTCGATGACCCCTTGCGGCGCTTTGTCGGGAAATCCAGGCCTGTGCACTTGCTCAAGACCTACACGCGCCTGTATGCAGACAACTGCGAACCGGTCCTCCTCGTCGGCGAGAGCGGCACAGGCAAAGAGGTCCTCGCCCGGGCGATACACGAGCTCTCTATGCGAAAGAGCGGTCCCTACTTTGTCCTCAACGCCGGCGCCATACCGGAGGGCATCATAGAATCGGAGCTCTTCGGTACGGTGCCGGGGGCATTTACCGGGGCAGTCCCGCGCCGGGGCTATTTCGAGCAGGCCGACGGAGGAACGCTCTTTCTCGACGAAATAGGAGAGATGCCGCTTTCGGCTCAGGTGAAGATGCTGAGAATACTCGAGGACGGTTCGGTTCTGAGGGTCGGCGGCAGGAAGAGGAGCTTCGTGGACGTCCGCATCGTCTGCGCCACCAACCGGCCGTTAGAGAAAATGGTGGCGGAGGGGAGCTTCCGCAAGGATCTCTTCTACCGCATCAACACGCTCACCCTTCCCATACCGCCGCTGAGGCGGAGAATGGATGACATACCGGAGCTCGCCCTCCTCTTCTTCGATGAGGAGGGCGTACCGCCTTCGCGGGTCCGCAGGAGCTCAGTCGAGAGGCTGCTCTCCTACGAGTGGCCGGGGAACACCCGAGAGTTGAAAAACACCATCAAGCGGGCAGCGGTATTGGCGGCAGGAGGGCTGGTGGAGCCGGACCACATCTTCTTCTCGTCGATCCCTTTCGAAATCGAGTAAGCTACATCCTCAGCCGGCGGATACTCACCGCCTCGAGGACTGGATACTTGTTGCCCTCCGCATCTTCTCCATAACCGAGATACGTGCCGACCGCGAGGAGGTGGCTATGCAGGGGGATCTCCTTCGGCAAGGTCTCTCTGCTGCGCCCCTCGGGAATTGTTCCGTAGAATTCGCTGCCGCGGAGCTGAAAATAGCACTTGTACATATCCAGGTCCTCCCCACCATCCCAGCTCCCCGAAGAGATCTCGAGGATGCCGAAGAAGTTCTCCTCCTCCGGCTGTATGACCTGACGCGAGGAGACGACCCCCTCGATCATGATGTACTTGTCCTTAGGTATGGCGGAGACGTTTCCGCTCGCGACCTGAGTGTAGAGCTTGTCCAAGCTGTAGTCCTCGCTCACCACATCTTCGAAGGAGGGAAGAGACGTCTCTCCCTCCGCTTCCTGTGCATAGAGGGAGCCTGAGTGGAAGAAAAACAGCAGGAGGGCGAGTGTGAGGAAGGAAGAGAGGAAAAAACGGTATGAATTTGAAAAAAGTATCCATTTTCTCATTATGAGACCCTCTTTTTTTCCGAAAAAATGCCGAAAATCATGATAAAATTGTAGGTCTTTCTGTGAAAGCGGTCAAGTTCAATTGCTTTTTTATTAGGCCTACGAAGAAATTTCAGCTGAAAGGTTTGACAAATCATTACGAGCTGAATACTATGAGAGGGGAAACTCCAGAAAGTCCTAAGTAGAGGGGTTGCATGAGTAACAACGACATTGTACCTGGATTCGACGACGAAAAAGATGACAGTCTAAAGATACGTTTAGAAAAAGCGGATAAGATCGAAGGCTGTTTGGTGCTCTACCTCACCGGCTATATAGATACCTATAACTCGAATTTTTTCCAGAAAAGGGTAACCAAGGCAGTCGAAAACGGGTACGCACGGCTTATATTCAACTGTGCCGGTCTCAATTACGTCTCGAGTACCGGAATCGGATCGTTCACCGCCTTTCTGAAGGCGGTAAAGCCACGTGGCGGAGATATCGTTCTGCTGGACATTCAGCCGAAAGTCTATGAGGTGTTTCAACTCCTCGGGTTCTCCCAGTTCTTCAACATCAAGGACAACCTGCAGGAGGCTATAGAGTTTTTCAGCTCCGAAGGAAAAACCGGTTCTACGGACGTCTTTCCCAAGATATTCAAGTGCCCTATATGCTCCAAGAAGCTCAAGGCCACCAAACCGGGACGCTTTCGCTGCAGCGAGTGTAAGACTATCCTCGCCATAGACAACTCAGGACAGGTTTTCCTCGGATAGACGGAGCGTGCAGTGCATCGCACGGCACCTCCTCAACCTTTATTTAAGTGAGAAACATGGGATTCTTTAAGCGCTTTACACGGATGCTCAAGAGCAACCTCAACGAAATGGTGAGCAAGGCGGAAGACCCGGAGAAGATGCTCAATCAGCTTATCTCCGACATGAACCGCGAGCTCGTCGACACGAAGAAAAACGTGGCCGCCGCCATAGCCGACGAAAAGAAGCTGGAGCGCCAGACCAACAGTGCGGAAACTCAGGCCCGGACATGGGAGGAGAAGGCACGGACCGCCCTCAAGTCGGGCGAGGAGGATCTGGCGAAAGAGGCGCTCGTGCGTAAGCAGGAGCAGGAGAAGATCGCCCAGCAGTACCGCGAGCAGTGGGAAGCACAGCACGAGTCCGTGGAGAAGCTCAAACAGTCCCTACGCAAGTTCCAGCAGAAGATAGAGGAGGCCCAGCGCAAGAAAAATCTCCTCATCGCCCGGTCCAAGCGGGTAGAGACGCAGCGCAAGATGCAGACTACCATGCACAAGTACGAGGAAAGCTCCGCATTCGCCACCTTCGACCGCATCAGCAACGACATAGAGCAGAAGGAGTCGGAGAACGAGGCGATGGAGCAGATAGAAGAGTGGTCCGACAACGAAGACAATCTGGAAAAGGAGTTTGCTGCCCTCGAGCAGAAAAATCAGTCTCCCGAACTCCTCTTGGAAGATTTAAAAATGAGATTACAAGAAGAGGAGGGCGGGAAAAAGGAGTAACCCGTTCACCCGAAGCTACGAGTAAACCTCATCACGCAGGACATCGAATCTCTCAAGGGCCGCTTAGAAAGGGCGAGATGCGATTTCGCCTTGGCTATCGATGCGAGCGAGTACCCCGTACCCCCGACGGACACGGACCTCTATCTCGTCGAGGCCCCCAGAATGGAGCAGCTGCTCGGCAGTCAGGATTCAGAGCCGCTCTCTCCCTCGGTACCGGAGCGAGGACCGGCCGCACCATTCCCGATTCCCATTCTGGTCTTCGGCCAAGCCGAACTCCTCCCCAGGGCATTCAGCCTCGGCTGTGCAGATTTTCTCACCGAACCCTGGGACTACCCGGAGCTCAAGGCGAGGGCCCTGCGCAGCGTCCCGCCTCCGATACTCTGTGCGGCAGGACGATGGTACTGTCTCCGGGAGAGGGGCCTCAGCCTCATGTCCAGTATGTCGGGCTCGAAGGCCGGAGTTCCTACGGCGCTGAAGCTCTCCTACTATGAAGCGGCGATCCTCAGACTCCTGCTGATAAACAGATCGAAGCCCGTCTACCGAGAGACCATTCAGTATGCCCTGTGGGGAGAACGCAGGCGCGAGTCACGGGCGGTGGACATGCATATCACCAGCCTGCGGAAGAAGATACACAGGCTCTACGTGGAGGGGGAGAAGGCCGAAGAGCGCATTTTAAGCGTACGAAACGTGGGGTATCGCTTCGTCTGAAGGAATTTCACTCGAGGAAGCCTCTTGTGGATAACTTGTGCAAAGAATTATATCTCTGTGGAGGCGTTTGAACCCTTATATCAGACTTGTATATTTCACTTTGATACCGAGATGTTTTTTTACCGAATTACCTGAATATTTTACTCCTAAACAAGCATTTACCTACACGCACGTTTAGCAGTCAAGACACGGGGATACGAAAATGCGATTTTTTTTGATTTTTCTCCGCAAATACACTACCCATATATGTAGACGTGAAGTGTGGAATACTTGTGGATAAAATCGGGATTAATGCGGCAGTCACCCTGCGTGCGCCTCGACTCAGGCAGCGACTCAGGCAGCGGCTCCGGCGCCGGGGCGGTAACCTGAGCCGCTGCAGAGGCGCCGGTCCGGTTACCGGGCCGAAGGCCGCCGGAGGCCGGCCGAAAAAAGGCGAATATTGCCCTTTTAGCGGCCCCGTGTTACTATACTTGACGAAGTGAGGTAGATGAGTGAAGTCGGCTCTGTTGGTACTCCCCGTATTTGCAGCAATCTTTGCTGCATTTTTCTCGCTCCTTACCCTCTTTACCGCCGCCTACTTCTGGATAGAGACCTCAGAGGCAGTCGGCAGCCTCGGCACGACGGTAGTGATCTCCCACGTGAGCAGGGCCCTGCCGCAGATCGTGATCCTCTCGTCGATTCTCTCCCTCTTTTTCCTCCTCTTTGCCTTTCGAAAGAGACCGCGAATCGGAATCCCGATGTTCATAGCTGCCGCAATCCTTGCCGCGACGGCCTACGGAGGTCTCTTTATCGCCGTGCAGACCATGTCGGAGAGCTCGACCGAAGAGCCGGCGGTATCTTCGCCCTATCGCGCCGGCTACATATACCCCATAGGCGATTATCTCTTCTACAGCGAAGAGCTCGCCCACCGTACGGAAGATGAGCTGCCCCTCTACCGGCCGATCCTTCTCATATCGCCCTACACGCAGGCTCCCCGTGTCTCTCTGGAGACGCATCGGGCCCTCTCGCTCTACCGAAACGCCGCACTCGACGGCGCCGAGAAGAGCCTCGTCTTGGGAGAGGCGGTTTTCGCCGGAGGAGTTCGTTCCGAAGGCAGCGGCGAGGCGGGCGCGGAGGCAACGGACGGGGAAGGGACGGCCGCGAGAGCGGGCAGCGGCGGACGGGGCCGTATTCCCCTGCGGGCAGGCAAGGAGAGCCTTCTCTCATCGACCGAGCCGCCGCAGCTCGCGGCCACTCTCTCACACGAGGCGAAGATGGTAAGCGCGAATCTCCTCGCCCTCCTCGAGAAGGGACTCCCCTACTTTGCCGCGGCGATACTCGTGCACGTCCTCTACGTGATTCTCTCCTGGACCTTCATCCGCACGAGCCCCTGGCCATTGTTAAACGCCCTCGTGGGACTGCTGCTCCTTCGGCTCTACTTTTTTATCCACCGGATAACTACCGGCGATGCGCTGCGCAGCCTCATGTCGGGACTGTCGCTCGAGGGGTACGGGCAGTTCCTCCCCTCCGGCGCGCTGGCTGCGTTGACCCTCCTGTTCATCCTGTGGAGCATCGCCTTCTACGCGGGAAAGAAGGAGAGCTGATATGCCGGCGTTTAGCAAGAGACTGCTTATTTTCACCCTCTCCGCCCTCGCACTCGGCTACCTCTTCTTCTTCATACGCAGCGTGCTCTCCTTCCCCTCCGACGAGCTGCTCCATCAGTTCCGGGTTTCCTGGACCTTCGAACAGTCCTTCAGGCAGCTCATCGTGCACATGCCGACCCTCGTCGCAGCCGCCGTCATCGCCGCATTCGCCACCATTGCGCAGACGCAGAGCAGCGTGATGAGCAGCGAGGGTCTGGTCACCATCGTAGGACGGCTCATGATCATCTTTCTCCTCTTTACCCTCGTCTACTCCGCCCTCGAGATCGGCTTGCTGCCGAAGCTGCATCAGGACCGCTACCACAAGTACTACCTCAGCAGCCTCGCGGATTCCTACCTTCAGCGGGGCAGAGCCGCCGAGGAGGAGGGTCGGAACGAGGAGGCTCTCGAGTTCTACCGCGACTACCTCACGATCATAGAAAACAATCCGACCATCAGGCAGAAGACCGAGCTGCTCGAGGGCAAGATCGAAGTGGCGAAGGGCGAGGAGAAGAAGGAGGAGCCGGCCGAGCCTACCGTGAGCAGGCACGAGCGGTACCGCAACCTCACGGCCACCGAGCTCGTAGAGCAGAGCCGTCAGGCCCTCGAGGAGGAGGATCCCTTTACCGCCGGCTACCTCGCCCAACTCGCGCTGGAGCTGGAGAAGAACCGGGAGGATGCCAAACGTCTCGCCGCTCGCGCATGGGAGAAGATAGGCGAGATGGAACCCGACCGCGAGGAGAGACGCGCCCACTCCATCTACGAGAGGAAGGTGCGCGGCTACAGAGCGCTGCAGCAGGGCAATCCGGTACAGGCCTACTACATCTTTCTCGAGCTGAGCAGGGAGGTGCCGGAGGACCCAGACGTGCAGGAGTACCTACAAGAGAGCAGAGTCACGGCAAAGGAGCAGACCTACTTCATCGAAGAGGCCGAGGAGACCGACACCATGCCCGGTCTGCGGACGGTCGTATATCTCGAACCCGGAACGGAGGGTCGCCGCACCGTCATCTACATCGACAAGATGGTGCGCAGCGGGGCAGGGGCGTGGCTCCACAACGTGGAGTTGATAAGTTTTACATCCGGAGGGGATTTTCTCCGTCACCTCTCTGCACCGTACGCCAAGCTGAGTCCCCGGGTCTCCGAGGGGGGCGAGCCCTACTCCATATTCCTCTTTCGGGGCATAGACAGAGACCGGAGAGGCAATGCAATAGAGCCGACCATCACCTCGGGCGCTGCAAACGAGTCGGGGGAGAGCTCCGGATCGGCGCCTGCCTTCGGGGAAGAGGGCCTGCCCCACATCTACCGAAGCGCCGCTTCGGTTGCCGACCTCTCCCGCATGAGCATGCACAGGGAGTTTCTCGCACGCCTCAACCTCATCGACCTGTTCACCCTCGAGAGGACCTTCGAGATCTACCGCCATCCGCGAAGCCGCATACAGCTCGCCGCCCTCATGCGTCTGCTCAGTCCCTTCGTCCTCCTGGTAACGGCCCTCTTCGCGGTCGGTTTGGGCCTGCGTTTCAGACCTCGCAGACAGAAGCTGCCGGTCCTGCTGCTGCCATTCCTGGCGCTGCTGCCGTTCGTCCTCCAGCGGCTTCTCTCGCTCTACGAATACGGCCACCGCCTCCTCTTCGCGGGAGCCCTCCGTACAGCCGGATTCTCTCTCAGCCTCATCGTGCTGCTCGTGCTCGAGGCGGTCCTCATGTTCATAGCGATCTACTTCATCGCCCGCTACCGGGAATCATGAAACGCTCTCGTCTCCCGGACAGCGTATCGCGCGCGGGCACACGCCTGCTCGAGAAACTCGGACGGCTCTGGAATGAGAAGCTCCGATTCCATCGCGGCAAGCTCATCGGCGCGGCGCTGGGGCTCCTGATAGGGCTCAGGCTCTTCGGCTTACTCTTCGGCCTGATCGCAGGACAGCTCGTGGACACCATCTTTCGCCACTACAGCCTCGAACGCGACCTGAACCGTTTCGACGGCTCCGGCAGCCTCGGCTTCACCGCCCACGGGAGGGTCGCCGCGGCTACACTCTGCGCCCTCAGCACCGCGGCGCAGGCGAAGCGGCTACACGAGAACTACCCCGAGGGCCGAAGCGGAGATGCCGAAGAAGGCGATGCCGAAGAAGGCAGTGAGGCCGGCGGGAGCGAGGTCGAGCGGAAAGATCTTAAGGGAGGAGCCGAGAACCCGAGGGGGCTCCGGCTCGACGGCAGCGAGATCGAGCTGGTCAAGCGACAGGTTATCCGGGGCTTCGCCCTCTCGGCCGAGGGGAGGCATGTGGTCGAGGCCGTGCAGCCGGCCCACAGAAACGAACGCAACTTCGAGCAGCTGCTCGTCTCCGACCTCGTTTTTCCGGAGCCGCCCGAGCAGTACGCTCTCATGCAGTGCCTCTACGAGGCGGCCTCGCTCTTCGGCCCCGTGAGTGCAGATACGAGAGCCCTGGTCGAGCGGGTACGCGCGGCTTTCGCCGTACCCCCGGAGATCGAGCAGATGGCCTACCTCGTCTATGCGAAGCGGGACATCGAGAGCTACCGTCTCCTCGGAATCGATCCGGAGGCGCCGATAAAGGAAATAAAGCGGGTCTACCGTTCGCTGGCGGTGCAGTTCCACCCCGACAGCCTCTCGGCGCTGGAGCCGGAACAGCAGAAAACCGCCGAAGAGGCCTTTCTCAAGATCCGCCGCGCCTACGAGTCGATCATGCGGGAGCGGCAGGGGAGGCAGGAACGGCCGGAACGGCCGGAGAACCGGCGCGAGAGCTGAGGTCCCGAG
The DNA here is from genome assembly GCA_964346645.1 of uncultured Spirochaetaceae bacterium. Classification (GTDB taxonomy): domain Bacteria; phylum Spirochaetota; class Spirochaetia; order DSM-16054; family Sediminispirochaetaceae; genus CAYFVU01. The sequence goes on along the minus strand of CAYFVU010000052.1, from coordinate 16,967 downwards.
GGCGAAAACTCGGGCCTGCGGGCAACAAATGATGAGCCGGGCGGACCTCAGCAGACGAACTGAAACTAGCAGCCTGGCGGGCCTCAGCCCGGCTGCTGCACCGTCTCGGAGCGCTCGATTCTCGCGCCGAGGGACTGCAGGCGGCCGATAAGATCTTCGTAGCCGCGCTCGATCTGATACACGTTCTGTATGATGCTGTGACCCTCGGCGCAGAGGGCCGCGATCACCATCGCCATGCCCGCGCGCACATCCGGCGAGACGAGCTGGTCGCCCCGCAGCCGTGAGGGACCGCTGACCACCGCCCGGTGGGGGTCGCAGAGTATGATCCGCGCCCCCATGCTGATGAGCTTGTCGACGAAGAACATGCGGGACTCGAACATCTTCTCGTGGATGAGGATAGTCCCCTCGACCTGGGTGGCCACCACCGTCGTGATGCTCGTGAGGTCGGCGGGAAAGCCGGGCCACGGGGCGTCGTCGATCTTGGGGATCATGCCGCCCATCTCCGGGACCACCCTCAGCTCCTGCCCGGAGGGGACGAAGATGTTCGAACCGTCGGTCTCCCAGTGGATGCCGAGCTTGGCGAAGGCGATGCGGGTCATGCGCAGGTGCTCCGGCCCCGCATCCTCGATCTCGAGCTCTCCGCGGGTGACGGCGGTAAGGCCTATGTAGCTGCCGACCTCCATGAAGTCGGCGCCTATGGAGAAGTCCGCACCGCCGAGCTTGGGATTCCCGCGAATGGTGAGGATGTTCGAGCCTATGCCCATAATCGCCGCTCCCATCGCGTTGAGCAGGTGGCAGAGGTCCTGGACGTGCGGCTCGCTCGCCGCGTTGCGGATGACCGTCGTGCCCGAGGCTGCGGCGGCGGCCATGAGGGCGTTCTCCGTGGCCGTTACCGAGGCCTCGTCGAGAAAGATGTCCTCCCCCACCAGCTTGTTCACGCTGAGATTGAACATCCCGTCTATTTCGACCCTCACGCCGAGGGCGCTGAAGGCGAGAAAGTGGGTGTCCAGCCGTCTGCGGCCGATCACGTCTCCGCCCGGAGGCGGGAGCTGCACCCTTCCCACCCGAGCGAGCAGGGGACCGGCGAAGAGGATGGAGGCCCGGATGTTCTTCGCGATTTCCGGCGGAATCTCGTAGGCCGTGATGTCGCTCGCCTGCAGCTTGTGTACGTTCGGGGCGAGTTTTTCGACGCTTCCGCCGAGCTTGCGGAAGATGTCGAACATGACGCGCACATCCTCGATCTCAGGGATATTGCGCAGTATGACCGCTTCGTCGGTCATCAGCGCCGCCGCTATGCAGGGCAGAGCGGAGTTTTTATTTCCGCTCGCGCGGATCTTTCCCTTTATCGGGAAGCTTCCTTCTACTTGATAGGTGCTCATGGGCAAAGAGTATCGCATGTCGTCGGTCGAGAGCAACACGTTCGGCCGCCGCGACGGCGATTTGCGAATTACTGCCTCCGCCGCAAC
>CAYFVU010000052.1:0-15401 GCA_964346645.1 uncultured Spirochaetaceae bacterium | reverse complement strand
GCAACACGTTCGGCCGCCGCGACGGCGATTTGCGAATTACTGCCTCCGCCGCAACAGCGACTTGCAAATTGCTGCCGCCGCACGCGGTCTTTCGCCGGCCGCCGGAAAACTCTGAGTCCTCGTGCCGCTGTCCCGGCTCACTCCTCCGGGACGAGGAAGAACTGCGGGGTGTTGAAGGGATTTTCGTCCATCTGCACGGTGCAGTAGCGTACGAATTTGCGGCTCGTGCCGACACTGAACCTCGCCGCGAGACGCACCCTGTAGGGAGGCCCCTCGCCCGACTCTACGTAGCGCCGGAAGGGGTTTTCCATGACCCGCGGAAAAACCACCAGTTGAAAGGCCCGCTCGCTTCCATCCTCGGCAATCAGCTCCTCCGGAGTATCCGTCTGAGGAGGAGAGTCCGCTCCGTCTCCGTCCGCCGCCTCGCCGGCATCGGCAGCCGCAGCTCTTTCCTCACCGTTCTCGGCCTCCTCTTCGAAGAGGAGGGAGAAGAGCCGGGAGTAATCATATCCCTCAGATCGGTAACGCTCGTAATCGCGCGGACTCATCATGTGGCCGAAGGCCTTCTCCCAGGCACCCGCCTGCAGCAGCCTGCCCGCCGTAGAGAGAAAATCGTTGAGGCTCCGCACGATGTTCGCCGACTGGTGCTGCACGAACTTCGTGCCGTTCCACTTGAACCAGGTGAGGAAGGTCTCGTAGCCCGTTCCCTCCTCGAAGATCTGCGACCACTCGATGACGTCCAAGACGCCGTCATCGTCGATATCCCGCTGCTCGCTGTGCTCGCTGACCGTATCGGTGAGGGTGAGGGTGGAGAACTTGTTGTACTTCGAGAAGATGACCCAGACGCGCTCCTTGCCATCGGCAGTCTGAAATGATGAGCTCACGCAGTACGGCATCTTACTCTTCTTTATGATCTCGACGGATCGAAAGCCCTCCAAGACCTTCCACGCCCCGAGAGGGATGCGGTACATGGATACGAGCTCGTCCGGCGTCTGGAGAAAGACCGAGAGATAGTAGTCGACCGGCTCCAGCCGGTCGGCGTAGATGCGCGAGACGCTCGATATTGCCTCTTTCGGCACGCTGCCCCTCCGGTACCAGCTCTCGAGCAGCTCCCTTCGGCGCTCTTCTCTCAGCTCCTCCTCTGTCGCATCCTGTTCTTTCGTTTTTTCCGCCGCCTCTCCGGAGGCCTCGGATCCGGCAAGGGAGTCGCTCCGTTCCACGAGGAGGTACATCGCATCGCGATAGCCGTTACCGTCGAGGTCGTAGAAGAGGGAGACCGGCCTGCCGCCTTCCTCGATAAGGAGGAAGCGGTCGGGTATCGTGCGCCGAGAGAGCCTGAAGATCTCCTCCGCCGGAAGACCGGGGCGCTCACCCCCCTCCTGCACAGTTTCATCCGCAGGCTCTCTCGCCTCCTCGGGTCGATCGTCCGCAGCTGTCCCCGTCTTCTCTTCCTGCGCCCCCCCTGCCTTCTGCTGGGCGTCCGCTGAAGGGCCGTTTTGTACGACAGGAGTGGTACAGGAGGTCGAGAGGATAAAAAAGGCTACAGTGAGGCTGTACAGCGCTGTGTGTACGAGATTCGACGACATCTGAACTCCCGGATAGCCCATACTACCAGGAGCGCGCGAATTTATCCATCACTTTTTCTCGACTCCAGGAATTATCATTTTCGACTTCTATTCGACCAGGAGGCGCAGCCGCTTCTTTCCATCCGTCGACCGGAAAGGATTTCTCCTGTTCTTGAGGAAGTTCCGGTAGGTGGCACAGGCACGGTAGTAGCCGTCGGGCCCGCGGAAGGTGGAGGAGACGTCGCAGCGGTAGAGCTCGAGCAGTTCGGGAAAGAGCGGAGAGGAGAGGACCTCCTCGGTCCTCGAGAAGGGGAGCTTCGGGATGTAGGCGGGAAGCATGTGCTGCCGCACGAAGTAGTCAACCTGCCCGATGAGCTCCTCGTGGAATCCCATTTGGGAGAGGAAGCGGCGGGCGCGGTCTGCGCCGATCTGCGCATGCCTGTCGAAGGCGTTGCCGTTGCGGGGACCGGTAAACGGCTTGCCGGAATCGTGGAGCAGCAGCCCGAGGGAGAGGGGCAGCTCCCTGATCTTCCGGTAGGCAAAGGCCTCCACCGTGTGGCGCCAGACATTGCCCTCGGGATGATGCTCTTTGCTGTGGTCCACCCGCGCCATGGCGTGGAGAAGCGGCCAGTGAGTCTCTACGAAACCCGTCTCCATGAGCAGGGAGAGCCCGCGGCCTGCCCACTTGCCCGTCAGCACCCCGGTCAGGAGAAAGCGCTGTTCCAATTCGGTCAGCGGCTCCCTGCCCGCTTGCCTCTCCCGCCCTTCCTGCTCCTCTCCCGACATCTCCCCGGCACTCGGGACACGCAGCGTTTCTACGAGCTCCGGAGACGGCTCATAGCCCAGCCGTGCAACAATGAGAGCCGCCTCGAATACCGGATACCAGGAATCCCGCACAGCGCCTCCTGCCCCGGCTCGTCCATCGAGGAGTCCCCACACATCCGGAACCGCCCGCGTCTCACCGCCCTCATGCGTCGACAATTCGAGCTTCTTCTCTCTGAGCGAGTAGTAGACCGATCGGCGGTCGACGAAGGCCCTGCGCGGGATGTCGTAGAGAAGAGAGCCCTGGAGGGTGAAGGCTTCGTCGATCAGCACGATTCGGGGACTGGGTGGAGGGAGCGTTCGTTGAAAACGGGAGGCCCCGCCGTCATCCGTGCCCGTGAGATTTGCCCCGGTGATGCCTAAACCCGCACCAATGCTCGACCCGCCGAAACGCCCGTCCGCATCGTCGACGCAGCGGAACAGGATCGTCGTTCCTCCGCGCTCGAGCACCGCGTCGAAGGCCGAGGAGCCGGTAAACGAGATGCCGTCGAAGAGCCTGCTCAAATCGACGATGCTTCCCTCGGTTTCCACCTGCAGCACAGGCCCCTGCACCCTCGAAAAGAACCGTTCGAGGGCAGAAAAACCCGAAAGGTAGGAGGAGAACTCGGCAAACTGCAGGGTCGACACTACATCCACGACTACAAGATAGCGCTAGCTCATATGAGATTTCAAGGGAAATTGCACGAGAGAGCCGAAAATCGCCTCCGGTCATACCCACCGCATAGCCCCCGCAGGCAGCGATTGCTGCCCCGCAGGGCATCCCGATTGCCTTCCTGCGGCGAAACCGTTACACTTCGTAAAAATCTCCCCGCCCAGGCCGGGGCCGCGGCGTGAAGATGCAACAGGAATACGGAGGCCTCTATGATCCTCTCGGGACGTGAGATAGAAAAGCGGCTCGGTTCGGACATCATCATCGAGCCATTTGAGCCGGCACAGCTGAATCCCAACAGCTACAACCTCAGGCTGCATGACAAGCTCCTCGGCTACACGGGCGGGGCGCTCGACATGCGGCTCGACAATCCTGTGGAGGAGATCCACATCCCCGAGGAGGGACTGAGCCTCGAACCGGGACGTCTCTACCTCGGCAGAACCGTAGAGTTCACCGAGACCCACAAGGCCGTGCCCATGCTCGAGGGCAGGAGCTCGGTCGGCAGGCTCGGACTCTTTATCCACGTTACCGCCGGTTTCGGCGACGTGGGCTTCAAGGGCTACTGGACCCTCGAGATCTTCTGCGTGCAGCCGATCACCATCTACCCGGGCATCGAGATCTGCCAGATCTACTACCACGAGATCTCCCCCGACCACGACGAGTACCAGAGCGGCAAGTACCAGGGCAACTCCGACATCCAGCCGAGCATGCTCTACAAGGACTTTCGAAGCAGCTCATGAGGCGGGCCGGGCCGGTCTTACTCAGGCTTACTTGAGCTGCGGGCGGCGGCGCCTACGCGCACTCGCCGCCGGAGCCGAAATCGACGTAGAGCACCTTGCCGCGGCGCCAGATCCCGCTCCTGCGCCGCTCGCCCTCTCCGTGCCCGAGCTCACCATTTTCGCCGTTTCGAAAGCGGAGGATGCAGAGCTGCTCGTCCCCGAAGGGAAGGGGCAGCTGCTTGCTCTGCGGGAGGGAAGAGGCGGAAACGGTCGAGCAGGAGATATAATCCATCCGTCTGCCGCTCTCCGGCACAGCCGGGGTCACCGAATTTCCAGCCGTTTGCACGGCTTGGCGTACATAGCCGAGAATCATGACATCCTCCTTTTATTACAATTTCTGCTTATTGCGATTTCTGCAGATGCTCGTTGTATGCTCTACTAGGACCGCATTGCTGCTCCTGCTTTGCATTTCTGCCGAAAAAGTGAATTTTTATTGTATCATATTGATATAATTGGGGTAAAAAAATATTCCTTTTCGTTCCCGCCGTCCCCCAGTTCTTCTCCCCCGCTCACACTCCAGTGCCTCTCGTACGGGGACCCTGCCGCCGGCACTCAGTAGTGGTGTCCGAGACCAATGTAAACCTCGTATATCGGCTCTCCGTCACGGGGAGCGTTCTGACCCAGCGAGACGCCGTCGAGCATCGCCTCCGCGTCCACGCCGACGGACATGCGCAGATAAATCGAGCGGGCCTTCTTGAAGTAGGCGAAGGCCTCGAGGCCGGTACCGTACCACGGCCTCTCCCACTCGCCTCCGCTGTCTGCCGGATGCACCATCGCAAAATCGAAGAAGGGAGAGAGGTGACCCTCGAACCAGCGGTCGAGGAACCAGATCCACATCTTGAAGGGGAAGTCGAAGTTGCCGAAGATCGCGCCGTTGCCGTCGATACGCCGGTCGAGTATGCCGCGGATCTCGTCCCCCGCATCGTTCTTTTCGCCCTGATACTTGTAGAAACCGGTCAGCCTGCTCGAAATCCCCATGAAGCCGAGCGTCTCGTGAACCTGCAGCTCCGCCTCGAAGTCGCTGTACCACTGCTCTTTTTCGAAGTTCCAGCGGGCATCCTGCGAAACACTCAGCTCGGCTCCGGAGCGGAAGTTCCCCTTCCAGTCGATGCGTCCCGTAGAGATCCCGTGCACACCGCCGAGCTCGACGCCGGCCCGCTCCTCGCTTATTCCTGCTCCCGGCTTGTAGGAGACCGAGCTTATCGCCGCCGGACTGTAGTGCACTTCGGTAAAGCCGGGCAGCTCGAATCCGAGGGGGATGGAGGTGCCGAAGCGTCCGGCAGTTGTAAGATACCAGGTGTCGGGATCGTCCTCGCCGTCCTCGTTGAGGTAGTACTCCTGGTCGACGCCGGCCTGCCAGGTAAGGAAGCTGGTGGGAATGTCGAGCGAAAGTCCCGCCCTGGAGTAGAAGTAGGTCGGTTCCTCGGGATTTATGACCACGTCCTCCTCGAAGTCGAACATCCACTCGTAGCCCCACCAGTAGAAGGGTACGGCGAACTCGCCGTTGAGCGAGTACTCGTGCTCGTCGACCCCCGACTTGAGGTAGTCGAAGTTGACCTCGAGCTTCTCCATGCCGCCGAGGAAGTTGTAGTTCCGCCCCCGAAGGCTCAGCAGGAGCCCCTCGTTCGAGTCGTATCTGAAGTAGGGCAGAACCAGGTAGTTCCAGGTATCCGAGACGGTCACGTTGAGATCCACATAGACCTTTCCCGGCTCGTCGGCCTTCTCGTGAAAAGTAGGCTTTATGCTGCCCTCTGCGAGGGTTCTCTGGTTCTCGATCAGCTGGAGCTTGTCGGCTATGTATGCCTCGAGCTCCTCTCTGCTCTCGAAGGTCTCGCCCTTTTCGATCTGCAGATAGTGTATCAACACGCTCTTGCGCGTGTAGCCCTTTATCTCGTACTCGATCTTGTCTATCTCGTACTGCGTGCCGCCGGAGGTCTCCTCTATAGTATCGGCCCACAGACCGATGGCACCGGCACACAGAAAGATGAGGAGGAGCAACATCCCCCTCTTGATAACTGAGTAGAATTCTTTATAAGCTCGCATGTTCGATACATATCCTCTTATCGGGTCATGATCTAAGATGTCGATCGTAGAGAATGGTACGACGGTTTCCCCATTTTTTCAAGCTGATATTCGGCTATAGATTCGAACGAATAGAGTTTTACCACATGCGTAGGGGCAAAAATGGAGGAGGCTGAAATGGAGAGGGGCAAAAAACACTGCCCCACATGGGAGTTTGGAGGGCACAGGAATTGACCATCGCAATCGTACACGAAATCTTCCTCCCCGTTATGAACGGTGTCATCGCCGCAGCCGCAGATATTGCCCGCCACCTCCGGAAGCGGGGGCACCGGGTCGTGTTCATCGCCCCTTCGGGGCGTGCATGCCGCAGCGGCGAATACGAGGGCATTCCGGTCCGCTACATCCCGAGCCTGCCGTCGGGCATATACCCGGGCCTGCGCATGGTCTCTCCCTGGAGCAGGCACGCCTCCCGCATTCTCGATGAGGAGGCTGTCGACGTGCTGCAGCTCACCGGACAAGGTTCCTTGTCGTGGACGGCGCTTCGTGCGGCTCGCCGGAGCGGCATACCGGTGGTCCACAGCCTGCACACGCTCTTCTTCGAGGAGAGGTACCTGCGCTACGGCTTACTCTTCCGGCGCGCGGCTGTAAAGGCGAGGCCGGCCGCACGAGACGGAAAACCCGTCGCAGATACCGCTGTGCGGATGCCTGTTCGCAGAGTGCAGCAGGTCGCCCAAGCGGCGGCGTGGCGTCTCATCGGCCTCTTCGTCCGGCACAGCGACGCCACTACCGCCCCGAGCGCCTACGTCTGCAGCATGCTCGCGTGCCGGTTTCCCGGCAGCAGGCTGCTCCACATCGACAACGGAGTCGAGCTTCCCGGCAACGGGGCCGAGACGACCGGAATCCGGGGCGCGATGACCGGAATCCGGACCGAGACGACCAGACCCCGAGGCGCGACGGCGGCAGTATCGAGAGTCGAGAACAAAAAAGTTTTGGAGTGGGAGGGGAAGATGTTTCTCTTCGCAGGCAGGTTGGGCGAAGAGAAGTCGGTGGGGGTGCTGCTGGAGGGGTTTCGGAGGGCGAGACTGCGGGACCCGGAGATCCGCCTGTTGATCGCGGGGGATGGTCCCGGCCGCACTAGGTACCGGCGCATCGCGGAGGAGCTCGGCCTCGGCGAGGCAGTGGAGTTTTTGGGAAGGATTCCGCGGGGCGAGCTCATCGGCGGCGGGCTGCTCGAACAGGCGAGGGCGGCGGTGACCGCGAGCACGACCGAGAACCAGCCGCTCTCGCTGATCGAGGCGATCGTCTGCGGTACGCCGATTATCGTGCCGGATCTGCCGGCCATCGGGGAGCTGCTTGCATGCAACGGCCTCTCGTTTCCCGCCGGCGACGCCGAGGCTCTGGCCGACCGTATCGTGCGCATGGCCGACGACGACGAGCTCCGACGCCGCTGCGCGCATGAGAGCGGCAGGTTGGCCGAAAGATTCGATGCGGCGCGTATTGCAGAGCACTACGAGGGGCTGTACGAGGAGCTCGTTACCGGGGCGCATCCGGCCGCAGAGCACGGCCGCAGAGCACTACCGGAACGGAGAGCCGGTTCGGCCGGACTGCGCGACCGATAGTGCTAATTCTCCGGAACGAACTCCACGCGCTTGAGGTAGATCTTCGACTTGTGGCGCTTCGGCTCCACGTTGAGCCCCTCGTACTTTACATGAGTGCCGCTGCCGGCGCCCGTCCAGATCTCCGCCTTCCAGAAAGGTGAGAGGAAGCCCCGCATTCTCATGTTCAGCTTTACCGTGCGGTAGTCGGTCCCGAAGAGATTCACCCCCTCCTCGCCCTTCCTCGAGATCTTCATGTTGCGCATCTTCATGTTGAAGGGGTCGAAGAGGGAGAACTCGACCTCATCCTCGCCGGAGCGCACGAAGGAGATGAGGGAGAAGGGCAGCATCTGGAACCAGTGCGGAGAGTCGAGCTTCAGGGTTTTCTCGACCCGTTCCCCCTCGACCGTTCCCGTCACCTCGATTCGGTCGCCGCGCCGCTCGACCTGCAGATTCCGCTTCTCGCTCTCCAGGGTGATGCCCTGGGTGCGAAAGTTCTCGTCGGCATAGAGCGTGGTGGAGTCGCTGATGCCGTCCCACACCGCCTCGTAGCCGCCGGAGATCTTCTTCAGGGTGAAGACGCTCTCGCCCACCCCGTCGTAGTAGTGCTCCTCGTAGGTGCAGACGTAGTAGCCCTCATCCAGACGGTCGAGGTTTATTGCGTTCTCCTCGGCGAAGAGCGGGACCGGAGAGAAGAGGAGCGCAGCAAAGGTGAACAGAGCGGTGAGCAGCCTCGGGCCCCTGCGATTCTTGTACGTGTTGGCATTCTGCATTCTATTCACCCCATGTGGAAAATTCGGACTCCTGCAGGCTGAGTGCTTTCGCATGTCGCCGGCCGGACGGTCAAGGCCGGACAGTCGAGACCGGTCCGGCGAGCCAAAGCCTCAGAACCGCAGTCCGACGTGAAACGAGACCTGCAGCTCCCGGTAGTCCTCGCCGCGGATGTTGTGCTCGTTGGCAAGCCAGATGTAGGCGAGGCCGGACCCCAGCTCCTCGAGCGGGCCGAATCCCTTCGGCTGTACCGCCCCCTCGAGCCAGGCAGTGTGCGAGCGCTCGATGACGCCGGTGGGAGTGGTCATAGAGGCGGCCTTGCCGCTCTTCTCCCAGACGGTCTCGATTACGTTCTGCGCTCCTTTGATCTTCATCTCATACCCGCCCTTGAGACGGTAGGCCCGCGGCTTCGTGTAGCCGATGCTTGCAAAGAGGTTCATGCTGTCCGGGCCCGTCGGGTAGCCGATGGGCAGGTGCTTGTAGAAGGAGCCGTCCACGTTGCTCTCGATTTGCCCGGTCCAGATGAGGGTCGCATTGCTCTTCTCGTGGATGTAGAGCCAGGGGTTGGTGTAGACCCACTCCACATTGCCGAGCCAGTAGCCCTTTCCCGCGGGAACCGAGAGCTCGGTGCCCAGCATGTAGCCGTAGGCATTCGGCGTGCTGCCCGAATCGTAGCGGTATATCTCGAAGAAGGTCTGATACTGGTCGACGGTGAGCACGCCGTAGAGATTGAGGCCCCTCGCCACGTTCACCTTGGCATCGACGGTGAGGATGCTGTTGGCGGCGATGGGGTTGTCCTCGTTATTGGTCTCCACATACCAGTTGTGGAAGGCGAAGAAGGGATTGAGGTACTGAATGGTCGGCGCGTAGTCGGTCAGCATCGAAGACTCCCGCACGGAGAGGCGCAGGCGCGGAATGAAGTTGAAGACGAAGCCGTGCGACATCAGGGTGCGCTGCACGTTGCGCTCGTCCTCGTCGCCGATGTTCTCTGCGCCGGTGTTCCACTTCTCCAGGTCGATTACGGTGTAGTAGAAGGTAAAGGCGTCCCAAAAGGTCTTCGCCCGCACGAAGTTGTAGTAGGGAATGTGCTCGCCGATTAAGAAGTTGCCGCTCCTGCCGCTGCCGTAGCTCAGTGCGTCACGTCCGGCCTGTACATTCCAGTGCGAGCCGCCTGCGGAGATGTAGGCCACGGGGGGATACTGATAGTCGATCTGGCTCATCGTCAGCGGGACGTTGGTCCAGCGGCCGAGGTGGCGGGCCTTGTCCTCGTAGACGAAGGGGACCTTCTTGAGGGGAAACTCCACGCGGGTGTAGACCGAGTCGAAGAGCCATGCCTGTATCGGGAAGTTGAGGAAGGGCAGGCGCTCGTGCTCGGCCTCCTTCCACTCCACGTGGTCGGGATCCTCCTGCAGGTAGGTCTCTAGGTTCAGCTCCGCCTCGAAGGCGACGGCCAGCCCGTCGCCCTCCGTATAGTCCGGCTCGACCTCGAGCTCCCGCATGATCTCGTCGTAGAGCCTCCGGGCGGCAGGCGAGAGCTTTCCGTAGTCGATCTCGTCCACGGTGTCGAGAATCTGTGCCCTCGTCGCGGGACGTTCGAAGTGGTTCGGCACCTCGCCCGCCTCGGCGGCAACGACATCGAGATACTCGTAGATCGCCGAAGAGACGGGAAACATCCCCTGGTCGTTCTGGGCTGCAAGGTTCTGCGCGGAGAAGCCGGCTGCTAAGCTCGACAGGAGCAACAGCATCAGCAGCATTCGGCCCGCAGGCCGGAAGGTCGTGTTCATCTTTCGTCCTCGCGTAGTGGTGGTCTCAATTCGCTGTATAACCTTATTGGGCGGGCTTAGGGGCCGCCGCTAGCGCCCCCTGCGCTCGAAGACGACGAGCACCGTCTTGAGGCAGATCTTTATGTCCAGCAGGGCCGAACGATTCTTTACGTAGTAGAGGTCGTAGGAGAGCTTTATCGCCGTCGTCTCCTCGGTGGAGGCGTACTCGTAGTTTACCTGCGCCCAGCCGGTCAGCCCCGGCCGCACGAGGTGGCGCAGCCCGTAGTGGGGAATCCGCTCGGAGAGCTGCTCGACGAACTCCGGCCGCTCGGGCCTCGGGCCGACGAAGCTCATGTCCCCGCAGAGGACGTTGACCACCTGCGGCAGCTCGTCTATGCGGGTGCGGCGCAGGAAGTTGCCGACCTTGGTTATTCGCGGATCGCCCTCCGTCGCCCACTGCGGCGTCCCGTCCTTCTCGGCATCCTGCCTCATCGAGCGGAGCTTGTAGACCTTGAAGACGTGGCCGTTGCGACCGACTCGCATCTGGGAGAACAAGACCGGTCCCTTGCTGTCGATCTTGACCGCCAGGCCGGCGAGGACGTAGACCAGGCCAACGAATGGCATGAGCAGCAGGGAGAAGACGATGTCGGCGAGCCGCTTGACCGTCTCGTAGGCGAACTTGCCGTCGTTTCTCAGGTTGTCGAGAAACCAGAGCTCGCTCGTGGCGTAGATCGGCACCTCGCGCTCGGCCTCCTCCCAGAAACTCGCCACGAAGTAGAAGCTGATCTTCTCGTGCAGGTAGTCGTAGAGCTCGCGGAAGAGCTTCGGATAGAGGTCGTCGCTTACGACCACCTTTACCGGCGTGCCGCGGTCGGCGAAGTGCTTGAGCACCTTCAGATCGTGCTCGACCGCCACCCCCTGATCGAGAATGAACTGCGGGATATTCTCCCCCTCGATGTTGACCACGGTGTGCAGCGAGTAGTTGCTCCCCTTCTTCTCCATCACCCGGTGTGCGAGATCCTTCATGTGCTCGTCCATGCCCACGAGCACGAGCTGATAGTAGGGGCGCACGAGGCTGAAGATGTAGATCGCCACGATCCGCCACAGGACGAAGAAGAAGGTGAAGGTCGCCACGATAAGCAGCAGGTTCGTCTTCGGCGCGATGTCGAAGTAGGGCGCGGCGTAGAAGAAGACGATGGCGATGATGACGTTGATGACGATCGCCTTCACGTAGTGGATCACGTAGTCCTGCAGCTCGAGGTTGTAGAGGTTCCAGATGTAGAAGACGAGCTCCCAGATGACGAAGAGAATGGTGAAGGCGTGCAGATGCTCCCAGACCTTCGTCGAGGTGAGGGATGCATCGTAAAAGTTGTAGAGCACCGTAAAGAGCGCTACGTACAGGAGTATGACATCGCCTAAGAGCAGCAGCAGTTTCTTCAGTGTTCCGTGCATATTAGTTTCTCGAAGTAACGATACCGAATTCCGCCGGCTTACTCAAGGGGAAGAAGCGCCTCTTCTCTGTACCACTGAAAGATGCCCTTTATCCGGTAGTAGAAGGGCTCGATCTTGTCCCCCAGGATGTTGAAGGGGTTGAGCAGGCGGATCGCCCCCACTCCGTACAGAATGAACCCCTCCTCCCGCGGCAGCACGAGCACCCGGGTGTAGAAGTTGCCCTCACGGATGACCGCCAGGAAGGAGTACTTCAGCGGCGTGAGGTTGCGCGCCACCATCTCCATGTGCTCATCGTCGGCCGTGTAGACGTACTTCGAGGTCATAGGCCCGAGCGGCGGCAGCTTCTGGAATACCACGATCTCGAGCGTATCGGGGAGGCTCGTCAGCCGGATGTTCTCGAGCCTCTTGCGACTCCCCTCCTCGGAGACCCGGTAGGACGCATCGAAGGCGACGTGGTGCTTGTCCTTGTCGGGATTGTAGTACCTTATCTCGGTGAGCCGGTCTACCTGCAGGAACTTGTTCATCAGGAAGAGCAGGTTCTCCCTCCGGCTCTTCCCGCTGTCGGTGTCGATCCAGAGGACCGCCTCGGAGATCACGTTCGGATTGACCTCCTCCAGATCCTCGGTGAAGGAGTCCCGGAACTCCGGCGGCACGAGCCGCAGATCCTCCGCCTCGTCGGGGCGTGAGAAGACGATACCCTTCTCCTCGACCTCCTGCAGCTGCGCTGCATCGAGGTACGAGAGGGCCCGCTCCGGCCCCGCGGCGGCTGGAACGACCGCCCCCAGCAAGAGAACTCCAATAAGTGTCGGTGCCAGTGTATATGTCGATGTGCGCATAGCTGCGGTCTCCTCGGTAACCTGTTTCTCGGCGGTGCTGACATGCTTCGGCGCTGGGGCGCCGCTGCTTCTCGGCGGGATAGCGGCGCCGTCCGCCCACTACCAGAGTCTAACCTGATAGATGAGAGAAATCAGCCCGTGCAGGCTCTTTTCCGTCTCGTTCTTCACCAGCCCCGCGTTCTCCACGTGGGAAAAGATGAGGGTGCCGGCCACGGCGAACTGGTGGGAGCCGAAGCTCCGGGTGTAGCCGAGGGTCCCCTCGGCCTTCGCCGTCCGCTCCATGGGTGACTGGTCGAGGAAGCCGACGCCGGAGTTGAAGCCGGGCCTGCGGTCGTCGTTGTAGCCGTCGTCGTAGATGCTCCCCGGCTCGGTAAAGGCCCCGGGGTTGGAGTCGAAGCTCCCCTCGAGGTCCTGCGTGGCGTTCGCGTGGCGGGTGTAGGAGCCGCCCAGCATGACGAGGAAGCCCGGGAAGGGCCTCGCGTGGTACTTAAGCGCCAGCCGGTCCGAGTTGGGTTTGAGCTGCACGCCGAGCGAGTCGCCGGCGTGGGTGTAGTTCTTGTAGTTCGGCTCGCCCTCGAGGATCGTCTGGTAGTACTCTTCGATACTATTGCCAGTATCATCCTCGAGATCCCACTTGTCGTCGTAGTTGTCGTGGACGAAGCGGTCACCCTTGTGGGTGTACATGTAGGGAGTGATGATGGTGTAGCTCAGCTCGAGCCGGCGCATCCAGCGCTGCAGCGGCGTCAGAGATATCCGGTTGTCCCAGACCAGCTTGCTCTTGCCCCCGAAGTCCAGACGGGCCAACTTGTTGAAGTCGGCATCGTCCACGTAGCCGACCGTCTTGTAGGAGAGCCCCTTCGGGAAGTCGTACTGCAGAGCGCCCCCGAGCAGGGAGTTGTCCTCGAAGCCGTTGAGGGACTGGTTGTAGAAGAGGAAGCTGAAGGGGACGAAGTAGTTGAGGTCGAAGCGCCCGCCCCAGACGGAGGTCTGGTAGAGAGAGAGCTCGAGCCCCTCCAGCGGCGGCTGCCAGGAGAGGGACTGAACAAACATGTGCTTGCCGGGAAAGCGCTCCTCCCCCACGAAGTTGGAGGCGGTGAGCTCGAGGTAGGTGCTGGTGTAAGTGAAGGCGCCGCCGTCGTAGGCGACGATGAACTGGGGCAGCTGCCCCGCCTGCCCGCTGAGGACCGGGCTCTCTCCGTAGGCCGGTCCCATGGCCGCCCGGGCGATCCCGCTCTGGAAGTAGAAGTCCGGACCTCCGATGGCGAAGATGTTGTTGAAGTTCTGCCGCAGGTCGATTGTCCTGCCGCCGAAGCCCGCCTGGGCATTGTCCTCGAAGGTGTCGATGGTTAGGGAGGGATGGTTCTCGTCCTTGCCGAAGCCGAGCCAGTCGACGGCCAGGCTCGCATTCCCGGCAAAGAAGCCGCCGGCCGAGATGCCCATGCCGCCCTCGCCGTGGATGCGGTCGTAGCCCTTCTCCGTCTCGTCCCCGAGCTCCTCGCTCCGGTTGGTTCCGTCGGTGATGTAGGGCCGAGCAACGGTCTTGAGCTGGATGTAGGAGAAGCCGCGCGAGGTTTCGGCACCGCTCGCTCCTTCTTCGCCGCTCGATCCTTCGCCTTCTACTCCCGCGGCGCCTTCGGCCTCAGCACCCCCGCCTCTTTCGGCCCGCTCGGAGCTCCCCCTCGGCCGGAGGTACTCGAGAAAGCCCTCTGCCTTCTTCCTGTCGAGCTCGGGCGTCCGGCCCTTCGCGATAACCTCCCGCAACAGCTCTACATGGACCTGCAGCGGATAGGGCATTACGTGCGGGAGCTCGTCGAGCAGCCCGGCATCCCGCCACAGCTCGTAGTAGCGGTATATCTTGTTGCCCGGATCGGTCACCTCCGGGGCGGCGAGCATGTCGGTCCCCTGCGCCGATGCCGGCTGGGGAGAAAACCACGCAACACTCAATATGAAGAGACACACCGCAGCCACGCGGTGCAGGCCGTACGTGTTCAGCTTCCGATTCACCTCAGTCCTCCATACGTACATTCATGATTGCGCAGTATTTTAGCATATTATTCGGCGGCTGAAACCTCTCCGTTAATCACTTTCTCCTTGTAACGGTAGTAGAGGTCACACAACTTATCGACTGTATCCGTATCTATGTACTCATACAGGAGTTGATTCAATAAGTCCGAATCTATCTCAGCTTGCCAAGGAAAATCGAAGTGCTCCGAGTGATTTCTCAGATAATATTCTGCAAGCATCTTGAGCCGCTTCGGGATTTCCTCCGGAGAACCGATGCTCTGCAATAGACGGCGTGTAGCGTTGAAGACATCCTCGTGGGAATCATTCGAGGTCATTCCGACTGTCGCCTTTGCTCCCACACGGTTTGCGGCAGTTTTTATTAACACATCCCGTATCCCACGTGACCAATAATGTATACATACTCCCGGGTGTCCGACTACTCTCTCTTTACGAGCTAATTTCCGACTCTCACGCAACTTCTTTTTATCTATGCTCTTCCATGGCAGCAGATGCCCTTTTCTGTAAAACCCATGATCCTTCAGCGCGGCCATGTGTCTGGTGCGAACCATATATTTAACAGTATTTTCAGAAAATCCAATAGTCTTCTCTGTTGAGACGTTCCACTCATCGGAAACTACTTTGACCCATGGAAACCAGTAGTAATCCCCAGGGTATTTGTCAACAAAGTCGCGGAGCGACACATCTTTACCGAAGTAAAAGAATTCATCTACATCCGCGACCAGCAACCATTCTTCCCGAATTTTTGCATTCAGTTTGTTGTATATGTTATCAGACTCATTAAATGAGATTCTCTTATTCTCATTTGCAATCTCGGTTATTTGGTGGTTTTCCAATGTAACAAATGAGCCCCAGTTTCCATACCATTTCTCGAGATATTCGGATATACGCTCATCACCCACAGGCGACGTATCGATAAAGTAGAACTTGCTGACGCCGAGCTCTCTGTAGTAATCAATAAATGACCGCAGAAAGGGCAATTCCGGTACGTGGAGCTTACAAATAAGCGCGAAATCTTCTCTTTTTTTTCTATTCATATTCTCTACTTCTCCAGTTATCAAATGAAATTTCTAATAAAGATTCTAAATCATACATATCATGAGAAAGCTTAGAATATAACCACCA